>CAYZQP010000343.1:0-3361 GCA_964480545.1 uncultured Mesorhizobium sp. | reverse complement strand
GATCTGGCGGGGGTTTTCTTTGACTGGACGCCGCGGCAGTAAGCCCCTAGGGCTCGGTCAACTGGAAGACGAATTTGCGGATCGAAACCTTCGACACAATAATCATCGGCGCGGGCGCGGCTGGCATGATGTGCGCCATCCACGCGGCATCGCGCAGCAAGCGCGTGCTGATCTTCGACCACGCGAAGAACCCCGGCGAGAAGATCCGCATCTCCGGCGGCGGGCGCTGCAATTTCACCAATATCGACGCCAGGCCGGCAAACTTCCTGTCGGCCAATCCGCATTTCGCCAAGTCGGCACTGGGCCGTTACAAGCCGGCGGACTTCATCGCTTTGGTGGAGAAGCATCGCATCGCCTGGCACGAGAAGACGCTGGGACAGCTGTTCTGCGACAAATCCGCAAAGGACATCATCCAGATGCTGCTGCAGGAGATGGCGGCGGTTGGCGTTGAGCTCAGGCTAAGTACCTCGCTCGAAAGCATCGAGCGCAACGAAACAGGCTTCCAGTTGAAGCTCGGGGGGAATAGCGCAGCAACAATCCAATGCCAAAATGTCGTCGTGGCGTCTGGCGGCAAGTCGATCCCGAAAATGGGCGCGACCGGGCTGGCCTATCAGATCGCCGCGCAGTTCGGCCTTGCCGTGACCGATACGCGGCCCGCGCTGGTGCCGTTGACCTTCGGCGAGGACGTGCTGACAGGGTTCCGCGAACTCGCGGGGGTCGCCGTGGACGCGCGCGTCTCCTGCGGCAAGACCGGTTTCGAAGAGGCGTTGCTGTTCACCCATCGCGGCCTGTCAGGCCCGGCCATCCTGCAGATTTCATCCTTCTGGCGCGAGACCCAACCTATTCGAATCTCGCTGGAGCCGCGTCTGGATCTGCTCGCCCGCCTGCGTGCATTCCGGCAGGAGAACCCGCGCCGCAGCACCGCGACAGCACTTGGCGAGATCCTGCCGAAACGCCTCGCCGCCTACCTTGCCGAGCGCAACGGCTGGACCGCGCCAATGGCCGAGATGAGCGACAGGAAGCTCGATGCGCTGGTGGCCAGCCTGCGCAGTTGGGAGCTCTATCCGGTTGGCACGGAGGGCTACCGCACTGCCGAGGTGACGCTGGGCGGCATTGATACTGCCGGCCTGAGCTCGCAGACCATGGAGGCGAAAGCCGCCCCCGGCCTGTATTTCATCGGCGAGGCCATCGATGTCACGGGCTGGCTCGGCGGCTATAACTTCCAATGGGCATGGTCATCCGGCTGGGCGGCTGGAACTGCAATTGCCGGGCGCGACCTGTAGTTCCCGTGATTGCCGGTAGCCGGCTGCCACAATCGTTTTGCAACTGGATGTCAACTGGAACATAATCCAATTATGTCATCTTCTTCGAATCGCAGACCGGATTACATGAAGCTCCTGCGTAAAGCGGGAGTTCGTGTGACCCGTCCCCGGCAGGTCATCGTCAACATCCTCACTCAAAGTGAGGATCATCCGGATGCGCTGGAAATTTTCCGGCGTGCCAGCGAAATCGATAATTCTATCTCACTCTCGACGGTCTACCGTACGATGAAGCTCTTGCAGGAGATGGGGGCGATTCACCGCCATGCCTTTGAGGGCGGACCGTCGCGCTTTGAGCAGGCGCATGGCGACCATCACGACCACCTGATCGATGTCGATACAGGCGATGTGATCGAGTTCCACTCGGATCGAATCGAGGAGTTGCAGGAAGAGATCGCGCGCGAACTGGGTTATGACATCGTGCATCACCGGCTAGAGTTGTACGGACGTAAAAGACCCTGTTGACGGCATGGCTGGCCAGGTTCACAAACCGGTTTAGTAAACAGAATGCGGGAAGGACGCGGGACATGGCTCAAGCCGATATTGGCCTGATCGGGCTCGGAACGATGGGGTCGGCTCTCGCCCTCAACATCGCGGAGAAAGGCCATACGGTCGCGGTGTTCAATCGCACAGTCGCGCGGGTGGATGAGTTCAAGGCTGAGGCGGGTGAACTCGCCTCGCGTATCGTGCCCTGTCACAGCCTGGAAGAACTGGCCAGGGCGATCCGTCCGCCGCGGCCGATCATCGTCATGGTGCTGGCCGGCAAACCGGTCGACGATCAGATCGCAGCGCTTCGGCCGATTCTGTCGAAGAACGATATCATCATTGATGCCGGCAATGCCGATTTCAACGACACGCGCCGGCGTTTTGCCGAACTGGAAGGCTCGGGTCTGACTTTTATCGGCATGGGTGTTTCCGGCGGCGAGGAGGGCGCGCGCCATGGCCCATCAATCATGGTCGGCGGGCTGGAATCCAGCTGGGAGCGCGTGAAGGATGTCCTCGTCGCCATCTCGGCCAAGGAGAAGGGCGAGCCCTGTGCGGCCTGGCTGGGGCTCGATGGTGCCGGGCATTTCGTGAAGACGATCCACAACGGCATCGAATATGCCGACATGCAGATGATCGCCGAGATTTACGGCGTGCTGCGCGATGGTCTGGGCATGAAGGCCAAGGAGATCGCGCCCATCTTCGCAAAGTGGAACAAGGGACGGCTGAACTCCTATCTGATTGAAATCACCGCAGAGGTGTTGAAGGCGGTTGACCCGAAGACGAAGAAGCCAATGGTCAATCTGATTCTCGACCGTGCCGGCCAGAAGGGTACCGGCAAGTGGTCGGCGATCGAGGCGCAGAAGCTTGGCGTGCCGGCCACCGCGATTGAGGCCGCAGTTGCGGCACGCGTCATCTCCTCGCTGAAGGGCGAGCGAGAGGCTGCCGAGGCAGCTTACGGCAAGAACAAGAAGCCGAAAGTCGCAGACAAGGATGCGCTGCTGAAGGACCTCGAACTGGCGCTGTTTGCGGGCAAGATCGCGGCCTATGCGCAGGGTTTTGCTGTCATGGAAGCCGCGTCGAAATTCTACGGCTGGAACCTGCCGATGCCGACCATCGCCAAGATCTGGCGGCAGGGCTGCATCATCCGCTCGCAGTTCCTCGGGCAGATCGCCGAGTCCTTTGATGCCGGCCCGGTCGACAACCTGATGATGGCACCGGCATTCATCAAGATGATGAAACAGGCGAGCCCTTCACTGCGCCGCGTGGTTGCCTTCTGTGCGGAAAACGGTCTGCCGGTGCCAGCACTGTCGTCAGCACTCGGCTATTTCGACGGCTACCGTCAGGCACGTGGCACGTCGAACCTGATCCAGGCGCAGCGGGACTTCTTCGGCGCGCACGGGTTCGAGCGTATCGACGGCGAGGGTGCTTTCCACGGGCCGTGGGGCAGCAACGCCTAGCGCATGTCGCGCAAAAGTGTGAAGCGGTTTGGACTGCGCCCTTCTGAGTGGACAGTTTATCGATCTGGTTTGTTCGCCTGCCGGTTGTGTTGATCCTCA
>CAYZQP010000342.1:1435-3372 GCA_964480545.1 uncultured Mesorhizobium sp. | reverse complement strand
ACGAGGCGATCTACACGCTCTATGAGGGCGTCGGCACGGTCGAGGCCATCGACACCGCCATGAAGCTTGGTGCAAACCATCCGATGGGGCCGCTGCAGCTCGCTGACTTCATCGGTCTGGATACGTGCCTGTCGATCATGCAGGTGCTGCATGACGGTTTGTCGGACTCCAAGTACCGCCCCTGCCCGCTTCTGGTGAAATATGTCGAGGCCGGATGGCTTGGCCGCAAGGCTGGCCGCGGCTTCTACGATTATCGCGGCGAGCACCCGGTCCCGACGCGCTGAGCCAGAGCTACCGGCCTCCTGCGGCGCGCTTCTTTGAGTTGCGCCGCACATCCTGCGCAGTTTTCACGACGCCACCGCCGGCGGCCTTGGCTGCGTAACAGGCCTCGTCTGCGCTCGCCATGGTCGCATCGATCGATAGCGTGTCGCCAAACGACGCCAGGCCAACACTCGCCCCGACACCGAGCTTCCGCCCGGCCCAGTCAAGCTCGATGGCCTCGATGCCATCGACAATCGCCTGCGCGGCAAGGCGCGCAAAACTCTCCGGGCAGCGCCGCAGCAGCACCGCAAATTCATCACCGCCAAGACGCGCAACAATATCCGACGACCTGACCGTTTCCTCGAGCGTTTCCGCGACCAGCCTGAGCATTGCATCGCCCGCCGCATGGCCTGCACCGTCATTCACTGCCTTGAACCGGTCAAGGTCGACGAACAGCAGGTAACTCTCGTTGGCGTGTGTTGCCTCACTGCCCGCCAGTTTCTCCATGGCCGAAACGAAGCCGCTGCGGTTGAGCACGCCGGTCAGTCCGTCATGGTCTGCCGCATGCTGGAGTTCCAGTTGCAACTGGCGCAACTGCGTGAAGTCCTGGAACACGATGACATCACCGGCGCGTTCGCCATTGCCAAGCCTGATCGGTGAAACCACCTCGCGGATCGCCATCGCCACACCGTCGCGGTTGCGCAATGTTGCGTTGTGCCAGCCGTCCTCGTCCTCTGCATCATTCTGGCGGGTCGCACGATAGACCTCGTGCAGAAGCCGGCCCATAGCCTCACGTGCAAGCGTTTGCGTCATCGATTCTGCGCCAGCATTCATGAACGTGATGCGCCCTTCTGCGTCGGTGCAGATCACTGCGTCGCCGATCGACTCCAGGGTTACGCGCAGCCGTTCCTTCTCGCCTTCGAGCAGTCTTGCCGTGCGCTCGAGATTCTCCTCGATCGCCTTGCGCTGGCTGATGTCGGTCAGCGTGCCGATCAGGCGCTTGGCCTTTCCCTCTTCGCCGCGTTCAATCACCTTGCCGCGATCAAGTACCCAGACCCAGTGCCCCTGTGCATGGCGCAAGCGATACTCATGTTCGAAGAACGGTATCTCGCCTGCCTGATGCGCCCGGTCGAGTTGCACGACAGTATCACGATCATCGGGATGGATCAGTTCCAGCCACAGCGCATTGTTTCCATCGATGCTGCCAGGCTCGTATCCAAGCATGGATGTCCAGGTTGACGAATAGGTCGTTACATTATCGACCTCGTCCTGATCCCAGAATCCCTGCCCCGCGCTCGCCAGCGCAAAGTCCCAGCGATTCTTCATCTGCTCCAGTTCGCGCTCGGCTTCCTTGCGGGTCTGAATGTCAATGAAGTGGGAGTTGAGGAATAGTGGCTTGCCCGCGCTGTCACGTTCGACGATGGCAGTCACCTCGACCCAGACCAGCCTGCCGTCCTTGTGTTGATAGCGCTTTTGAAAGACCTGAGGCTCGTCCTCGCCGCGCCAGAAAGCCGCAAACACCTCCGCGCTGATGTTACGATCCTCAGGCGGCGTGATATCGCTGACATTAAGGCCTTCCAGTTCGGAGATTTCATAACCCGTCATCTCGGCGAAGCGGACATTCGACTCCAGAATCTTTCCCTTCATATCGATAATGGCCAGGCCGACAGGGGCAT
>CAYZQP010000342.1:0-1425 GCA_964480545.1 uncultured Mesorhizobium sp. | reverse complement strand
AAACCGGCAAGGAATGTGACGAGCAGCGCCACGACCACGCCGGCCTGAACCCCCTCAACCGTCCACGGTATCGTCCTCTCGGTGGTCGCCATCCAGGCCATCGCCGACGCGCCCATGGCAAAACATGGAAACGACAGCTCGAACGGCTTGAGTTGCAAGGCCGCCAAAAGCATCGGGACGATGACCACCACAAACGGGAACGGCGAGTACTCGAGTGCGACCCAGGCGGAGATTCCGCAAAACACGGTCCAGAAGAACGCCCGGAAGACGCGGTTGTATTCCATCAAGCCTGCAAGCCGGCGGCGCGAAATCGTTATGCAGATTGGCAGCATCATGGCCGCGCCGACAGCATCTGCCAGGAACCATCGTGAAACGGTGGCAACCATTGGCAGATTGAGTTTGAGGCCGGAGAACACTGCCACAAGCACCGCAGCCAGCCAGGCTGCACCGCCGAGTGTCAGGATCAGCAAGCCAAAAGTGCGTGGCGACATGCCTTCCAGGCCTGAGTGGCCGAACAGTCCGCGCGTCAACCAAAGCGATATGCCGACAAAGCCGGTCGTCACGACAGATGCCGCAACCGCCTCAAGAGGGCTGGAAACCATCAGCTGTATCGCCATGCTGCCGATAAAAATGCCCAGAAGGTTCCGCCAGTGGGCAAAGTAGTCGCAGCGGCTCATCAACGCGAAAGCGAGCACATTGGCGATGGCGAACTTGATCGTCTGATCGTCCAGTTGACCAAGCGCAACCGGGATCGCAGCCGCAAGCGCATAGGCGCAAGCCATCGCAAAGATCGACATTATGGTATGGACGCGATCCAACACCAGGTTCCCAAGTCCCACGAGCAAGACGATACGTCATCTATGCGAACGCGTTTAAGATTGGGTAGGAATTCGGCCTGCCTGCACCGCTTGTTGCCCTCAGGGTAAAGGCAGTGTGAATGGGGTCGCTAAATTTGATATTCCGGGTTCAATTGGCCGGCCGTTCGGCCTAGTTATGCGTTAAACATGGAACACAACATGCGCTTTCAAGGAACTGACGCCTACATTGCCGACAAAGACCTGATGGTTGCGGTAAATGCTTCCATCGCGCTGGAGCGACCTCTACTGGTCAAGGGCGAGCCTGGCACCGGCAAGACCGAGCTGGCGCGCCAGGTCGCTGCAGCGCTCGGCCTCGACCTGATCGAATGGAACGTCAAGTCCACGACCAAGGCGCAGCAAGGCCTCTACGAATATGACGCGGTGACCCGCCTGCGCGACAGCCAGCTTGGCGACGACCGCTTCAACGACATCCACAACTACATCAAGCGCGGCAAGCTGTGGGAAGCATTCGCTGCCGACCGCAAGGTGGTGCTGCTGATCGACGAGATCGACAAGGCCGACATCGAGTTTCCCAACGATTTGCTCCAGGAACTCGACCGCATGGAGT
>CAYZQP010000341.1:2956-3388 GCA_964480545.1 uncultured Mesorhizobium sp. | reverse complement strand
AGACCGGGCGGCAGGTCACGGTGTCGGCCGACCTGATCTACGACGTGCTGCGCCAGCACGAGCCGGACCACATCCTGCTGCAGGCAACCCGCGCCGATGCCGCCGCCGGGCTGCTCGATGTCAGGAGACTGGGCGACATGCTCTCGCGCATTCGCGGTCGAATCGTGCATAAACAGCTCGACCGCGTCTCGCCGCTGGCGGTTCCCGTGCTGCTGGAAATCGGCAAGGAGAGCGTCAAGGGCGAGGCCAATGACACGCTGCTGGCCGAGGCCTCGTCGAAGTTCGATGAGGCGTCGCTGGTGGCGGAGGCGATGGGTGAACTGAATTGATGCTGGTGCCAGCACATCACGCTCTTGTCCTTCTCCCCTTGTGGGAGAAGGTGGATCGGCGCACAGCGCCGAGACGGATGAGGGGTGTTCCAGCCGGGCACGC
>CAYZQP010000341.1:1986-2946 GCA_964480545.1 uncultured Mesorhizobium sp. | reverse complement strand
GCATTCGGGGCAGCACCTTCCCCCACAAGGGGAGAAGGACAGGTCCTGGCATGCTGACCGCCCGCCGCTCCGACGCCACTCCGGCGACCTTGACGCTGCTCGGCAATCGCGCCGTCTGCGATCCATCCGGTGCGCTCTACTTCACCGACCTAGACTTGCTCGTCGTCTCCGACCTGCATCTGGAAAAGGGTTCGTCCTATGCCCGGCGCGGTTCGCTGCTGCCGCCTTATGATACGACAGCGACACTTACCCGCCTGCAGGCAGTCATCTCAACCTGGCAGCCGAAATCCGTCATCAGCCTTGGCGACTCTTTCCATGACGGGGAGGGTGCCGCGCGCCTGCCGCTGCCGTTCCGTGTGCAACTGGAAGCCATGATGCTCGGGCGTGACTGGTTCTGGATTTCCGGCAATCACGATCCGGATGTCCCCGCCGATCTGCCCGGAACCTGCACTGAAGAACTGGCACTATCGGGGATGACCTTCCGCCATGAGCCATCGCGCAAGGCGGGGCAGGGCGAGATATCGGGCCATCTCCATCCGGCTGCCCGTATCGTCCAGCGCGGCCGCTCGGTGCGCCGCCGTTGCTTTGCGACCGATGGCAGCAGGCTGATCATGCCGGCCTTCGGCGCCTATACAGGCTCGCTCAGCATTCTCGACCGGGCTTATTCCGGCCTGTTCGAACAGGCGCGCCTGGTTGCCTGGATGATGGGCGACGACCGGGTCTATCCGGTCAACGGCTCGCAATTGCGATAGCCTTACGAGCGCCTGAACAGGAACTGTCCGGCCCAGCCGATAAACATCGCCAGCAAAACGCACGCGACGCCGTAGAGAAAGCCGTGCTTATGCGCATAGTCAAAAATCGACTGCTCAAAGCCCGACTTGCGAATATCCAGCTGCGCCGAATTCTCCTGGATGAAATCGCCATTCTTGAACAGGAAGGCGCGTGCCCGATGCGTGCCCA
>CAYZQP010000341.1:0-1976 GCA_964480545.1 uncultured Mesorhizobium sp. | reverse complement strand
CCGGATGTGCCCGTGGGCACGCATCGGGCACATCCGGTGCCAGCCGCAGGGTTGCCCGAAACAGGCTGCGCGAGAGGAACTGAACCCCGCCCTGATTCACACTGTACAGTCCTGCGGCTTGCTTGCGGTTGCGCAAGGCGTCGCCAAACTCCTTGATCGTTGCAACGTTTGTCTGCGGGTCTTTGGGCTCAAGATGAATATTGTTGGCGCCGAGTGAAAGTCGACGATAGTTCTGCACCGTTGCAATGTCCTGTGTCGGTCGCGTGGTCGCCGTCGAATAGGAAATTGGCACGTCGACAAAAGTCTCCGAGCGCGTGTTGATCCACATGCCCAACACCCGGGATTTGCGCCGGACAACGACGGGATCAGATGGCCCCTCCAGCACGACGATTACGTCATAGCCGCGGGTGCGCGCCTGCAGCGCATCGGCGTTCTCGACCGACCCGAATATGGTGAGATCAGCGCCATTGAAGCCGGCCGTCAGCGTAACGCGATCAGTCGAAAGCCCGATCTGGATTGTCTCTGGCTCAAATGGTTCGCTCGATTGCGCGAATGCGGGGAGTGTCGTAACGCCACCGATCAGCGCGCCGGCCAGTATGCTGATGAAGCTTGCCCTCATTCGCCAGCCCCCTCGAGTGTGGTCAGCGAATAGAGGTTCTCGGGCGGCACAAACAGGTCGACGCCGAGGCGCAGCGCCACCGCAAGCACCAGCAGCGCCAGCAGAGCGCGCAACTGCTCACCCTTCAGCTTCTGGCCCGCAACGGCGCCGTATTGCGCCCCGAGAACACCCCCGAGCATCAACAGCACTGCCAGCACCACATCGACAGTGTTGTTGGCTGTGGCGTGGATCAGTGTCGTATAGGCGGCGGTGAAAGTGATGTGAAACAGCGAGGTTCCAACCACCACATTGGTTGGCACCTTCAGCAGATAGATCAGCGCCGGCACCATGATGAAGCCGCCGCCGACGCCCATGATCGAGGCCAGGAAGCCGATTGCCGCGCCGAGGCCGATCACCGGTATCACGCTGACAAACAGTTTGGACGTCCGGAACCGCATCTTGAGCGGCAGCTTGTGGATCCAGTTATGCTGCCCCGGCTTCCTCAAGGTGGTTGCCGCGCCTCCCCGCGATGCGCGCATCGCGTTGACACTTTCGACAAGCATAAGCCCGCCAACTGTCCCAAGCAGACCGACATAGAGCAATGACACGAACAGGTCGAGCTGGCCCACGCTGCGCAGCAACGCATAGACGCCCGCGCCCAGAGTCGAGCCAACGACACCGCCCGCCAGCAGCACGAGCCCCAGTTTGATATCAAGCGTTCCACGCCTGAAATGCGCAAGTGAGCCGGAGAAGGACGAGGCGATGACCTGGTTGGCACCGGTGGCGACCGCGATGGCCGGCGGGATATTGTAGAATATCAGCAATGGCGTGATCAGAAATCCGCCGCCAACGCCGAACATCCCCGACAAAAAGCCGACAGCCGCCCCCATCGCCATGATGACGAACGCGTTGACCGACAACTCGGCGATCGGAAGATAGACGCCCACCCTGTGCTCGACTGTTCTAATGCGATGCCCAAGATGCAACGCAATTTTTTGACTAACCACCCTTTGCAGGCATTTTCCGGTTCCCACAACGCAAAGCGCCGCGCAATGCGCGGCGCCTTGTTCACAAACTGTTTCCGCCGTTACTTTTTGTCGAGCAGCGCGTTCACCGTCTTCTCGTTGATCTCGCCGGTAGCGTCGATGCCTTTTTCCTTCTGGAACCTGGCGATAGCCTGTTTGGTCTTCTCGCCCATCTGGCCATCGGCAGGGCCTGCATGCCCGCGTAGGCGACGCCCGCGACGGCGACCGGCGCGTAGATCCAGGCGCCGGGCGCCCACAGCGTGCCGATGACGGACAGCGCCGCGAGCGCGAAGACCAGCGACGCGATCGAGAACGCCCGCTCCTTTCCGATGCGACGGGCGACGACGCCCCAC
>CAYZQP010000340.1:0-3409 GCA_964480545.1 uncultured Mesorhizobium sp. | reverse complement strand
CGAGTGGCAGCATGGTGAAAGACCCTTGCCCCTGCTGGCGGATCATGCCGGCCCGGAGCATCAATCGGTGGGAGACGATTTCGGCCTCTCGCGGGTTCTCTTTAAGGATGGGCAGGAAGTAGCGAGAAAGCCGCATGAAAAGTTCCGTAATGAATCGGCAAAGGATGGGTGATTTGCAGGCGCTTATTAGCGTTTTCAAGGCAGGAAGCAAAGTCAAAGGCCAAAGGCACCATTTGCCTATGAAAACATCAAATGGCCGAAAAACATGCCAAGGACTTGTGCATCGCAGCATACAATTTGTGCGTAACAATATGACATTTAGCGTGACAGATGTGATTCAAGTGGCTAGTGTCCCCTCCATAAACGATGGGTGACCTTACGTAAGTCACCTGCTCACGCGGTCAAAGTCTTGGGAGGATGCGGTCCGGGCGCGGTAACACGCAGCCGCCGGTAACGGAATACGGATCGACGCGTTTCAAAATAGCAAGGCTTCGTGCCTTGCTTTTTTTTTGCGCAGAATTCAGCGCTCGGCGCCTGGGCCGAAATGCGTCAGGTCGTCCAGCGAGTAGCCAAGATAGCGGGTCAGGTAGACATAGACAGCCAGCAGGATCGCGGTCACCACTGTTGCCCGGATCACTGCCCGCAGCATATGCGGCCCGCTTGGCGCGCTCTCGACTGTGCCCAGCGTTACCTCCCCCTCCTCTTCCTGCGTCCTCAGGCTGAACGGCAGGACCGCAAACAGGACAAGCCACCAGACGATGAAGAATACAGCGGCGAGCGAGACCCAGGCCATCACACCTGTTCCAGCTCGGTCAGGGTGCCGAGGAAATCCTTCGGGTGCAAAAACAGCACCGGCTTTCCATGCGCGCCGATTTTCGGGTTACCATCGCCGAGCACGCGCGCACCTTCGGCCTTGAGGCGATCCCGAGCCGCAATGATATCATCTACCTCGTAGCAGATGTGGTGCATGCCGCCTGCGGGGTTCTTTTCCAGAAAAGAGGCGATGGGAGAGTTTTCGCCCAACGGCTCAAGGAACTCGATCTTGGTGTTGCCGGTATCGACAAACACGACCGTCACGCCGTGTTCGGGCAGCGCCTGCGGTTCGGTGACCCTTGCGCCAAGCGAATTCCTGTAGAGCGCGCTGGCGGCAGCGAGGTCCGGAACGGCGATGGCTACGTGATTGAGGCGACCGAGCATGGGGAACCGGTGGATGTGAATGGTAAATGGTGTTTACCTTGTGGCACGATATCAATCGACTGCCCAAAGGTCGCAGGCGGTGGTTTGTGATCACCGTGGGGCAATCTTTCACCGCCTTGCCATTCACCGCCTCACTTCGTCACAAAAACCGTGACAATCGGCTTTTTTCCCCAGGCGTCATCGGCAGCGTTACGCACGGCGCGGCGCACCGCTTCCTGCACCAGGTTCAGGTCCTTGCGGCGCGGGCGCGGGATCGAATCCAGCGCGCCGACCGCAGCGTCGATCATCAGCTCATCGAGGTCATCGCCGTTGCGGTCATTCAGCGGTATCCCCAGCGAGACCAGATCCGGATCGCCCGACAGTTCGTAGCGGTCATCGAGCACCACATTCACCGCGACATGCCCGGCAAAGGACAGCTTGCGCCGCTCGCGGATGCCCATATCCTCTTCGGAGCCGATCAGATAGCCGTCCTTGAAGGTGCGCCCGTGCTGGACCTGATCGATGATCTCGGCAGCACCCGGGAAAAGCCGCAGCACATCGCCGTTGCGCACCTGCGCGACATCCTTGATCCCAGACATCGCCATCAGCGACCCTTGCGCTACCATGTGCATCGCCTCGCCATGCACCGGAACGCCGATCTGCGGCCGCGTCCACTCATACATCTTGCGCAGCTCGCCGCGCCGCGGATGGCCGGAAACGTGGACCAGCGCATCGCCATCCTCGATGATCTTGATGCCGAGCTCGATCAGCCGGTTCTTGATCTCGATAATGCCCTTCTCGTTGCCGGGAATCGTGCGCGACGAGAAGATCACCGTATCGCCGGGTGCCAGCGGCACCGACTTCATTTCCTCGCGCGACAGTTTTGCCAGTGCGGCCTGCGGCTCGCCCTGACTGCCGGTGCAGATGATCACCAGCTTTGAGCGCGGGATCACACTGTAATCCTCCTCGCCGATAAAGCCCGGCAGACCTTCCATATAGCCAAGCTCGGTCGCGACATTGACCACCCGCTTCATCGAGCGGCCGAGCAGAAGCACCTGCCGGCCTGCATCGCGCGCGGCTTCGGCAATCGAGCGGATGCGCCCGACGTTGGAGGAAAAGCTGGTCACCGCAACCCGACCAACCGCGTCGGAAATCAGCTGGCGCAGCGATGCGCCGACCGCCTGCTCCGACGGCGACTCGCCTTCGCGATTGGCGTTGGTCGAGTCGCACATGAGCGCCAGTACCCCGGCATCGCCGAGCTGGCGCAGCCGCGCCTCGTTGGTTGGCGGGCCGGTTTCCGGCGTCGGGTCGAGCCGCCAATCGCCTGTATGGATCACCGTGCCGGCCGGCGTGGTGATCGCCAGCGCCATCGGCTCGGGGATCGAGTGCGCGACCGGGATCGCCTCGATCCTGAACAGGCCGATCTCAAACGTCTCGCCGGCCTTGTAGATCGTCACCGGAATATCCGGCGCATTGCGCTCATCCTGCCGCTTGGCATCGAGCAACCCGGCGCCGAACGGCGTCATCCAGACAGGCACGCGCAGTTTTGGCCACAGGTCCATCAGCGCGCCGTAATGGTCTTCGTGCACGTGGGTGATGACGATGCCCTTGAGGTTCGCGAGCTGGCCTTCGATGAAGCTGATGTCCGGCATGATCAGGTCAGCGCCGGGGTGCTTCTCGTCCGGAAATGTGACGCCAACATCGACGATCAGCCACTCGCGCTTGTCGCGCGGACCCCAGCCGTACAGCGCGAAGTTCATGCCGACTTCGCCAAGCCCACCCAAGGGTACAAATACCAGTTCGTCCGCCAAATTCTTCCTCCAGCCTCTCGGCTGCTAACCTGCGTTGGCGGATGCGACCGCGCCAAAATGCACGTCGCCCGCCGAAATGCTCAAACGCCGCCCGCCAGCCTCACGGATGACGAAACGGCAATCGGAATCGATAGTCTCGAATATACCCCGCACGACCTCGCCGTCGACCCGCACCGCGACTTCTCCCCCGAGACCTGCGGCGCGCGCCAGCCAGCGTTCGCGAATGGCGTTGAGGCCGTTGCCGCCGTTCCAGATGCGCACATTCTCGACCCAGGCGTCAGACAGCGCCAGAAACAGCGTTTCGGCATCGGTCTTTGCGCCGAGCGCATTGACCGAGGTCGCGGGGTTCGGCAGGCCTTCCGGGTGCGCGACGACATTCACTCCGATGCCGACCGCAATCGCCATGCGGCCCTCGACCATTG
>CAYZQP010000339.1:0-3418 GCA_964480545.1 uncultured Mesorhizobium sp. | reverse complement strand
CGGGAACCTTCAGCTTGTCCAGCGCATGCGGGTGCAGACCGGCAATCGCCTCAACGCAGATGACGGCCTCGTGCTCGGCCTTGTGGGCCAGCATGGGCGGGCCAGCGACGTCGCCAATTGCATAGACGCCAGGCACATTGGTCTTGCACATGCCGTCGATGACAATCGCGCCGCGATCCGTCTTGACGCCGATGGTCTCGAGCCCGATGCCCTCGATGTTGCACTGAACGCCGACGGCGGAGATCATACGGTCGGCGGTGATGGTCTGCGTCTTGCCGTCCTTGCCTTCCAGCGTCGCGGTGATGGAGTTCGCACCCTTCTCGACCTTCGAAACCTTGGTTTCGAGCAGGATTTTCAGGCCCTGCTTTTCCAGCTGCTTCTGTGCAAACCTGGATATCTCTGTGTCTTCGACCGGCATGATCTGCGGCATGATTTCGACCACCGTCACGTCCACGCCCATGGCGCGGTAGAACGAGGCGAACTCGATGCCGATGGCGCCAGAGCCCATGACCAGCAGCGATTTTGGCATTTCCGGCGGCACCATCGCCTCGAAATAGGTCCAGATCAACTTGCCGTCCGGCTCGATGCCTGGCAGCGCGCGCGGGCGTGCGCCAGTCGCGATGATGATGTGCTTGGCGGTGTAGGTGCCCTCGCCTTTCGTGCCTTTCGGCACAGGGCCAACCGGCTCCATCGGCTTCTTCGTTGGTTTGCCGACAACGATCTCGTTTGGCTTGGTGAGTTTCGCCTCACCCCAGATCACATCCACCTTGTTCTTCTTCATTAGGAAGCCGACGCCATTGTTCATGCGGTGCGCAATGCCGCGCGCACGGTCGACAATGGCTTTCAGGTCCGGGCTGATCGAGCCTTCGAGCTTCAGGCCGTAGTTCTTGGCGTGCTCGGAAAGGTGCAACACCTCGGCCGAGCGCAGCAACGCCTTGGTCGGGATACAGCCCCAGTTGGAGCAGATGCCGGCCAGATGTTCGCGCTCGACAACGGCCGTCTTGAAGCCCAGCTGCGCGGCGCGGATTGCCGCGATATAGCCGCCAGGGCCGGAGCCGATAACGATGATGTCGTAGGATTCAGCCATTGTTATCTCCTCACAATCCCAGAACTTGTTTTACGACCGGCGCCAGCGCCTTGCCGATGGCGCGGGTGTTTTCCGCATCGAGATGGACGCCATCAATGGGCGTCGTGGTGGCCACGCTGCCGGCATCGAAAAAGCCAATGCCGAGTTCATCGGCCAGTTGCCGGTAGAGCGGCGCCAGTTGCTTCGAAGCCTCGTTCGCACCGGCAAAATAGTCCGAGAACTGGACGTTGTCGGTGCGGCTCACGACGGGCGGCGAGACGATGATCACCTTTGGCGCGGGGGCCTCAAAGAAATAGGCGTGACTGCGCACGATGTTGACCAGCCTGCGCATGCCACTGGTCGCGATATGCGCGCGGCCATGAATGTATGGCTTCATATCGTTTGCGCCGAGAAACAGGATGACCAGATCAAGCGGCGAATGGGTGGCGAGACTTGTCGGCAGCACTGTCGCGCCATTGCGGTCTTCGGCCACCAGACGATCATCAAAGGCCGTTGTGCGGCCATTCAGGCCGTCGGCGATGACACGCGCCTGATCGCCAAGCTCGGCTTGCAGAACGCTCGGCCAGCGGTCTTCAAACGCATGGCGCGACAGCGTCCCGGCACTGTAGCCCCAGGTCAAGGAATCGCCGTAGCATAGGATGGTTTTCATGCCATCCTCCGGCACCGCGCAGCCTTGCTCAGCGAGAGCCGCATGACGCGTCCTCTAGACCAGCATGCTCATCGGGTTTTCGATGTAGCGCTTGAAGGCCTGCATCAGCTCGGCCCCGAGCGCGCCATCAACGGCACGGTGATCGGTCGACAGCGTCACTGACATGACGTTGGCCACCTTGATCTCGCCGTTCTTGACGACAGCCCGCTGTTCGCCAGCGCCCACCGCCAGGATAGTGGCGTGCGGCGGGTTGACGATAGCCGCAAAGTCCTTGACGCCGAACATGCCGAGGTTGGACACGGCGGTGGTGCCGCCCTGATATTCCTCGGGCTTCAGCTTGCGGCTCTTTGCCCGGCCGGCAAGATCCTTCATCTCGTTGGAGATGGTCGACAGTGACTTCTCCTCGGCCTTGCGGATGATCGGCGTGATGAGACCGCCCGGAATGGAGACGGCAACGCCGACATCCGCGTGCTTGTGCTGCACCATTGCGCTGTCGGTCCAGGACACATTGGCCGCCGGAACGTCACGCAGCGACAGCGCCATTGCCTTGATGACCATGTCGTTGACCGACAGCTTGAAGGCCGGAACCTCGCCCTTTTCGGTCTTCTTCACCGGTGCCCCAGCGTTGATCTGCGTGCGCAGCGCCAGCAAGGCGTCCAGCTCGACATCGATGGTCAGATAGAAATGCGGGACGGTGGCTTTTGCCTCGGCCAGACGACGGCCGATGGTCTTGCGCATATTGTCGTGCGGAATGAGCTCGTAAGAGCCTTCGGCAAACAGTTTGAGCGTCTGCTCGTCGGACGCACCCTTTGGCGCAGGTGCCGCAGCAGGCGCGCCCGCTGGCGCCTTGGAGGCAGGCGCAGCTTTCGCGCCGCCGCCTGCGATTGCAGCCTCAACGTCAGCCCTAACCACGCGGCCATGCGGACCGGTGCCGGTGACCGCAGCGACGTCAACACCGGCATCCTTGGCGATACGGCGGGCGAGCGGCGATGCGAATGTACGCTCGCCGGATTGTGGTGCCGCCTTGGCAGCTGGAGCCGGGGCGGCTGCAGGTGCAGCCTCCGTCTTGGGAGCGTCAGCTTTCGGAGTCTCGGCCTTGGCGTCTGCCTTTGGAGCTTCCGCCTTGGCTTCTGCCTTTGGCGCGGGAGCACCGCCGCCACCGGCTGCCGCAGCAGCAACATCCTCGCCATCCGCTGCCAGGATCGCGATCACTGCGTTGACCTTCACCGCTTCCGTGCCGGCCGGCACGACGAGCTTGGCGATTACGCCTTCATCGACGGCCTCGACTTCCATCGTCGCCTTGTCGGTCTCGATCTCCGCGATGACATCGCCGGGGCCGACCTTGTCGCCCTCCTTGACCAGCCATTTGGCGAGATTGCCCTCTTCCATAGTCGGAGAAAGGGCCGGCATCGTGATGTTGATTGGCATAGCGTCCTCCCGTCCGACTTAGCGATATGTGACGGCTTTGACCGCCTCGATCACCTCGCCGACATTCGGCAGAGCGAGCTTTTCGAGGTTGGCAGCGTAAGGCATCGGAACATCCTTGCCGGCGATGGTGATGACCGGGGCGTCGAGATAGTCAAACGCCTTCTGCGACACCTGATTGGCGATGAAATCGCCGACCGATGACTGCGGATAGCCTTCTTCCACCACGACCAGACGATTGGTCTTGCGCACGGATG
>CAYZQP010000338.1:0-3492 GCA_964480545.1 uncultured Mesorhizobium sp. | reverse complement strand
TTGTCGATCTCCTCCTTCGATTCGCCGGCGATCCGCATCGAGAAGGCCATGTTGTCGTAGACGGTCATGTGCGGGTAGAGCGCGTAGGACTGGAACACCATCGCGATGCCGCGCTTCGACGGCGGCACATCGTTCATGGTCTCGCCGTCGATCTTCAGCGTGCCACCGGTGATCTCCTCAAGACCGGCGATGGAGCGCAGAAGGGTCGACTTGCCGCAACCGGACGGCCCAACGAAGACGATGAACTCGCCCGACTTGATGTTCAAATCGATCCCGTGAAGGATCTTGATCGGCCCGTAAGCCTTCTCAACTTTTGTCAGATCCAGATCGGCCATTTTGTCCTCCCTTACAGATTGCCGTTACAGTCAGGCCAGCCGCCCAAGCCAGGCCTGGTACCCTTCAAGATTGATGCGTCCGCCCGCAGCGTTGGCGGAAAACCCATGCCCGGTCAGCGCGTCCGCCGCGCCAACATCCAGCGCCAGCTGCGCCGGCCTGCCGCCGAGGTTGAAAACACAAACCAGCTTCTCGTTGCCGTGCGTGCGGGTAAACGCGATGACATCGCCATCCGCCGCCAGAAACTCGATCTCGCCCTTGGCCAGCGCCGGATGGCTGCGGCGGAAGGCGAGGAAGCGGCGGTAGTGCTCCAGCATCGAACCTTCGCGGCCCTTTTGCGTGGAGACCGACTGCGCGACATGCTCTGCCGGCACCGGCAGCCAGGGCTTGCCCGACGAGAAGCCGCCATTGGCGTTCTGGTCCCAGACCATCGGCGTACGGCAGCCATCGCGGCCCTTGAATTCCGGCCACATGGATTTGCCGTAGGGGTCCTGGATATCCTCGAAGGCGATCTCGACCTCGCCGAGCCCAAGCTCCTCACCCTGATAGATGCAGACCGAACCGCGCAGCGACATCAGCATCGCTGACAGCACCTTGAGATAGGCGGCCGGGTCCTTCTCGCCGGTGGCCCAGCGCGTGGCGTGGCGCACAACGTCGTGGTTGGACAGCGCCCAGCAGGCCCAGCCATCGGAGGCGACGCGGCCGAACTCTTCGAGCACCTTGCGAACACCGGCAGCGTTCAACTTGTCCGGCCCCAGGAAGTCGAAGGCGTAGCACATGTTCACGCGATCATCGCCGGTTGTGTAGGCGGCAACCACTTCCAGACCGCGCTGGGAATCGCCGACTTCGCCAACGGTCGCCGCAGCCGGATACTCATCCAGCACGGCGCGAAAGCGCTCGAGGAATTTCAGGTTTTCAGGCCGCGACTTGTCGTAGATGTGGTCCTGATAATTGTAGGGGTTCACCGCAGGCGCCGTCTGCGCATTGCGCTCTTCCGGCGGCAGCGCCGGATTGCTCTCCAGCCCCTGCGAATGGAAATAGAAATTGATCGTGTCGAGGCGGAAGCCATCGACGCCGCGATCCATCCAGAACCGCACGACATCCAGCAGCGCGTCCTGAACCTCGGCGTTGTGGAAGTTCAGGTCCGGCTGCGAGACCAGGAAATTGTGCATGTAATATTGCAGGCGGGTGGTGTCCCACTGCCAGGCCGAGCCGCCAAAGATGGACAGCCAGTTGTTTGGTGGCGAGCCATCCGGACTGGCGTCGGCCCAGACATACCAGTCAGCCTTGGGATTGTCGCGCGAGGTGCGGCTTTCCATGAACCAGGGGTGCTGGTCGGAGGAGTGCGAGATCACGCCGTCGATCATCACCTTGAGCCCAAGGCGGTGCGCCTCGCCGATCAGCGCATCGAAATCAGCCAGCGTGCCGAACATCGGATCGATGTCGCGATAGTCGGAGACATCGTAGCCGAAATCCTTCATCGGCGACTTGAAGAAGGGGGAGACCCAGATGGCATCCGCCCCCAGCTCCGCAATGTGGTGCAGGCGCTCGATGATGCCGCCGATATCGCCGATGCCGTCGCCGTTCGAGTCCTGGAAGCTGCGCGGATAGATCTGGTAGATCACCGCGCCACGCCACCAGTCCCGGTCCGGGGCTGCCTCGGCCAGAGGCTCCATTTTACGCACTGCACTGCTCATCGTTTTAGCCACCCTTCACTGAACCGGCCAACAGGCCGCGGACGAAGTAGCGTTGCAATGAGAAGAACACAATCAGCGGCACGATGATCGTGATGAACGCCGAAGTGGTCAGGATTTCCCAGTCGCCGCCGCGTGATCCAAGCAGGGCGTTAAGCTTGCCGGTCAGCACCAGCTGGTCGGAGCCGGAACCCAGGAACACCATCGCCACGAGCAGGTCGTTCCAGACCCAGAGGCACTGGAAGATGGCGAAGGAGGCCAGCACCGGGAAGGACAGCGGCAGCACGATCTTCATGAAGATTTCGAAGTCGCTGGCGCCGTCGATACGGGCAGATTCCATGAGTTCGCGCGGCAGGCCGGCCATGTAGCTGCGCAGCAGATAAATGGCGAAGGGGAGGCCGAAACCGGTATGCGCGAGCCAGATGCCGAGATAGCCCTTGGACGGTACGTTGAAGGTTTCGCCAATCCAGTTGTAGCTCTGCAAGAGCGGGATCAGCGCCATCTGCAGCGGCACCACAAGCAGGCCGATGATGATGGCGATCAGCACCGCACGTCCCGGAAAGCGCATCCAGGCCAGCGCATAAGCTGCGAAGGCCGCGATCATGATCGGGATGATCGTCGCCGGAATGGTGACGGTCAGCGAGTTCAGGAAGGACTGGCCCACACCCTCCGAGGTCAACACGTTGCGGTAGTTCTCCGTCGTGAAGCGGGGCGGGGTTTCCGCCGCGAAATACACGCGCTGACCGCGTGTGCCCTCAAACGGCTTTGTCGAAGTTTGCACATACGAGCCATCTGCGTTGATCTGCAGCGTCTCGCCATCGCCTGTTGTAGCAACCGTACCGGCCTCGAACTCGGTCGGAGCGCGGCTGCGCGTGCCAAACGCGGTAATCGCACCTGATGTCGGCTGCTCGAACAGATTGCCCTCGATGACAAACTTGCCGTCTTTCTCGACCGCCTTGTCGGCACCGGCCAGACGGCCATCGGTCGTCTGCACGGATGCCGTGAAGGAGTTCCACCAGCCAGACGCGGTGATCTGGTTCTTGTCACGCAGCGACGTCACCAGAATGCCGAGCGTCGGCAGCGACCAGAGGATGACGATCAGCAGGACGGCGATATGAACGCCGATCTTGCCGAAGCCGGACTTGCCGGCGGAATTGCCGCTCGCCTGAGCCATCACAGTCCCTCCTTGTAAGCCTGGCGGATGTTCCAGATCATGATGGGCAGCACGGCCAGCATGATGATCACGGCAATCGCCGCGCCCTTGCCGAAGTCGCCGCCGCCGCGGAACATCCAGTCAAACATCAGGTTCGCCAGAACCTGCGTGTTCCACTGTCCGTTGGTCATGGTCAAAACGATGTCGAAGACCTTCAGCACCAGGATGGTGATGGTGGTCTTCGACATCGTGCTGACCATGACCAACGGCCAGTGGAACAGCCAGGTCCTGGCAAACCTGATGTTCGACTGG
>CAYZQP010000337.1:0-3545 GCA_964480545.1 uncultured Mesorhizobium sp. | reverse complement strand
TGATGGGCGTCCCGCCAGCCGGTGCGGCCTCGATCGACATCCGCATACAGGCGGTTGATGCCAGCGGCAGGCAACTGGTGGATAATCTGCGCATCCACCTGCCGACCGGCGCAATCAGCAGCCATACCGGCGAGCAACATGCCGATAGCGGAGCCTCGATGTTCTCGGCCCAGACCGCCAGCAGCCTTGACGGGAACAGTGACCTGTCAGCAAGTCTGGCAGCTGCCCTGGCCGGCTGGAGCGAACCGGGAGAATGACCTGCGAGCGGCGGCGGCCGTCGCTTCACACCTCCAGCCGCTGCGGCCCCGCGCCTGCCTGACTCAGCCTGTCCTGCGGGTTGAGCAGCCCGCAGCTATCAACCGACAGGCAGCCGCAGCCGATGCACCCCGTCAGGCCCTCGCGCAGCAGCTGAAGCCGCGCAATGCGCCGGTCGAGATCCGCAGCCCAGCCGCGCGATACCTTTTGCCAATCCTTGAGCTTCGCCGGCTTGTCTTCCGGCAGGCTGGCGAGCGCTGCCTTGATCTCCGCCAGCGAGATGCCCAGCTCCTGCCCGACCTTGATGATGCCGAGCCGCCGCAGCACGTCCTTATGATAGCGCCGCTGGTTTCCGCCAGTGCGGTTGCTGGAGATCAGCCCCCTGGCTTCATAGAAATGCAGCGCCGAGACAGCCAGCCCGCTGCGTTCCGCCACCTGCCCGACTGACAACTCCCGCGCCATCGCTTGACCTCAACTAATATTGAGGTTGTAGCAAGCCGTCCTCGCCCACGCAAATGGAGGACGCAATGCTACCCCACCTGCCGCACCGCCTCGCCGGCAGCCATTGCAGCGCTCACCGCCAGGTTCAGGCTGCGCCCGGCAGCCTGCGGGATCAACAGCCGCGCATCCGCCGCCGCGTGCACATGGTCCGGCACGCCGGCAGACTCGCGCCCGAACAGCAAAATGTCATCCGCCCGGAACGCCGTCTGCGTGTAGGGCTCGGCAGCCTTGGTGGAAAACAGCATCACGCGCCGGCCCTCAGCCTTGCGCCAGGCATCGAACGCCTCGAAATCGAGATGCCGTGTCACCGCCGCCAGCTCCAGATAGTCCATGCCAGCACGCTTCAGGTTGCGATCGGAAATGTCAAAGCCCGCAGGCTCTATAATATCGACGCTCAGGCCAAGGCAGGCCGCCATGCGGATGATCGTGCCGGTATTGCCGGCAATGTCGGGCTGATAGAGCGCAATGCGCAACCGCCTGCTCATTCGGTTCCATTCCTCAAGCGATCACGCATAAGTTGCCCGGATGCCACAGCATGTCAGGATGATTGTTCCAGAGATTCATTGCCTGTAGCCAAATCAGATCACCCACGCTATACGGCGCTTCCTTTCAACGCGAACCAGAGGAGCGGTAAATGGAAAATACCAATATGACCATGCGACGCCTCCCCAGGGGCATTGCCGCCTGACAGCGGAATCCGGTTCGACGTTCCTTCTCTAAAATCTGACGTGACCTGATTTCCGCCTGATCCACCCAGGACCTCGCAAGGAATCTCATCATGTCTACCTACCACCACCCTCGGGTGCCGGAATCCCCCGTCTTCTATACGCGGCCCGACCAGTTCGCAGCGGTCGCCTCGCGTGAAGCTTCACTCGCCTTTGCGCTCGGCCAGTACCAGCAGCGCCATCGGCCAACACGGCGCGGCGACCTGCCGGACGTCGACTTCACTGCGGTCTTTGTCCCCCGCCGCACGCTTTGGAGTCGCCTGGTAGCGCTGTTCCGCGCCCCCTCCACCGGAGCTCAGGCTCCGGTGGAGGTGCAACTGGAACTGCCTCTCGAAGAGCCATCGAACCCCGCCTCAGGCAAGACCAATGAAATCCCATACCGACGTGCCGCCTGATTGCGGCGCGTCCAACACGAGCATATGTGAACCGCCATGTTCCGCTTCTTTGAAAATCTCCTTCCGCCCTTCCCGCCGGAAGAACCGACCGAGCCACCCAAAACGCTCATCGCCTTCTGCCTGCACTACACGAAGGGTGCCTGGCCCTACATTCTGGCCGCAGCCGTGCTCACCGCCGCAATCGGCGCGATCGAGGTCTGGCTGTTTGCGATGATGGGCCAGATCGTCGATTGGCTGTCGAACACCAACCGCGAAACCTTTCTGCAGACCGAAGGCTGGAAGCTTGCCGGCATGGCCGTGCTGATCCTGCTGATCATGCCGGTCATCGACCTGTCGCGCCTGCTGTTCAACCAGCAGACACTGATGGGCAACTACCCCATGCGCATCCGCTGGCAGGTGCACCGCTACCTCTTGAAACAGTCGATGACCTTCTATCAGGACGAGTTTGCTGGCCGCGTCGCCACCAAGCTGATGCAGACAGCACTCGCCGTGCGCGAATGCGTGCTGAAACTGTTTGACGTGCTGAACTACGTCATCGTCTATTTCATCGGCGCGCTGATCCTCGTCGCCTCGTCCGACTGGAAACTGGCCATCCCCTTCCTGGTCTGGCTCGGGCTCTACATCCTGCTTCTGCGCTACTACATCCCGCGCATCGGCAAGGTGTCGGAGGAGCAGGCCGATGCGCGTTCGCTGATGACCGGCCGCGTTGTCGACAGCTACACGAACATCCAGACGATCAAGCTGTTCTCGCATGCCCGGCGTGAGTCGGATTATGCCCGCGAGGCGATGACTGGCTTCATGGACACCGCCTATCGCTCGATGCGTCTCGGCACCGGCCTGTTCAGCCTGCTGGAACTGCTGAACGGCGTCCTGCTGGTCGCTGTTGGCGCGGTCGCCATCTGGCTCTGGATGGATCAACTGATCACCGTCGGCGCTGTCGCCGTCGCGGTCAGCCTCGTGCTGCGCATGTCCTCCATGTCGCACTGGATCATGTGGGAAATGTCGGCTCTGTTCGAAAACATCGGCACGGTACGCGACGGCATTGCCTCGATCTCGCTGCCGCGTCTGGTTGAAGACAAGCCGGGTGCGCAGGACATCGCCGTGAAGGACGGCCTGATCGAGTTCGATCACGTCCGCTTCCACTATGGCAAGAAGCGCGGCGTCATCGAAGACCTGTCGCTGAGCGTCAAGCCCGGTGAAAAGGTCGGCATTGTCGGCCGCTCAGGCGCCGGCAAGTCGACGCTGGTCAACCTCTTGCTGCGCTTCTACGACATCGAGGCAGGCCGCATCCTGATCGACGGCAAGGATATCTCCACCGTCACGCAGGACTCACTGCGCGGTCAGATCGGCATGGTCACGCAGGACACCTCGCTGCTGCATCGCTCACTGCGCGACAACATCCTCTATGGCCGCCCCGAAGCGACCGAAGAGGAGATGATCGAGGCAGCACGGCGCGCCGAGGCGACCGACTTCATCGCCACCCTGACCGACCCCAAGGGCCGCAAGGGGTACGATGCGCATGTCGGCGAGCGCGGCGTAAAACTGTCCGGCGGCCAGCGCCAGCGCGTGGCGATTGCCCGTGTCATGCTGAAGGACGCCCCGATCCTGATCCTCGACGAGGCCACCTCGGCGCTGGATTCGGAAGTCGAGGCAGCCATTCAGGAAAACC
>CAYZQP010000336.1:0-3547 GCA_964480545.1 uncultured Mesorhizobium sp. | reverse complement strand
GTAGACGCGAGTGCAAACGCCGCGCTTCTGCGGGTTCTGCTGCATCGCCGGAACCTTGTTGCGCACTGCCGGCGCGGTGCGCGGCTTGCGGATCAACTGGTTGACTGTAGGCATTTAGCCGTCCTTTTAAATCTTTGTCTCGTGTGCTGAGCCCGAAAGCCCCGTTTTTGCCCCGGAAGGCCAACAAACGAAGCGCCATTTCCATACGCAAATTCGGGCTGAAAACCGCTGTTACCACGGTCCGCCCGAACAATTGGCAGAGGAAGCTCGCGCTTCGTGCACGCCGGAAATGTCTATTCGCTCGTAGAACGAACCCTGTTTGAGGCTTATCCGTCCGGGACGCGTCGTCCCTGACCCAAGACCTCACATCGGCTCAGACGTGGCGGCTAATACTGGCTGTGTCCGGAACCGTCAAGCCCGGAACCTGAGAAAAACGCCACACTTGGCGGCATATGGGCCATGCGCCTGACGCAGTTCAAGGGCAGCGCAAGATTCTGTCCCGCCTTGTGACAATCGACAAACAAAATTGCCTCCATCAACGGCTGTCCATGCGATAAATCGGGCATGTACGGGAATCACAGAACATGAACGACAACGAATCCCCAATCGTCTGGATCATTATAGGCCGCGTTACCCGCAAGAAGGGTGGCCCCGAGCAAGGCGTGCACGTCATGCTGCAGGCGCCCGACGAGGATTCGGCCGTGCGCATGACATTGCAGGGCCTG
Organism: uncultured Mesorhizobium sp.; assembly: GCA_964480545.1. Classification (GTDB taxonomy): domain Bacteria; phylum Pseudomonadota; class Alphaproteobacteria; order Rhizobiales; family Rhizobiaceae; genus Mesorhizobium_G. The sequence goes on along the minus strand of CAYZQP010000336.1, from coordinate 2,822 downwards.
CAGCGCGAGGGCTTTGCCGAGGCGCAACTCGACCAGATCGGCGAACTCGAGGGCGAACCCGACGAGGAGCCGCATATCTCGGCCTACCAAGGCGCGCTCGAGGGTGAGGTGGCGATCGTGGTCGTGTGAGCCCCTGCCCTGCGGTAATCACGATTCGAAGGTCGTAGTCCGCAAGACTATACAACTTGCCGATGCGCGCTAAGTTACCCCTATGCGGGAGGAGAAACCGCACAACGGAGGAACTTGGAATGAAGGCAAAGACATTTGCGCTCGGGGTCGTATTTGCAGCGCTCATGGCCGGCACCGCGCTGGCGCAGGACGCGATCAAGGTAAAACTCGGCGTACTCAATGACCGCAGCGGCATCTATGCCGATCTCGCGGGCGAAGGTTCTGTCGTCGCAGCCCGCATGGCTGTCGAGGATTTCAAGGCCGCAGAAAAAGGCATTGAGGTCGAGATCGTCTCGGCTGATCACCAGAACAAGCCGGACATTGGCGCAAACATTGCCCGCCAGTGGTTTGACACCGAGGGCGTTGACGTCATTCTCGACGTTCCAACCTCGTCAGTGGCGCTGGCTGTCGCCGGCATCGCCAGGGACACCAACAAGATCATGATCAATTCTGGCGGCGGCTCGTCCGACCTGACCGGCAAGGCCTGCTCGCCGAACACCGTGCACTGGACCTACGACACCTGGGCGCTCGCCAACGGCACCGGCTCTGCCATGGTGAAGGCCGGCGGCGACACGTGGTTCTTCATCACTGCCGACTACGCCTTTGGCCACGCGCTGGAACGTGACACCTCGGCGCTGATCGAAAAGGCTGGCGGCAAGGTGCTGGGCAATGTGCGCCACCCCTTCCCCGGCCAGGACTTCTCGTCCTTCCTGCTGCAGGCGCAAAGCTCGGGCGCGAAAGTCGTCGGCCTCGCAAATGCCGGCGCCGACACCACCAACGCGGTGAAACAGGCAGCCGAGTTCGGCATTGTCCAGGGTGGCCAGAAGCTTGCCGGCCTGCTCACCTTCGTCAACGATGTGCACTCGCTGGGCTTACAGACAGCGCAGGGCCTGGTGCTGACCGAAGCCTTCTACTGGGACCAGAACGACGGCACACGCGAGTTCTCGAAGCGCTTCGCCGAAAAGCATAACGGTGCATATCCATCCATGGTTCAGGGCGGCGTCTATGCGTCCGTGCTGCACTACCTGAAGGCTGTGGAGGCACTGAAGAGCAAGGACACCGCAGCCGTCATGGCGAAGATGAAGGAAATGCCGTCCGACGACCCGCTCTTCGGCAAGGGCGAGATCCGCGCCGATGGCCGGCACATCCACGACATGTATCTGTTTGAGGTGAAGAAGCCGGAAGAATCCACCGGCGAGTGGGACCTCTACAAGCAGATCGCGGTCATCCCGGCTGCCGAGGCCTTCCGCCCGATGGCCGACGGCGAGTGCCCGCTGGTCAAGTAGAAACGGAAAGGGGGAGCTCCGGCTCCCCCTGCCCCGCCTGGGCGCGTCTTGTTACTTCAATTGTCCGAGCCTGCTGCTCTTCATCGGTATTTCGAACATGGCACCCCGGATACGATTGAGGCTTGGAGTTCGATTGCAGGCCACAACGCCATTATCCGCTCCATCTGTTTTACCAGTGGAGATTTCTGGAGTCCCTTCGAGAGAAAGAACCCCACGAGCCGGGAGCTTCTGAAAGCAGTGTATTCGACCCTGTTGCGGGTAATCCGCCTGTCACTTGAGATGACGATCCAGCGGCCATCCAGGCTAAGCGCCTCTATCCAGTCCCGATCCTGAACGCGCGGACCGAAACGCTCTCTCAGATGGACTATCTCGTGTTCGCCATTGAAAAGCGCGTTCAGTGCGCGAGAGCGCAGGTGGAAGGTTCTCGTCCACCAGAACCTTCATCTGGCTCCAAGTCTGGCTTCAAAACGAACCGCATCTCTGACAACTGAAATGGGTAACTCAAACAGCTTCGCAACTCGGTCCTCTGCCCCTTCAGCCTCAACTGCTTCAGCCAGGACAATCGTCGGCACGCCTGCTGCAGCCGCTATGGGCTGACCAAACGAGCGCTCTGGATCGACGACTATCGACTCTCGACCGTCAAACGGGCGCCAGCGGGCAACGACGTCATCGTCCAGGTCCAGATCCTTGAAAGTGCGGTCAATGACGCGGGCAAATGCGTATTGCTTTTGCTTGAGATCGAGCATTTGCAGATCATCGCCATTGGCGCGCGAACTCTCGAGGAAAATTGTCTTTCCATCGGTCCGGAACCTTCTGGTCGCAAATGGATGGTCGTCCTCGACAAGTTTGCGCGCGAAATCCAGACAATTCCGGATGGCAAGCAGGCCAACACCGGCATCAGTGAATGCCTTCACGAAGCGCAGCTCGATGAGATCACGAAAACCCAGCTCAAACTGATGCTCGCCGTCCGAAGGCCAGCGGGGTTGCCACAAGGGCGGGCTATGCAGCGTCTTGCCATTGCTCCTGAACTGATATCCCTTCAGCCAGCGCGTGATACTGAGCGGCGGTACACCAATGAGGCGCGACGCTTCCCTGACGGTGTAAGATCCAACACCGTTCAGAGATGCAGACTCGTCTATGCGCCCGGCAGCGTTCATGTGCGGAGCTTTCCACGTTCTCGTGCTATGTCAAGAACGCTCCTAATCCAGGTCCTTGACCTCGACCCCTGCCCCGCCTTCGATGCGGTGTGCGAGGCTCGCTTCCATGAAATCGTCCAGGCTACCGTTCAGCACGCTGTCCGGATCGGTCGATTCCACGCCGGTGCGCAGGTCCTTCACCATCTGATAGGGCTGCAGCACGTAGGAGCGG
>CAYZQP010000335.1:0-3555 GCA_964480545.1 uncultured Mesorhizobium sp. | reverse complement strand
GGTTTCCGGCGCGATGAAATATGCGGAGCCTGTAGGTTGATGCTGGGCGTTCATGGCGATCCTTCAAGGTCAATCAGTGTTCAAACAGGATGTATGCGCGTGTCAACTCTGGCGGCATGCCGTCAATTCTGCCGGCCCAGGCGTCACGCTTTGTCTTGATAAAGGCCTCGGAATAGCTGGAACCGTCGGCCATGAGATTCTCGTAAAAGCGAACCATAAACTTCTTCGTCGCGATATCCTCAACAGGCTCGACGGTCAGCAACGTGCGCCTCGCGCCCGCAATCGACAGGGTCAGCGGAAGTCCCCTGACGGTGCTCGACAATCCCGGCTCACCCTTTGCAGTGTCGCAGGCTGAAACCACAACGAGATCGGCAGCAGTCAGGTCCCATGTCAGCAGCTCACGCGCATGCACGACATTATCCTCGTCGCCGATGATCGGTCGCGTCTTTGGCATGCTGGCGTCGGACAATGTGAAGCCGGCATTCATCATGATGACCTTCATTTCGGGGTCTTCATTGAAAAAACCGTGCGTCGAGAGATGCAGGATGGACTTGCCCACGGCATCTTCCCGCACCCGCGCCTCGCCGCCTTCCTTGCCCTTCAGTACGAGCGGCTTGAACCCCCGCGCAACAGCGTTTGTGGCGATCGCCTCGACTTCATCCAGCGAACCCGGCAGGTAGGCACCGGCACTGTCATCGCGATACACCAGCCCGCCGGCAAGCAGCATGCCGGCGCCGTTCTCAGGTCGATCATGCTTCTTGCGAAACGCGTAGGCCTCGCGGCTTGTCGCGATATGCACATCCACAACCTCGCTCAGCCGCTTGCCGGATGCTGTTGGATACTCGGCGAAGTCAGCCTGATAGAGCCGGTCCGGCGGGATGATATAGATCGCTTTTGCGTCCGCTGCGGCACGCTCCAGAACCTTCGCCAGCTTTGTCCGGGTCTCGCCCGTGCGGCCAGGTTTCCCGGCGTCTGCAGTCACGACGCGGTCAGCCAGCACGACCTCCGCCCCTTTGTCGGCGCGCGAAATCACCGCGTAATAGTCCAGCGAGAGCGGCGCATCGCCCCGATCCACGCCCCAATTTCCAATCGTGACAATGTCAACAATCACGTCGCCTGCATCCGGACGCGGTGACGCGCCGACTTCGCGATGGTCACTCACGTGCAGGCCCTGGACAGGCTCAAGTTTGCGCGCCTTGAGTGCAACATTCAGAGCTTCCCGGGCGTCGTCCATCTTGCGCTTGTAAGGTTCAAGCGTCGTTGAATAGAGCACGACCTGAACGATCTCGCGAAAATGCCCACTGGCGCGGAAATAGCTGTCCAGCAGCTTGACCAGTTCCTCGTCATCACTCGTCTCGCGCAGCGCACGAAGCTCGCGGTCACGCGGCCCGATCATCGTCTTCCAGTTATTGGCGACAGTCGCGAACAGCTCCGCCGCGTCGCCATTCGTGGTCGCGAAATTCGCCAGCGGACCAAGCAGGTCGTCGCCCAGGATGCGCGCCGCGTAGGCCGCCTTCAGGCTGCCCGCGATCCGCACACTTGTGACTGCCCAGTCATACATCCAGGAATCGACAACGCGGTAATTGGCAACAGCAGCCCTGGCATTGAAACCCTCCTGGCCATGCGCATAGCGCAGCCCCGTCTCGAAGGTCAGCGGAATCGTGTCGCCAAGAAACTCACGCGCCACTTCGATTGCATGCTCCCGCCAGGCATCGGCCGACTTGTGGAGACCGAGTTCGTCAGCGCGCTGCGCAAAGAGCTCGAGGAACGGCAACGACTGGTCCGGATTTGAGCCGCCGGTATAGGCTGTCGCATCCTTCGACAGCACCTCCTTGCGGCTCAGCTTGCGCTTGCCGCTGCGCAGGTCCGCATAGATGCGCCAGCGCCCGGTCACCTTCCGGTATTCCGGATTAAACCCGGGAGCCTCCAGCACCTTTTCCAGTTCGACGATTTGCTCGCGCGCCTCGTCAAAGCGTTCCAGAAGGAGAAGGTCGTGGATCAGCCCCATGGCCGAGATCACGGTGTCCTCATGCGCAGCCCCGAGCACAACCTTGCGCCTTTCGAACGCATAGCCGTCAAACGCCAGAGCCTGCTGCGGCAGCTTCAGTCCGCGCAGCACAGTCCCGCGGTTGGTCATCAGGCTGAGGAAGATGGGGTCGTTCTTGTCCATCTTCCGAAAAGCGATGTCGTAGCTATGGCGCAGCATGGACTCCGCTGCTGCCAGCATGCCCATGTCGATCAGCGCAAGCGACAGTTCGTTGTTGGCTTGCAGGATTTCAGGGCTCTCGTCGCCAAACCGGTCCGAGAAGATACTGAGAGCGCCATAGGCGAGGTCATGCGCGAAGCGGACGTTGCCGTGCCTGCGCGTGTAACCAGCAGCCTTGAGCTGGAAGAAACCATTTGCAGCCCCGGTATTGGTCTTCAGCAGCGGGGAATCTACGCCAAGCTGGAAAATCGGCTCGACCTGGTCGTCGCCAAGCTTGCGTCCGAACGCGTCTCCCGCCTGCCCGGCTGCATCAAAGAACAGGTCTGCCAGACCTGCCGTCTCGATATCCTTCAACGTAGCGACGATGCTTTTGGCTGCTGCCTGCCCCCGGTCAGTCTCCAGCAGCACATACGCGCCATCAAGGCGAACCCTGAAGGCAGCTTCGGAATCGGCACCTGACTTATCGGACGCCAGCCTGGCAGCGCGCGCCAGCCATTCGTCCTGCTCCTTCGTCCGCTTCAGCTTGCCTGCAATGGTTGCGAGGTCGGCCAGAAAGTTGGTCGCGTCATTAACGCCGAGGCCCTTGACCAGCGGCTCGGCAACCGGCTTCAGGGTCTTGTAGGCAAGCTCCCATTGTCCATCCTTGCTACAGGCAATGTAGAGGTCGCGGGCAAGCTTCGCCGCCTCCTGCGGCCGCGCCTCGGCAAAGCCCGGCTTGAGCAAAGCCGGGATCATCCACCGTGCGCGGGCCCGCCCCTCCTCTTCCGACTGCGTCTGCGAGGACGCAGTCACCGGTTTTGCCTGCGGCCTGACCTGTTGCTCCGCCGAGGCTCCGGCAGAAAACAGGCACAAACCGGCAGCGAAACCAGCCAGCGCTATGTGCGTCCTCCTCGCCATTCGCTCGACCGGCGCTGGTCCTAGACCAGTTCCCTGCCCTTCGCGTCGATGGCGTTGGCAACAGCTTCATCTGTCGCTTCATCCGGCAGAAGCATCTCGTTATGTGCCTTGCCCGACGGAATCATCGGGAAGCAGTTGGCGAGATTGGCGACGCGGCAGTCAAACAGCACGGGCTTTTTGACGTCGATCATTTCCTGGATCGCATCATCCAGTTCGCCCGGCTTCTCGCATCGAATGCCATGCGCGCCGAACGCCTGCGCCATCAGCACGAAGTCCGGCATCGCCTCCGTATAGGAATGCGACAGGCGGTTGCCATGCAGCAGTTGCTGCCATTGCCGCACCATGCCCATGTACTGGTTGTTCAGGATGAAGATCTTGATCGGCGCATTATACTGAACAGCGGTCGACATCTCCTGCATCGTCATCTGCACCGAGGCGTCGCCGGCAATGTC
>CAYZQP010000334.1:0-3559 GCA_964480545.1 uncultured Mesorhizobium sp. | reverse complement strand
CTGATGTCGAAGCCGAAGATGATCCTGCTCGACGAGCCATCGATGGGGTTGGCACCGCAGCTGGTCGAGGAAATCTTCGAGATCGTGAAGAAGCTCAACGAGGAGCAGGGGGTCTCGTTCCTGCTGGCCGAGCAGAACACCAATGTCGCGCTGCGCTACGCCAAGTATGGCTATATTCTGGAGTCAGGCCGCATTGTGCTCGACGGCGATGCTGCGGCACTGCGCACCAATGAGGACGTGAAGGAGTTCTATCTGGGCGTCGGCGGCGAGGGCCGAAAGTCCTTCAAGGATGTCAAGCACTACAAGCGACGGAAACGCTGGCTTTCCTGACCCCACGCCCCGGCCTGTCCTGCAGTTGCAGCGCAGCTTCCGGTGAAATCGCGCGGCCGAAATGGTAGCCTTGGCCCTCGGTGCAGCCTGCATCGGCAAGCAGCATGAATTGCTCTTCCGTCTCGATACCTTCGGCAGTTGTGCTGATGCCGAGATCGCGGCAGAGCCCGAGCATCGAGCGTACGATCGCCTCGCAACTGCTGTCAGTCGTCATGTCAGCGATGAAGCTCCGGTCTATTTTCACCTTGTCGAAGGGAAAGGCTCGCAGATGCTTCAGCGATGAGTTGCCGGAAAAGAAATCATCCATAACGATGCGGCAGCCTATGGCCTTCAAACGTAGAAGACCGGCCATCGCGGCCTCGATGTTTTCCAGCAAGGCATTCTCGGTGATTTCAAGCTCCAGCCGGCGTGGCGAGAGGCCGACCCTGTCGAGTGCCTTCTGAACTGTAGTCGGGAAATCTGGCGATGCGAGCTGGATCGGCGAAACGTTGACCGCAACGTGCAGGCCGTCGTCCCAGAACGTCGCCTGTTCGACCGCGCTGTGCAGGATGGCCTCACCAAGACTGACGATCAGCCCGGTATTCTCGGCCTGGCTGATCAGGTCGGCAGGCAGGATGGCTTCCTCGCCCTCACGCTTCCAGCGGGCCAGCGCCTCGAAGCCTGTGAGCGCGCCGTTGGCCATGTCCACCTTGGGCTGGAAATGGGCGATGATCTCGCCGCGCGTCAGCGCCTGGACGAGCTCAGCCCTGTAGCGTTCCTTGTATTCAGTTTCTGTGCGCAGCTCGTCGTCGAAGACGATGTGGCCACCGCGGCCCTGCTGCTTCACGCGGTAGAGGGCAACATCAGCATTTTGCAATGATGTCTGTGCGCTGCCCTCGATGGGCGCGACACCGATGCTGGCGCCGATCTTTGCCTCATGTTCGCCGATCATCATCGGCTGGCTCATTTCGGCGACAAGCTGCGAGGCCAGGCGGGTGGCGGTCGCCAACGAGTCAGGCCCCTTGTAGATGACAGCAAACTCGTCGCCACCGATGCGCGAGACAAGCTCTGCACCAGTGCATACCGTCTCGATCCTGCGTACGGCCTCGCGTATGGCCAGGTCGCCTGCGAGGTGTCCAAGCAGGTCGTTCACATTCTTGAAGTTGTCGAGGTCGATGATCATTACAGCGGCAACGGTGCCTGAACTGATGGTCTCGCCCAGCACCTCGTTCAGCTTTGCGCGGTTGCCAATGCCCGTCAGCGGATCCTTCAGGGCCATCTCCTGGATACGGAATACCGCCTGCTTGCGCTCCTCAATATCCTCAACGAGGCCGACCCATTCCTTGGCACCGTTGATATCAATCAATGTTCCGCGCGATCTGACCCACAACCACTTTCCGTTCTTTACGCGAATGCGAAATTCCGAATCGGTATGAAGTCTGTCGCCGGTCTTGCGCAGCCACGTCCTTGTCAGCCCATCCCGGTCATCCGGATGTACGTATGTGAATTCGTTGTGCTCGATTGTGAGCGGTGCGGGCTCGCCTGTCAGTTCCGGCCAGCCGGTCGCCTCAAGCAGATGGCCGTACTTGTCAGCGCGCCAGAAAATCAGCGTGCCCGCCTCGGCCATGGCCTTGTAGCGGCGCTCGCGTATTGCGAGTTCTGCTGCCATGCGGGTTTCGGAATCACGACGGTTGCGAACCTCCAGCGCGATCACACCAATCTTGCTGGTCAACGGCTGGAGTTCGACGATGTCGCCTGCAAATCGGGACCCTTCCGGGATTGTGTTGCCGAAGACCGCAGTCTCGGCCCGGTGCGCCAGTTCCATGATGGAGAGGCCGATACGTATGGCAACCAGGATCGCTCCCGCTATGGCGATTGCCAACGCAGCCGCGCCGGAGATGGCAAGGATGGTCAACGAAGGGCCGTGTTTCAGCGCATGGGCAAATGCAATCAGCAGCGGAAGAATGGCCGTAAGCACGACGATCATAACGTTGGCGCGCAAACTCCACGGCCACGCGCGTCTATGCGATCCGCTGTCCGGGTTGGTATTTGTTGATGCCGTCGTCGCCAAGTTCGCCCCGAATTTGTGCGCGCGTTTATAAACCAAACCGGTTGCGAAGGCCCGTATGGAAGCCTGTTTGCGGCAAGAAAGCTGAAATCGTGGCTACGAAACTCTTACCAAAGGGCGAACTGCCGGCCGGGGCGGGAGAATTGTCGCACCACACAACGCCCCCACAAAACCGGCATTCGCGCCATTGCGGCGAAAGGCTGTTTTCGCTATGCCGATAATTGGTACTGGTTAAATCAGGGGAATTCCATGGCAGATCACGGACCAAGCGGACCCGTCGAACTCGGCGCAGAGATGGACTACGCCGAACATGAGAAAACCTATGCAGGCTTTCTGGCGCTGACCAAATACGGCACCATTTTTTGCGTGGCTCTGATGATCGCGCTGGCGTTCTTCTATTTCGCCACCAGCGGAGGAGTGATCAACTTCCTCTTCAGCCTCATTCTCATGGTCGTCGTAACGATCGTCGGTGCGATCGCGCTGAGGTAGTTCTGCCGCCTGGTGGCATGGACGCGGAGCGTGTCGCGAACTTCAGATCCGTTCCGTACGCGTAAGTCTTTGTTTTTTCGCGTGTCGCTCTCGCAAAACCGCTTCACACTTTTGCGCGACATGCTGTAGATGCATCCCGAACACTCTGGGGGAGGAGCAACGTTGGGACAGTCAGTATTTATCCCGCGTGAAGTGGACGCCAACGAGCCGCGCGTCGCCGCTTCGCCCGATACCGTCAAGCGCATCACCGCACTCGGCTTCGACGTAACCGTCGAAAGCGGTGCCGGGACCTTGTCCCGCATCACCGATGAGGAATTCGCTAAGGCAGGTGCAAAGATCGGCAAGGCTTCCGATGCCGCCAAGGCCGATGTTATCCTGAAGGTTCGCCGCCCCACGGATGCCGAGCTGAAAGGCTACAAGTCCGGCGCTGCCGTGCTCGCCATCATGGACCCCTACGGAAATGACGCCGCCCTGGCCGCCATGGCCAAGGCTGGTGTCACCGGCTTCTCCATGGAATTCATGCCGCGCATCACGCGTGCGCAGGTCATGGACGTTTTGTCCTCGCAGGCCAACCTCGCCGGCTATCAGGCTGTCATCGACGGCGCTGCTGAATATGACCGCGCGCTGCCGATGATGATGACTGCAGCCGGTACCGTTCCGGCCGCGAAGATTTTCATCATGGGCGTCGGCGTC
>CAYZQP010000333.1:0-3586 GCA_964480545.1 uncultured Mesorhizobium sp. | reverse complement strand
CGAGGTGATGTCGACCTGCCCGCCACCAAAATTCACGGCGTAAATGCCGTTCCTGACCGAGGCGATGATCTCTTCAGGCGCGTAGTCACCGCCGGTCATGAATGTGTTGGTCATGCGCGGCAGCGGCTGATGCGCGTACGATTCCCGCCGCCCGTTGCCGGTCGGGGCAACGCCCATCAGCCGGGCGTTCAGCCGGTCGTGCATATAGCCGACCAGCTTGCCGTCCTCGATCAGCACGTTGCGCGCAGACGGTGTTCCCTCGTCATCGACAGTGATTGAACCGCGGCGCTCCGGAATGGTGCCGTCATCAACAACAGTGACACCCTTTGCCGCGACCTGCTGGCCCATCAGCCCGGCAAAAGCAGAAGTCTTCTTGCGGTTGAAGTCGCCCTCAAGCCCGTGGCCGACTGCCTCATGCAGCATAACGCCCGGCCAGCCGGATGACAGCACAATGTCATACGTCCCGGCCGGTGCCGGATCAGCCTCGAGGTTGACCAGCGCCTGGCGCAGCGCCTCCTGTGCCGTCCGTTTCCAGCTATCCTCAACGAGGAATTCGGCAAAACTCTTGCGGCCACCGGTTCCGTGCGAGCCGCTCTCCTGCCGGTCGCCATCGCCAACAACGACGGACACGTTGATGCGCACCATAGGCCGGATATCGCGCACCAGATGGCCATCGCCACGCAGGATCTCGACATGTTGCCACGACGCTGCCAGCGATGCTGTGACCTGGCGCACGCGCGGGTCGCGATTGCGCAGATACGCGTCGATCTCGGTGAGCAGTTTCGCCTTGGCATCGAAGGCGGGCGCCGGAATGGGATTCTCCTCGCCGTAGAGATGCGTGTTGGTGCGCTGGGGTGCTGCCGACATCTGGCCGGAGTGGCCAGCCTTGACGGCGGAAACGGCGTCGGCTGCCCGCAGCAGCGCCGCCTCGCTCATCTCGCCCGACTGCGCATAGCCGGTCGCCTCGCCCGCGACAGTGCGCAGCCCAAAACCCTGGCTGGTGTTGAAATTTGCGGTCTTCAGCCGGCCATCGTCGAAGACCAGCGCCTCGCCCTCGGAATATTCGAGGAACAGTTCGCCATCATCCGCGCCATGAACGGCGTCGGCAACGATCTCGCGCAGGCGCGATTCGGAAATGTCGAACTGCTGGGTGAGGGAAGCGGTCATGGAGGGTCCTCGGCAATGCCTCTATCTAGGGGCGTTGCCTTGACGGCACCAGAGCCATAGCCGGATTTACGGCAGCGCCGCGAAGCCCTCGTTGAAGCCGTTGAGGTCAACCGGGATGCCAATGCCCTCTTCCGGTGTCTGGAACACGAAGAACGTGGCTGACTTGCCGGCCTTCAGAGTGTCGATCAGCGTCTTCTCGAGCACGACCTCGGCATAGCAGCCATCCTGAAAGCAGCGGATGAACTCTGCCCTGCCAATATCGCGCCCGTCGACATTCAGGCCGAGACGGTTCGGCAGGAGAACGCCGAGCGGTGCCAGCACGCGCAGAATCTCTGCCTTGTTGTCGGCGGTGCGCAATACAACCACCGACAGGCCGATCTCCGGCCGGTCCTCGGCAACCACGTTCTGCATCATGGCGCATTGTTCGCTGGTTGCGCCCGCCGGCGTGTCACAGACAATGGACCAGGAGCCATGCGTCGACTTCACCGTGCCTTTCGGCGCGGTCTGGGCAAATACGGGCGTTGCGAGAGAGACGGCAAACGCAATGGACAACAAACGGCTGAACTTCATGGGGGCTCCGGCGAATCACGGCGCAATTTCCACGACCCGCAATTAAAGGACAGACAGGCCCCGTCAACCAAGGACCGTCTCCAGGGACAATCCGGGAAGCGGAGGCCAGTCCGCAGATTCGATCCGGAATCCGCCGGAATTGCGGCCCCGGACCAGGCAAAAGCACCAGCCAGGTATCAATGTCAGGCACAGTGGAGTGCTTCGCCGTGCAAAAATGCCGCACAAATCCAACCGTGTCTTTCTTGCGGCGGGGAAAGGAGTATGGTTTGAACCGCTTGAGAGGGGCAGCGGCCGCGACACGGATTCCGCGCGTGTACGCATTGCGGCGAGCCGCCCCGGACAGTGGGAGACCAGGATAGCAATGAAACGGTATTTTGCAGGCCTTGGCGCCGGCGCCGCGATCTTCTCCACCACGTCCGCCTATGCGGACCAGCCGGTTGATTGGGAGATGCGCTTCCAGGCCCCGGTTACGGAGATTATGCACGAGATCGAGCGCTTCGAGATCTACACGCTGTGGTTCATCGTGCCGATCACACTGCTGGTTCTGGTCCTGCTCGCCTATTGCCTGTTCAAGTTCAGTGCAAAGCGCAATCCAGTTGCCTCGCGCACCAGCCACAACACCACGATCGAGGTGATCTGGACGGTCGCACCAATCATCATTCTGGTTTTGCTGGCTTTCCCGTCCTTCAAGCTGCTGCGCAACCAGTACACGCCACCGGAAGATCCGGCGATCACCATCAAGACCACCGGCAACCAGTGGAACTGGGACTACGAGTACCAGCTGGGCGAGGAAACCATCTCGTTCAACCAGGCGATGCTCCAGGAAGTCGACGCTATCAAGAAGGCAAAGCCTGATACGCCCGACAGCGAAATCCCGCGTATCGATCTTGGCAAGACTGACCTGGCCAAATATCCGCGCCTGCTGGCAGTCGACAACGAGGTTGTTGTCCCGGTCAACGTGACGACCCGCCTGCTGGTCACATCCTCCGCAGTCATCCACGCCTGGACCATCCCGGCCTTTGGCGTGAAGACCGACGCGGTACCGGGCCGGATCAACGAAATCTGGTTCAAGCCACAGAAGGAAGGCCTTTACTACGGCCAGTGTTCCGAACTTTGCGGCAAGGATCATGCATTCATGCCGATCGCGGTTCGCGTTGTGACGCAGCAGCAATATGATGCCTGGGTGGAGACAGCCAAGAGCAACGTGAAGGACGCCACCAAGGCGCTCGTCGCCGAGATTGATGGCACCACCAAGGTAGCATCGGCCGGCAACTGAGCCGGTCGACAGTTAGAATTTCAGGGAACGGAGCGTACCCGATGGCAAGCCCCTCTGCTCATGACGATCATAACCATGATCATGCCGCGCACGGCCATGACGCCCATCATGACGACCACGGTGATCACGGTGTGCCTTACGGCATGTCGCGCTGGCTGTTCTCGACCAACCACAAGGATATCGGCACGCTCTACCTGATCTTCGCGATCATCGCCGGTATTATTGGCGGTTTCCTTTCTGTCATGATGCGCTGGGAGCTGGCAGAGCCGGGCATCCAGATTTTCCACGGTCTGGCGCAGATGGTCTATGGCGTTGACGGCGATGCTGCGGTCGATGCGGGCAAGCAGATGTTCAACGTGTTTACCACGGCGCACGCGCTTGTCATGATCTTCTTCATGGTCATGCCGGCGCACCGATCATGATCGGTACCATCCAGTTGGCGAAGCCACCGATCAGCGCCGGACATGGCGTTCCCGCGCATGAACAACATCTCGTTCTGGCTGCTGCCGCCTGCCTTCATCCTGCTGCTGATCTCGCTGTTCATGCCGAGCGCTCCCGGTGCACATGGCGTGG
>CAYZQP010000332.1:316-3586 GCA_964480545.1 uncultured Mesorhizobium sp. | reverse complement strand
TGAACGACTTGTCCAGGTAATAGGTGATCACGACGGGGATGGGCGAGCCCTTCTCCATTTCCTGCGAAGCCGCGTTGAAGGCCTTGCAGAATTCCATGATGTTGATGCCGCGCTGACCAAGAGCGGGGCCGATCGGCGGCGACGGGGTCGCGGAGCCGGCGGCTACCTGCAGCTTGAGCTGGCCTGCAATTTTCTTTGCCATCTCATTCCTCTATTTCATTTGCCACCCTCAGGGTGACGGTTCAGAGTTGGTGGTGCGGTTCAGACAACCGGCAAAAGCCGCCCTCGCCTTCCACCATGTGAAGCAGTCCGAAAAACGGACTACCTTACGATCAGGCCTTTTCGACCTGACCGAATTCCAGTTCGACCGGCACAGCGCGACCGAAGATCGAAACTTCGACCTTCAGGCGGGCACGGTCTTCTTCAACTTCCTGCACGGTGCCGGAGAAGGTCGCGAACGGACCATCCGATACACGCACCTGCTCGCCGATCTCGAAGGTGATCGAGGGCTTCGGCCGCTCGACGCCTTCCTGCACCTGGTTCAGGATGCGCTCGGCTTCCTTCTCGGTGATCGGCATCGGCTTGGCAGTCAGCCTGTCCTCGCCGAGGAAGCCGGTGACACGCGGCGTATTCTTCACCAGCGAAATCACCTGATCGTTCAGCGAAGCCTTGATCAGCACATAGCCCGGGAAGAACTTGCGCTCGGCATCAACCTTCTTGCCGCGGCGAACCTCGACCACCTTCTCGGTCGGCACAACGATCTGCTCGATGCGATCGGACAGGCCCTTGCGCTTGGCACCGTTCTCGATGTCCTCGGCGACCTTCTTCTCGAAATTCGAATAGGCGTGGACGATGTACCAGCGAGCCGTCATCTCAAAATCCCTCGTAAACGCCAGTGCTCAGCGGCCAATGCCGAGAATGAACTCGATGGCCAGTGCCAGAATCTGATCAGCCGCAAAAAAGAAAATCATCGCGATGATTGAAAAGATGAACACCATGATGGTCGAGATCACCGTCTCGCGACGCGTTGGCCAGGTAACCTTCGAGGTTTCCGCCCTCACCTGCTGAAGAAAGGTGAAGGGATTTGTCGTCTTCGCCATGCGCCGCGCTCTGTTCTCGGTTGTCCGTTTGCCGGACTTATATAGGATCGCCCCAAGGGCGTTTTAACCGCCAAACCTCATCGACCCGACACAAGGTCGCAAACGAATCGATTCGACTGAATTTTCCACGCAACAAAGGTGCGCAAAGCCAATATCCAGCTCCACGCACCGCGTGCTCGTCGTTCTACATAGAGAGGATTCCGCACGGGCGCAAGCGGATTCGCGCGCCGGCAGGCAATATCATCGGGGCCGGCCACCAGCCCGCTCAAGTCGGAAAATGATGACTGATCCGGGCCGGTACTGCAAGTTCTATTCGCTGAAGGCTGGCAGGGGCAGCAGGGCTCGAACCCGCGACCTGCGGTTTTGGAGACCGCCGCTCTACCAACTGAGCTATACCCCTTCGGCGGCGATCTCTCTTTCACATACCGCGCCAAAACTCAAGCGCGGTTTTTCCGAAACTTACTCCATCAACCTGGCGCCTGCCCCTGACGAGGCCTCGCAGCGGCCGGTCACCTTGTAGGCAAAGTCGGTGATGGCACGCCGCTGAAGAACGGTGCTGGACTGCTCATACTTGTTGTACAGCCCCTCAAGCAGAACCCACGTGTTCTTTGACGATTCCTTACGCTGGAGCGAGCCACCGTCTTCCCACGCCTGCTCCTCGGTCTCGTCGCAGCCGAGGCGCGTATAGATGTCAGATCCATCACTTTCCATAGTCTTCATTACACCATCGACCTTCTTGGTGATGTAGAGGCGCTTGGTGAACTGCTTGTCATCCGAGCGGATGGCACGAGGCACTGCTACGGTCGTCGTGCCCAGCAGGTTGTTCAGCCCGAGCAACCTGACGAGATCGAACAGGATGTCCTGCTTGATCTGGTTGTCAGTCGCCGTGACGTTCATCTGCACGATCAGCGAATCTGTGTGCCCGACGTCAATATCGCCGGTGCGGGACAGGGTCTTGACCTTGGTCACCGGGTCAATCTGGTAGATCTTCGCCGCAGACAGCGGCTGCTGCATGCCGGGATACACGATCTCCATCAGCGGCTGGTACATCTGGCTAACCTCATCGCGGCCAAAAAGCGTAACTGTCTTGCTCCAGTTGCCGGCGGCCTTGATAACCTCGAACTTTGCGGATTTCAGCTTCACCGGCAGTTGAACCTTCGAATCCACCGCGAGTTGCACATACGGAACCTGGGCCAGGCCCATAAATGTTGTAGGCAGCTTGAAGTCTGATTTGAGGTTTAGCGAGGCAGCCTTCGGCGAAACCTCGTACGAAATATCCGTGATCGTACCAACGCCACCATTGGCGACGTAATACAGCTGGGTTTTCTCCTTGCGCTCCTTGTCAGAAGTCTCCTTGGGGAGCGAAACACCGTACCAGGCAGCCGCGTCGAGCGCGTTCTGCATGGTGGCCCGATTGGTCGAGGCGCGCCCGTAATCGATGGCAAGGCCAACGCAGGTCACAACGGGAATGGAGAGGAGAGCGAACATCATAGAGAAGTTGCCGGAATCGCTTCGAACGAAGCGCCGGACCAGACGGCCAAGCAAAGACATAATCAAAAACTCTTTTAACAAACGAAATGAATATGCCTCCCTTCTACCCCGTACGCGTATAGGTCGAGTTATCGAAACCTCTCAAATTGGAACTATCCGGAGAAAGACCGAACATTAGCGAAAGCTAATCGCGCAATAACGAAGGTCATCGTTCGGTACGTGCGTCTGTTGCGCCAGCGCGTGACGCCCAAAATGTGAAGCCGTTCTGCGAGAACGACAGGCGACAAACAGGGACTTGAAGCGTCCCGCGAGCCTGAACGTTCGCGACGCGCGCTTTGGAAACCGGGCAACAAAAAAGGGGCCGCTAGGGCCCCTTATGCGGCACATGTGCCTGAGCTTATGCTGCTTCGTCCTGGGCCTCGGCCGCAACGCGGGCCTTGTCGCCAGCGCCCTTGGCGTCGACGTCGCGATCGACGAACTCGATGACGGCCATCGGAGCATTGTCGCCCTGACGGAAGCCAGCCTTCATGATGCGCAGGTAGCCGCCATTGCGCTGGGCGTAACGCGGCGCGATGGTTTCAAACAGACGCTTGACGATGTGGTCATTCCCGATCTGGGCGATGACCTGACGGCGGGCGTGCAGGTCGCCGCGCTTGCCCAGCGTAACCAGCTTCTCGAC
>CAYZQP010000332.1:0-306 GCA_964480545.1 uncultured Mesorhizobium sp. | reverse complement strand
CGCAGGTCCTTCGCCTTTGGGAGGGTGGTGACAATCTGCTCGTGCTCGAGCAGCGAAACCGCAAGGTTGGCAAACATCGACTTGCGATGGCTGATACTGCGGTCAAAACGACGGCCTTTAAAACCGTGGCGCATGGCTGTTTCCTTACTTAGCTTTTCAAGAGGCCACGGCCCCTGATGGTTTTCTGCATGACCGTCGGACCGATGGCTCGCACCACCGGTCCTCGGAATTCATGCTCAATACTGGTCTTCGTAACGCTTCGCGAGATCGTCGATATTCTCTGGCGGCCAGTCCGGCACTTCCATG
>CAYZQP010000331.1:0-3605 GCA_964480545.1 uncultured Mesorhizobium sp. | reverse complement strand
CGTATGCCGTCTTCTGCTTGAAAAAAAAAAGCGGATCGTCGGTCTCGTCGCAATGCATGTCGACCATCAGGCCGCGCTGTGCGGCGATCTCGCAGAGCTCGGTGACCGAACGGGCGCCATCGACCATGGTTCGCTCGAAATGCGGAATGCCGCCGACGACATCGACGCCGAGATCCAGCGCACGGATCGTGTTTTCGTAGGCTCCGGGCGAGCGGTAGAGGCCATCCTGCGGGAAGGCGACGAGTTGCAGATCGATATAGGGTGCGACCTCTTTCTTCACGTCCAGCAGCGCCTCGACGGCGAGCAGCCGGTCGTCGCAGGTATCGACATGGGTGCGGATGGCGAGCAGGCCCATCGATACCGCCCAATCGCAATAACGCAGCGCGCGCTGCTTTACCGCCTCGTGGGTGAGCAGCGGCTTCAACTCTCCCCAGAGCGCGATGCCTTCCAGCAGCGTTCCAGACGCATTGATGCGCGGTGTGCCATAAGACAGCGTCGCGTCCATATGGAAATGCGGGTCGACAAAGGGCGGCGAGACGAGGTTTCCCGAGGCATCGATGTTGCGACCGGATTGTGCCGTGATGTCGGGGGCAATGGCGGTGATCTTGCCGCCGGCAATGCCGATATCGGCGATGCGCCCATCCGGCAGCGTGCCGCCTTTGACGATGAGATCGAATGTCATGAACGCCCCGTTTCTGCCCGAGCGAGATTAGCCTCTACTCGGCGGCTTGCAATGGCTGTTGCGGCCAGCGGGCGAGTGCCTGATGACCGGCATCGGTGAGGCCATAAACGCCGCGCTCGGGCCGGGAGAACCAGCCGTAAACATTGCGGAACAGGATCTTTGGCGCGTTGGGCGAAACGGGCTTTATGTCGCGCGGGCGGCGCGGGCCGGCGGCGAGTTCGGCCGCGCAGGTCAGCGCCTCCTGGCGGTAGGCGGTCATGACCGGGGCACGCGTGCTGCCGCCCGCCATCGGGTCGCCCTTGCGCCGCTGGTGCTCGTTGATGAGGCGCGAGCGGCGGCGCGGATCGCGGCGCGGCGGCAAGGCAGCGGGGCTGAGCAGCAGTTCGACCTGCCCACGCTCGGTGACGCCGATCAGGCCAAAGCCGAGGCGGCGGCAGAGATTGCGGAAGCGCGCGTCGCGCTCGCGGCCCTTGCCCTTCTTCGAGATTTGCGCGGCAAGCCAGACCTCGTCGCTCGCGGCAGCGCGATCGACAGCCTGCAGCACGAGTTCCAGATTGAACTGCAATTTCAGTTCGCAGATGATGACGACCGGCGGCTCGCCCTCGCCCAGCGCGACAATATCGCAGCCGCCGATCTCGCCCTTCACGCAATAGCCGAGCGATTCCAGGAAGGTCTTTACGGGAGCATAGAGGACGGTTTCGCGCATTGCCGTGTCCGGTTGTCGAATCGCGGCAGTGTGGAGCAGCGGATTTTAACGAGTCGTTAAGTATGGGCTCGTGCTAACAAATCCATTTCCCAGATCTCGCTGCCCATCGGCTGGCCGAACTTGTGGACCTGCTCGATGCTGATCCGGCGGAAGCCTGCGCGTTCATAGAGACGGCGGGCGCCGGTCAGGCTGTCCTGTGTCCACAACATCATCGATTTGTAACCGGCGTCGCGAGCGAAGCGCACACATTGTTCGACCAGCACGCTGCCGACGCCTGCCCCGCGCGCGGTGCGTTCGACATGCAACAAGCGTAGCTGTGCCTGTTCGTCCGAGCGGCGGACGAGGAAGATCGCACCGAGACGCTCGCCGTTGCGCTCGGCAATCCAGCAAAACTCCTTGCCGGGGATAAAGTTCTTCAGGAAGGCGCTGCCTATCTCGCAGACCAGAGCTTCGTACTCGGCGTCCCAGCCATATTCTTCTGCGTAAAGTCTGGCCTGGCGCTCGATAACCCAGCCGATATCGCCAATGGCGTGCGGGCGAAGTGTGACCGGAGCGGGTGCCGGAGGATGTTCCAGGAGTGCCGTGACTTCCGCCATTGCTGCGATCAGCCGGGCGCGCTGGCTGGCATCCAGATCAGCGATCAGCTTGCCCATCTCGCGGTCAGCAGCGGCAACAAGCGTTGCAAAAGCCGCCTCTCCGTCTGTGGTCAGTGAAAGGAGACGGCGCCGTCCGTCTGACGGATCAGATTCCGCGCTGACCAGGCCCGCTTCGTCAAATTTGCGCAGGATGCGGGTGAGATAGGCTGGATCCAGCCGCAAGTCGCCAGCGATCTGCGAGGCAGAAGCGCCCGGAGCACTGCCGAGATCATAGAGAACCCGGGCTTCGGTGAGCGTGTAGGGGCTGCCGGAAAGCGTTTCCTCCAGCAGGCCGAGCTTGCGCGTGTAGAAGCGGCTGAACCGCCTGATTTCGGCTGTGACTTGAATGGCGGTCATCCTTTGGCGTGCATCAGCGGATAGCAATCCAGCATATAATTGACTGAGTCAATTATTTTAATGGACTCAGTCCACTAAATTGCAACCCTTGAAAGAATTGAACGTTTGTTTTATTAACTCGACATGGCTCGAACCACTGGCTCTAACGGCGAGAAGACCGAGGCGGCGTTGCGCGAGGCGGCGCTGAACCTGATCGCACGACATGGCTATGAAGCAGTGTCCATGCGGCAGCTGGCGGCCGAAGTCGGCGTGCAGGCGGCAGCGCTCTACCGCTACTACCCGACCAAGGAAGACCTGCTCTTTTCGCTGCTGCTTGAGCATATGGAAAAGCTGATTGCCGGCTGGCAGGCGATGGACGCCTCCCCTGCCCCGGCGGCCGAGCGGCTGGCAGCATTCGTGCGGCATCACGTTGGTTTTCACGTCGCGCGGCGACACTCGACGCATGTGTCCAACATGGAACTGCGCTCGCTGTCTCCGGAGCGGCTGACGGCAATCCTGAAGCTGCGCACGGCCTATGAGAAGAACCTGCGGCAAATCCTGCGCGAGGGCGCGGAGAGCGGCGCGTTCGACATTGATGATGTCGGGCTGACGGCGATGGCAATCATCCAGATGATCACCGGCGTGATTGTATGGTTCCGGCCCGACGAGCGGCTGTCAGTCGAGGAAGTGACCGAGACCTACCTGACCATGACGATGCGGCTGGTGGGGGCTGGCCAGAACAACGATACGCGGAGGAGACGCGATGTACACGAACGGACTGAACTTCCCGCTTGGGGATGAGGTTGACGCGCTGCGCGACATGGTGCGCCGGTTTGCAACCGAGCGCATCGCGCCGATTGCTGCAGAAGCCGACCTGAAGAACGAGTTTCCGGCGCATTTGTGGGAGGAAATGGGCGGGCTCGGGCTGCTCGGGATCACCGCCATTCCAGACTTCGGCGGCTCGGGCATGGGCTATGTCGCGCATGTCGTGGCTATGGAGGAAATTTCGCGCGCTTCTGCTTCGGTGGGGCTGTCCTACGGCGCGCATTCCAACCTCTGCGTCAACCAGATCAACCGCTGGGGCACGGATGCGCAGAAGGAGAAGTACCTGCCGAAGCTGTGTTCGGGCGAGCACGTCGGCGCGCTGGCTATGTCGGAGAGCGGATCGGGTTCCGACGTTGTGTCGATGCGGCTGCGCGCCGAGAAGCGCAATGACCGTTTCGTGCTGAACGGCACCAAGATGTGG
>CAYZQP010000330.1:0-3652 GCA_964480545.1 uncultured Mesorhizobium sp. | reverse complement strand
CAGGCCTCTGACATGATCAAGTTCGGCGAGAAGACCCAACTCACGGCCATCGTCGACGACTGGGCGCATTACTACACCGAGCGCGTCAAGGCGCTGATGGACGGCACATATCAGCAGATCGATATCTGGGGCGGCATGGACGTCGAGCACGTCATCATGGCACCTTACACCAACATGCCAGATGACGTGAAAAAGCTGGCTGAGGAAACCGAAGCCAAGATCAAGAACAAGACGTTCAACCCGTTCACCGGGCCTGTCTCCAAGCAGGACGGTTCGGAATGGCTGGCTGCCGGTGCTGTTGCACCAGACAGCGAGTTGCTCGGCCTGAACTTCTATGTGAAGGGCGTCGAAGGCGACCTGCCGAAGTAAGCGGCACTTGCCTCAAGTCTGAAGAAGGGCGGTCGCGAGGCCGCCCTTTTTCATCGACCCGTTTGCACCATGATTGACGCTTGAGCGCTAGTCGTGAATGCGCCAATTCTCGGGGCAAACATTGGGTGAATTGAAACAGAAAATGCGCCGCCTACTGTCACCCCATTGGCTTTTTCCCGTAAGCCGGGGGAGTTGCTTCCTGATGCGGCCCATATCCGCCTCTGCATTCGTGATTTCGAGCGTAATGGAGCGCAGCGAGTAACCTCCGCCAACAACAGAAGCGAATTGCGTCGATTTGAATGTCTTTCCGGACGATTGACTCGCAGGGTTGTTGAAGAGCTCAAATGTTGGCATCGCGCGCTCGGGCAGAGGTCGCGGCTCGTCCAGGACGGCATTTTCAATGCCATCAACCGGAAAAGTAGGGTCGTCAGCAGGGGTGGGACCTCCAAGGGTCCGACCCCAAATCTTGTCTAGTGGTTGTTTGCCGGGAAAGGTAACGAGCGCGCGAAGATCGCTGTCTCCCCACCCGTCTCCGGTCAAAAGTGCCAGGACGATTCGTCCATCGCCGAGATGAATCGGTACCGCTTCGCCAAAATGCGAGTAGGAAGAGATTGGCAAGCCATCATTCTTGAATATGTTTCTCGCTCGCCAGCGCCCCCAATAGCTGTGGCGTTTGACGACGGATACGCGCGCAACGCCTGTTCCGACGACAACACCGTTGGGCGTTTGGATTTCAACCTTCAGCCGCTGACCCCAATCAGCGTACTTTTCCCCGTCGAGCACCGATAGGAGCCAGAGGCTGACAGCTATCAGGGATACTGCCATAACAAAAATGCGCATGTAACCCTCGCCGCCGCTGGGCGGAATGATAGCTTACCATTATTAATCTCAACTTATACGAAGCGGTGCTGGTTTGTTGCCGCGTTCCATTTCGTCCAGGCGGATGCTATTGCGCAGGCCATGAACGTCATCACGCCAAGTCCAGAACTCGACGCGGAAGCCGCTGGCGATTTTGCTATGTTTGCGGATGCGCCGCGCTCGGTCGAGTTCAACAAGCTGCGCAAGCGGCTGCTGCGCCAGACGCGGCAGGCCATAGAGGATTTCGCCATGGTTCGCCCCGGCGACCGTTGGCTCGTGGCGCTCTCGGGCGGCAAGGACTCGTACGGCCTGCTTGCAATCCTGCTGGACCTGAAATGGCGCGGGCTGCTTCCGGTTGAACTGCTGGCCTGCAATCTCGATCAGGGCCAGCCGAACTTTCCGAAACACATCCTGCCGGACTGGCTGAACAGGCATGGCATCGCGCATCGCATCGAGTATCGCGACACCTATTCGATCGTCACCGAAAAGCTGCCCGAAAACTCGACCTATTGCTCGCTGTGCTCACGCCTGCGCCGCGGCCATCTCTATCGCATTGCGCGGGAGGAGGGTTGCTCGGCGCTGGTGCTTGGCCACCACCGCGAGGACATTCTCGAAACCTTCTTCATGAACCTGTTCCACGGCGGACGGCTCGCTGCCATGCCGCCCAAACTGGTCAATGATGATGGTGATCTCTTCGTGCTGCGTCCGCTCGCCTACAATGCCGAGGCTGACATGGCGAAGTTTGCCGACGCG
Organism: uncultured Mesorhizobium sp.; assembly: GCA_964480545.1. Lineage (GTDB taxonomy): Bacteria > Pseudomonadota > Alphaproteobacteria > Rhizobiales > Rhizobiaceae > Mesorhizobium_G. The sequence goes on along the minus strand of CAYZQP010000330.1, from coordinate 1,672 downwards.
ATGGCCTTCCCGATCATCCCCTGCGACCTCTGCGGCAGTCAGGAAGGCCTGCAGCGCAACGCCATGAAGGCGATGCTGGACGACATCGAAAAGCGCATGCCCGGCCGCAAGGACACTATGATCCGCGCGCTCGGCAACACGCGCCCGAGCCACATGCTCGACCGCAAGCTGTTCGACTTTGCCGGACTGACGCTCAGCCCGGATCAGTGACCGCCGCCAACCTCGACGCCCGGCTTGCCCACGCTCGGTGCGGCAAACAGCTTTCCCTTTTCGGCAATCAGCACGAAGATCAGCCCGACCAGCGCAACGCCAGTAAAGCCGAGCGCCAAAGGCGTTGTGGTGCCGTCGAACGACTGGCCGATGATCGTACCGATGACCGCGCCGCCCAGTGTCTGCACGAAGCCCTGAATGGAGGCCGCAGTACCCGCAATATGGCCAAGCGGCTCCATGGCGATGGAATTGAAGTTGGAGCCGATCCAGCCGAACTGGAACATCGCGACCGCAAAAATCCCGACGAACAGCCAGACCGGCAGTTCGCCAAAGAGCGAGAGCACGAACCAGATTGCGCTGACTGTCATGAAGCCAATCAGCGCGCCATGTGACAGGCGGCGCATGCCGACTTTGCCGACGAGCCGCGCGTTGAGGAAGGATGACACGGCCATCAGGCCTGCGATGCCGGCAAACACCACCGGGAACCAGGCACCGAGCTTGTAGATGCCGACATAGATCTGCTGCGCCGAGTTGATAAAGCCGAACAGCGCGCCAAAGATGATGGTCGAGGCAATGGTGTAGCCAAGCGACATGCGGTTGGTCAGCACGGTGCGGAAGCCCGACAACACGGAGCTCAGGTCAATCGGCCGCCGGTCTTCCGGATGCTGCGTCTCCGGCATGCGGATATAGGCCCAGAGCGTGATCGCAATCGCGATGGCTGCCATCACCATGAAGATTTCGTGCCAGTTGCCAAACAACAGCACCAGCTGGCCGAGTGCGGGCGCAATCACCGGGATCACCATGAATACCATGAAGATCAGCGACATCACCTCCGCCATGGCGCGTCCGCCAAACCGGTCACGCACAATGGAGACGGCAATCACGCGGGTGGAGGCAGCGCCAACGCCCTGAATGAAGCGGATCGCCAGCAGCGATTCGAAGGTCGGCGCAAACACCGCGGCAATCGCTGCCAGAATGTAGATGGTCAGGCCAAAGAACAGCGGCTTGCGTCGCCCGAAGCGGTCGGAGGCCGGGCCGTAGAACAGCAGCGCTGCCGCCATGCCCAGGAAATAGACCGGGATGATCAACTGCCGCTGGTTCTCATCGGCAACGCCGAGGCTTGCGCCGATCTCCTGCATGCCGGGCAGCATGATGTCGATGGCGAGCGCATTCAGCGCCATCAGGCCGGCGCAGATTGTAATGAACTCCCAGCGCGCGATTGGAAAGGGTTTCCCGGCCTGAGCTGAGGTGGGGTGCTGGTCCATGTGACCAATCCTTCAATGGAACGAAAAAGCGCCGGGACATGCCGGCGCTTCACAGTCGTCGGAAATGGGGAGCCGGCCTGGTTGGGTGTTCGGGGGCCGGATCAGTTTGCTTTTAGGCAGCGCCCTTCACGGCAACGCCCTTCTCCTGCAGAAAATCCTGCAGCTCGCCGGCCTGGAACATCTCGCGCACGATGTCG
>CAYZQP010000329.1:3324-3686 GCA_964480545.1 uncultured Mesorhizobium sp. | reverse complement strand
ATGGCGTTTGGATGCCTTGCCGGTCAGCACCGTGCGCATCATCGCGGCATGGTAATGGTGGAAGGCGCCCGACCATTCGAGCGTCAACTGGTCGTTCTTGTTCAGCTTGCGGCGGCCCGCCTTGTAGCGGCAGAGCAGAGCATCGGCGCCTGAGCCGATGATGAACTCGTTGGCGGGATAATCTCCGCCGCCGGCGAATATAGCGCCCTGCATGGCGGCGAGGATATCACCTTCGTCCGCACCGGCCTTGATCAGTTTGAGTGCGGCGTCGAGCGCTTCATCGGCGAGTTCGGCAGCGCGCTCGACTTTCCTGATTTCCGCAGGGCTCTTGAACTGGCGCAGGCGCGAGACGATGCCGGAGG
>CAYZQP010000329.1:0-3314 GCA_964480545.1 uncultured Mesorhizobium sp. | reverse complement strand
GACATGTCGACCACGGTGCCGAAGGTCTTCAACTGCTCGTCAAGCAACTGGCCATTGCGGGCGGTCAGGCCGTGCGTGTCATACTCGACGCCAATGGTCATGCCGAGCAGGCCGAGGTCATTCAGGAGATTGCGCAGGTCGACAGCGGGATTGGCCTCGGCGCGGTCAGTCCAGATGGTGATGTTGTCGATGATCGACGTGTTGCGGGCCTGGCGCTGGTCGGCCGAGCGGGTCAGCAGATACATCGCGCCGTCGGACTTCACGACAAGGCACTGGAAGAAGCAGAAGCCAAACGTGTCGTATCCGGTCAGCCAGTACATGCTCTCCTGCGCAAACAGCAGCATGGCGTCGAGCTTCCTGTCGGCCATCTCTACCACGAGACGGTCGCGCCGCGCGTCAAACTCCGGGCGGTCAAAGTGCAAGGCCATCAAATCCCCTCCAGAACGATTGAGGAAACGTGGCGACCATAATCCGGTTCCTTGCGATGCGTTGTGCGTCGATAGGAATAGAAAAGGTCTTCCTCGGCATAGGTACAGCGGTAGAGCGCCTCTGCGGTGACGCCGGCGGCGCGCAGGCGGTCCACCGTATAGGTGTTCAGGTCAAACATGGCATGCCCGGCATTGATGGATGGTTCGAAGTATCGGGCGTTGTCCGGCGCGGCCCCGGTGAAGCGCTCGATGAACTCCTGTCCGACCTCGTAGTTGGCCTGGCTGATGGAGGGGCCGAGCACTGCGACGATGTTCTCGCGGCGTGCGCCAAGGCTCTCCATGGTGTCGATGGTGCTCTCAAGCACGCCGGTCAAAGCGCCTTTCCACCCTGCATGGGCGGCACCAATGACTTGCGCTTTAGGATCAGCAAAGAGGATCGGTCCGCAATCGGCGCTTGAGGCGCAGATGGCGATGCCTGGACGGTCGGTGACCAGCGCATCGACTTTCGGGCGCTCGCCGGGGAATGGTTCGCGCACGATCAGTGCGTCCGGTGAGTGGATCTGGTGCGCCGAAAGCAGCGATTCGGGCGAGACGCCCATCCAGGTGGCCACACGGCGGCGATTTTCTGCGACATTTTCTGGCGTGTCTGCTGAGCCGGTTCCGGTGTTCAATCCGGCATAAATGCCATCCGAAACGCCTCCAGTGCGGGTGAAATAGCCGTGACGGATGCCGGTTGAGGCAAATTCGTCGAGCAGGGCCGAGCGGACGGGATCAGGCGTCGTGCGGTTCAACATGGCGCGTGTTGTGATCCGATGCAGTGGGTGACGTCAAGGTAAAGCTTCGGCTGGTCTGGTTGCGGGAGCGGAGCTGGATCAGAAGCCGGGCGGGTTGCCGGGAGTTGATTGAAAACCCAGCACCTTGAACAATTCGCCCATTTCGTCCGGACCGGCGAGGCGATTGGCGTCTGAGGTCAGGCGCGCGCGGGTTGTGTCATCGGCGTTCGCACCGAGTGCCCCGGCGCGTTCGACAAGGCCGAGGGCGAGCAGGAAATCGCCCTGCGTGGTCAGGTGCGGGGTGAGCCCGGTCTGGCGCACGGTGTTGGCAAGGGCTGCGAAATCCACGTGGCTGGTCAGGTCAGCCTCGCCGGGATGGGCGAGCGGGTCGTTATATTTATGTTTCAACACAGCCTGCAGCGTATCGCCGATGCCCGGTTGCAGATGCCCGTAGTCGAGGAACAGGCCTGCGCCGCTGTGTGTGGCGATGTGTTCGGCAATCTGCTGAAGCAGAGCGGTCCGGGCAGGGGCGATCTCGAAGATTGCGCCCTGAGGCGCGCCGGAAGCTTCAGGCGGCAGCAGCGACGGGTCGAGCGAGCCCACTCCGGCTGCGAAGGTAAGGTCGCCCCCGGCGGTGATATCAACGTAGCGCTCGCGCCAGCCCTGTGCGGTCTTCACGTATTGGCGACAAGGTATCGCATCGAACAATTCATTGCCGATGATGAGCAGCGGGCGGCCAGGAAGTTCGGCGACCGAGGCAATCCAGTTGAAAGTGCCGTGCGAGTTGGCAAGCGTCTCGCGCTGCACGTCGGACAGGCGGGGGCTGGCCTCGATCAGGGCAAAGCTGGCGTTGGCCGAGAGCGCCGGGGCAAGCCGCGATATCGTGCGAGCGATGTCCTTCATAAGCGCGCCCCGGCCGGGGCCGATCTCGGCGATGATCGGATCTTGCGGACTGCCGATTTGCCTCCAGGTGGCGACGAGCCAGGCCCCGATCAACTCGCCAAACATCTGCGAGATTTCGGGTGCGGTGGTGAAGTCGCCGTCTGCACCGAAGGGCTGGCGCGTCGTGTAATAGCCGTCGCGCGGGTCAAACAGGCAGGTCGCCATGTATTCATGCACCGGCAGCGGGCCGAGCGCCTCGATCTGGCTGACCATGCGCTTCTTCAGCGCTGTCATGCGGGCCGAGTTGTGGGGCGTGCGGTCGCCATCAGGTAGGTGCCCAGCAGCACCAGCGGGGTCGAGAGGATCATGCCCATGGTGACCCAGTCGCCGACCAGGTAGCCGATGTGCTCGTCCGGCACGCGGAAGAACTCAACGAAGATGCGCGAGGCGCCATAGATCGCAACAAAGGCGCCAGCGACAAAGCCGGGTGATTTCAGCTTCATGAGTTTCCAGACGAGGAACCACAGGATGAAGAACAGCAGGAAACCTTCCAGAACCGCTTCGTAAAGCTGGCTCGGATGGCGCGGGTCCGGCCCGCCATTCGGGAAGACGAAGGCCCAGGGCACATCGGTGACCCGGCCCCAGAGCTCGGAGTTGATGAAGTTGGTGCAGCGCACGAGGCCGATGCCAATGGGCGCCGCGCAGGCGATAATGTCGAACATCGAGCGCAACGGAATGCCGCGTTTGCGCGCGAAAAGGACCATGGCGATGATCACGCCGGTGAGGCCGCCGTGGAAGGACATACCGCCTTGCCACACCGCAAGAACAGAGAACGGGTCAGCAGTGTATTTGGCGAAATCGTAAAACAGAATGTAGCCGATGCGCCCGCCGAGCACGATGCCAAGTGCGGCCCAGAGCAGGAAGTCGTCGAGGTCGAGTGCTGTGATGGGCGATTTGTTGCCAGGCCAGAGCCGGTCGCTGGCTGCCAGCCGTTTGGCATACCACCAGCCAAACAGGATACCGACGACATAGCCCAGCCCGTACCAGTGCACCGCGACGGGGCCGATCTGAAAGATCACCGGGTCTATGTTCGGGAAGGGCAGGGCTGCTGGCAGGTTCATGGAGCCTCGATGGCTTTGCTTTCAGGCGGCGTCAAGGCAACGGACGGGTAGGTCAGGCTATGTAGGGGTTGCTACGGCGCTCGTCGCCGAAACGGCTGCCTGGACCATGG
>CAYZQP010000328.1:1146-3690 GCA_964480545.1 uncultured Mesorhizobium sp. | reverse complement strand
TACACGGCGCCGCAGGAATTCTTCTTCACCCAGATCAAGCTCGGGATGTTCGGCGGCATGATCCTGGCGTTTCCACTGATCGCGACGCAGATTTATCGCTTCATTGCGCCCGGGCTCTACAAGAACGAGAAGTCGGCCTTTTTGCCGTTCCTGATCGCCTCTCCGCTGCTGTTCCTGCTGGGGGCGGCACTGGTCTATTTCTTCTTCACGCCCATGGTGATGTGGTTCTTCCTGGCCATGCAGCAGACCGGCGGCGACGAGGAAGTCTCGATCCAGTTGCTGCCCAAGGTTTCTGAATATCTGTCGCTGATCATGACGCTGATCTTCTCCTTCGGTCTGGTGTTCCAGCTGCCGGTGGTGACGTCGCTGATGGCCCGGGTTGGCCTGCTCTCCGCGCAAGGCCTGCGTGACAAGCGCAAATGGGCGATCGTGATCGCCTTTGTGGTCGCTGCGATCATCACGCCGCCGGACCCGATCAGCCAGATCGGTCTCGCGCTGCCGACGATCCTGCTCTACGAAATCTCGATCCTTTTGGCGGCTGCAATCGAGCGAAAGCGGGCTGAGGAGCAGGCCAAGGACGCTGATGCACCGGCCAGTCCGGCAACGACGGCCTGATCGGCAGATCAGCATTAGACCAAAAAGTGAGCATCGCAGCTTGCGCCGCCACGCGTTGAGGTTTACCCCGGGCGCGGCTGCTTCGTGGCCTGTCCGGCCATGGCGCTATTCCCCACAGTCTGGAAGACACTACCTTCATGCACGACATCAAATGGATTCGCGAAAAGCCCGAGGCTCTGATTGAGGCGCTGGTGAAGCGCGGCTCGTCGAAGTCGGATGCGAAGGCGACTGTCGATGGCGTACTGCAGGCAGATGAAATCCGCCGCGCGCATCTGGGCGAATTGCAGGTGCGCCAGGAGCGCCGCAACTCTGCATCGAAGGAAATCGGCAACGCGATGCGCTCGGGCGATATGGCCAGGGCGGATGAGCTCAAGGCCGAGGTCAATGCCATCAAGGAGTTTCTGGGCACGGCCGAGCAGACCGAGCGCGAACTCGATGATGCGCTGCGCAATGCGCTGGCCGTCATCCCCAACGTGCCGCTGCCGGATGTTCCTGTCGGTCGCGACGAAAAAGATAATGTCGAGCTCCGCAAGGTTGGCGAAGTGAAGCCGCGCCCGAACTGGGTGAAGGAGCATTTCGAACTCGGCGATGCGCTCGGCATGATGGATTTCGAGCGTGCCGCGCGCCTGTCCGGTTCACGCTTCACCGTGCTGAAGGGAAAACTGGCGCGGCTGGAACGCGCGCTCGGCCAGTTCATGCTGGATCTGCACACAACAGAGCATGGCTATAGCGAAGTGATCGCGCCGCTACTGGTGCGTGATGCCGCGCTGTTCGGTACGAACCAGTTGCCGAAGTTCGAGGAAGACCTGTTTTTCACGCCGCATGGCGACTCGCGCCTTGCGCTGATCCCAACCTCCGAAGTTCCTCTGACCAATCTCGTGCGCGAGGAGATCACGCCGGCTGAAACGCTGCCGATCCGCATGACGTCGCTCACGCCGTGCTTCCGCTCGGAGGCAGGCTCTGCAGGCCGGGACACGCGCGGCATGCTGCGCCAGCACCAGTTCTACAAGGTCGAGCTGGTCTCGATCACCGATGAGGACAGCTCGCTCGAAGAGCACGACCGTATGACCAAATGCGCCGAGGAGGTACTGATCCGCCTCGGTCTGCCATTCCGCACGGTTGTTCTGTGCACCGGCGATATGGGGTTTGGCGCGCGCAAGACACATGACATCGAGGTCTGGCTGCCGGGGCAGAACGCCTATCGCGAAATTTCATCCTGCTCGGTCTGCGGTGACTTCCAGGCGCGGCGCATGGACGCCCGCTATCGTGCGAAGGATGCGAAGCAGACGAAGTTCGTACACACGTTGAATGGCTCCGGCGTTGCGGTCGGCCGTGCGCTGATTGCAGTGATGGAGAACTACCAGAACGAGGATGGCTCCATCACAGTGCCGGACGCGCTGCGGCCCTATATGGGCGGGCTGGAGAGGATTGCGAGGACCTGATGCGGATACTGATCACCAACGACGACGGCATCAACGCGCAGGGGCTCGCTTCGCTGGAAAGGATAGCCCGCACGCTGTCCGACGATGTCTGGGTTGTCGCGCCGGAGTTTGACCAGTCCGGCTTCGCGCATTCGCTCTCGATCTCCGATCCTCTGCGGCTGCGCAAGATTGATGACAAGCGCTACGCGGTGCGCGGCACGCCAACGGATTGCGTCATCATGGCCGTGCGCAAGGTGATGCCTGAGCCGCCGGATCTCGTGCTGTCAGGCATCAACGCCGGCGCCAACCTGGCCGATGATGTGACCTATTCCGGCACCGTCGCAGCCGCAATGGAAGGCGCGATGCTCGGCATCCGTTCCTTCGCACTGAGCCAGGCCTATTTCGTCGAGAATGATGTTCGCGTCATCAAGTGGGAAACAAGCGAGGCGCTGGCACCGCCGATCCTGAAGAATCTCCTGAAAGCGAAGCTCCCCGAGGGCGTTCTTCT
>CAYZQP010000328.1:0-1136 GCA_964480545.1 uncultured Mesorhizobium sp. | reverse complement strand
GATGAGGTCGGCGAAACGGTGGTGACGGCGCAGGGCAAGCTGGTGCATTCGATCTGGATCGATGAGCGCCGCGACGGCCGCAATTTCCCGTATTACTGGCTCTGCTTTGGCGGTGTGCCGCCGGAACTGGTCGACGGCACCGACATCGCAGCGGTTCGCAACCGCAATGTGTCGGTGACGCCGCTGCAGATGGACCTGACCGCGCATGCACTGCGCGACGATCTCACCAAATTGCTTGCCTAGGAGCCAAGACTTGTCCGAGCGTGAAGGGCTTGCTGCCTTCCTGTTGCGTCAGCGTGGTCGCATGAGCAAGGAACTTGTCGCAGCAATCGAGGCGACGCCACGCGCATCCTTCCTGCCGGAAGCATGGCGCGATCTTGCGTGGACCGACCGTATGCTGCCAATCGATTGCGGAGAGGTGATCGAAGGCGTTGATCTTCAGGCGCTGGTCATCCAGGCGCTTGCCATCGAACCCGGCCAGCGGGTTCTTGAGGTCGGTACGGGTTCGGGCTTCACCGCTGCACTGATGGCGCGGCTCTCCGCCCGCGTGACCACAATCGAGCGCTACCGGACCCTTGCGGACGCTGCACGTGACCGCTTCGAGGCGATGGGGCTGACCAGCGTTACTCTGCGCCATGCAGATGGATCGAACGGATTGCATGCGAACGGCCCTTATGACCGGATTGTCGTGTGGACGTCATTTGAAACGCTTCCGAGAACCTTTGCCGACCAGCTCGCAACGAATGGCATCATGGTTGCGGCCATCGGCCCGCCCGAAGGCGTTCAGGAACTGGCGAAGCTGACCAAGGTCGGCAGCCGGTTTGAACGGGAGGAAATCGCGCGCGTTCGCTTCCAGCCGATTGCCCGCTCCGTCGCCGCCAGGTTGTAGACTTCGACACCGCGATCAAAAATGTCTCACCTTTCTCATCTCCACTTAACCCGACAGTAACTTTAACTCGCTTTAATTCGACGAGTTGTGTTGAGTGTTCGCGGGTATTTGCGATGCGTTTGAGTGTCTTGGGGAATTGCAAGCTTGGCTTGGCGCGTGGAGTTGCGCTGCTGGTGCTGAGCGGACTCGCTGCAGGCTGCAGCTCGGGCGCCGCCCGCTTCACCGACGGTCTTGTCACCGCTTCGAC
>CAYZQP010000327.1:1235-3711 GCA_964480545.1 uncultured Mesorhizobium sp. | reverse complement strand
TGTGAAAGGAAAAATCGCAGCAGGCTTTGGACGTCTTGTTGTCCCACATCTGCAGCGCTTCGAGCAGCGACTGGTTTGGCGCCGGCAGGCAGAAATCCACCACCATTGTGGTGCCGCCAGACAAGGCAGCACGCGTGCCGCTCTCGAAATCATCGGCCGAATAGGTGCCCATGAACGGCATCTCGAGATGCGTGTGCGGGTCGATGCCGCCCGGCATCACATAGCAGCCCGTCGCATCGATCTCGTGGTCACCATGCAGGTCCGGCCCGATGGCTTCGATCTTGCCGTGCCTGATCAGCACATCCGCCTTCCACGTGCGGTCGGCAGTGACGATGGTTCCGTTCTTGATGACCTTGGACATGTGGGCCCACCCTCTCTTATCAATTTTCTTCAAAGCACTCTGCGACTTCCGAATCCGTCATTATCCGCACCTGCCAAGGCGAATTTTCGGATTCGCGCGTCGCGACTCTTGCTCGTTCAAGGACCGGTAGTCCGAATCTCTCGTAGACCATGCGCATGGTGCAATCTGCGCAGACCACCCCGACCTCCTCGACGCTTTCATGATCGTTTTCGCCGCACATGAAATCCCACGTGCCGTCGGGAAGGTGCCATATCTCAAGAAGCGGTCGTTCACCGTCACTGACGTGATGGCACATTATGCCCTTGCCAGTATGCTCGTGATTGATCGAGTCAAAGTCGTCCATGCGCCACCTTGCGCCGATTGCGCCAGCGGCGCATTTCGGCCTTGAATGTATCCATCGTGCCAAACACTGGCACCACCACGGCGAGCGACGCCGCATGAAGTTCCTCGTCGGACATGCAGTCCTGCGCCACCTGCTCGCGATATTCGGGCGCGACCCAGATGCCGGCAAATTCCATGATCTCCGCCACCAGGCTGCGGCGTAGCTTGTAAATGCGTTCGCGGTTGGTGCGCAGCAGCGAGAACCCGGACAAGAGCGCGGCGATCAGCGCAATGCCGAAGATCGCCAGCAGAATGCTGGGTGAGCGGGAGAAGCCACCAAATATCGTCACGTAGATCCACACCAGCAACGAGATCAGTACAAAGGCTTTTGACACACGGAACGTTTCGTAGCGGCCCTCCAGCCGTTCCTTGTATTTCTCACGGCTGACGATTTCCATCGCGCGAAGCCGCTGTTTGAACTCATAGAGCCGCTGGTTCTCTTCCTCGGTTTCTTCGTCGCCGCGCGCCTTGCGCATCGTCTCGAACGGTTTGCCGGTCACCCGCTCCACCGCCACCCAGCCCGAGATCGGCAGGATCGCCGGCGGCAGGTAACGCCCGATGGAATTGAACCCCATGTAAATCAGGTGGATCGTGGTCAGGAAGATGAACAGGATCAGCAATATCGCGAAATCCGAGACCCCCAGCGTGTCAAAGATGTTCTGGTAATTCTGCACCACGCCATTGACCAGATCGACCGTCGGCAGAAACCCGTCCGTGGTGTTGCCAAGCGGGATGAAGCCGGACAACACATAAGCCACCACCCCGGAAACAAGCAGCCGCGACGTCATGAAATTCGAGAAGCGGATGACACCCTGGAGGAGCAGCTCGACGTCCATTTAGGGCGCACTCCCGATGGCGGTTGCGAGAGCTCCCTCCCCCTTGAGGGGAGGGTGGCCGCGCAGCGGCCGGGTGGGGTCATTGCAGCTGGCTGCACCATCATTTGAAGACGCAAGCAAGAGCAGGTGGAGAGGACCCCACCCGGCCAGCCTCTGGCCGGCCACCCTCCCCTCAAGGGGGAGGGAGCTACGCGCTGCAATCTTCACCCCACAATCTCCGCCGTCTCAAGCACCGCCCTGAGCAACACATCCGCTCCAGCCCCGGCCCACTCCTTCGAAATCTCCTCAGCCTCATTGTGCGAAAGCCCGCCGACGCACGGGCACATCACCATCACCGAGGGCGTGACCTTCTGCATCCAGCAGGCGTCGTGGCCGGCACCGGAGATGATGTCCATGTGCGAATAGCCCATGTCCTCGGCGGCCTTGCGCACGCGCCCGACCAGCACCGGGTCGAAGGTCACCGGGTCGAAATGCCCGACCGCTTCAACCGCACAGGCGACGCCGAGCGCCTCGCAGATTGCCGCCGCTTCTTTCTCGATCTTCGCGCGCATCCCGTCGAGCTTGGCCTGGTTGGGCGAGCGGATATCGACGGTAAAGATCACCGTGCCCGGCAGCACGTTGCGCGAGTTGGGCGAGAACTTCACCTGTCCCACGCCGCCGACACAGCCGGGCTGGTTCTCCATCGCCACCGCCTGCACCATCTCGAAGATGCGCGCCATTGCGAGCCCGGCATTGACGCGCATGTTCATCGGCGTCGAGCCGGTATGCGCCTCGCGGCCGGTCAGTGTGAACTCCAGCCACCACAGCCCCTGCCCGTGCGTGACGACGCCAATCTGCTTGTCCTCGGCCTCGAGGATCGGCCCCTGCTCGATGTGATACTCGAAATAGGCGTGCATCT
>CAYZQP010000327.1:0-1225 GCA_964480545.1 uncultured Mesorhizobium sp. | reverse complement strand
CGCCCTGCCAGCCAATGCGCTTCAATTCCTCGCCATAGGTTTTCCCGTCAGGGTCCTTGCGTCCATAGGCGTAGTCGAGCGAGTGCACGCCCGCGAACACGCCAGAGGCCAGCATCGCCGGCGCAAACCGCGCGCCCTCTTCGTTGGCCCAGTTTGTCACGACAATCGGATGCTTTGTCTGGATGCCGAGATCGTCCAGCGTGCGCACTACTTCCAGCGCCGCCAGCACGCCGAGCACACCGTCATACTTGCCGCCGGTCGGCTGCGTATCGAGGTGTGAGCCGACATAGACCGGCAACGCATCGGGGTCAGTGCCCTCACGGCGATGAAACATGGTGCCCATCTTGTCGACGCCCATGGTCAAGCCCGCATCATCGCACCAGCGCTTGAACAGGTGGCGGCCTTCGCCGTCTTCGTCAGTCAGGGTCTGGCGATTGTTACCGCCGGCAATGCCCGGGCCGATCTTCGCCATCTCCATGATGCTGTCCCACAGACGATTAGGATTGATACGAAGATTTTCACCTGCTGGCATGCCTACCTCAATTGCAAACGGGCGGCATCAATGCCCCCTACTTCAACTCCACCTCGACGAAGGCCATTGGCGCGTCTCCGCCATTGACCACGTTGTGCTCAACGCCCTCGTCACGCCGGTAGGAGAACCCTGCCTCCATCTCGACGCGCCGTTCGCCGCCGCCCGGCTCTTCGAGCAAGAACGAGCACGGCGTCAGGGTCGTCACCACGTAGTCCATGCCGTGGCGGTGCCAGCCAGTTTCCGCGCCCGGCTCAAAGTGCCAGCGGGTCACTTTCACCCGCTCGTCATCGACCAATATCGTCGGCTCTGCGATCTGGCGCGCCCTTAGCTTCAATCAATCATCCTCAGCACTTCGCGGATGTGATCAATCAGCTCGTTGATCTGGCCCCTGGTGATGATCAGCGGCGGCGACAGCGCGATGATGTCGCCGGTGGTGCGGATAAGCGCACCGCGTTCGAATGCCTTCACGAAGGCCGAGAACGCGCGCTTGGTCGGCTCTCCCGCAATCGGCTGCAACTCGATAGCGCCGATCAGGCCAATGTTGCGGATGTCGATCACGTGCGGCTCGCCCTTCAGCGAATGCAGCGCCTCCTCCCAGTATGGCGCAAGCTCGGCAGCGCGCGTCAGCAGGCCCTCTTCCTTGTAGGTGTCCAGCGTGCCGATACCGGCAGCACAGGCAATCGGGTTGCCCGA
>CAYZQP010000326.1:0-3712 GCA_964480545.1 uncultured Mesorhizobium sp. | reverse complement strand
CGGTGGAGTCGTGGTAGAAGGCCGACAGCGCGCCGACCGAGCCGCACATCACCGCCATCGGGTGCGCGTCGCGGCGGAAGCCGCGGAAGAAATGCACCATCTGCTCGTGCACCATGGTGTGGCGCGTGACGCGATAGTCAAAGTCTTCCTTCTGGGACTTGGTCGGCAGTTCGCCGTAGAGGAGCAGGTAGCAGACTTCGAGGAAGTCGCCCTGTTCGGCAAGCTGGTCGATCGGGTAGCCGCGATGCAGCAGGATGCCCTCGTCACCGTCAATGAAGGTGATTTTCGATTCGCAGCTGGCGGTGGAGGTGAAGCCGGGGTCGTAGGTGAAGGCGCCGGTGTTTTTGTAGAGCGATGCGATGTCGATGACATCCGGGCCGATTGTGCCCTTGTAGACCTTGTACTCGTTTGTCTTGCCTTCATATTCGATGGAGGACAACGGGTCCGCAGGCGAAACGTGCTCAACTTTTGCTGTCGATCCGGCCATGGCTTATCCCTTCATATGTGCGGAGCGCCCGTGCTTCGGCGCTTGAAGAATATCTGTCGGAAACCGCTCATAGATTAGCGATTTCCCGGCGCATGCCAAGGGCAAGGCCGCGCGCAATGTTGCACCGCAATAGCCCTGAGGCAATACGCATTTAGGTGGAATAGGGCAGGTAGTCTGACCTAAATCCAGCCTAATCGATTTGGTCGGCTATCCGGCCCAGGCTTTCGTCGCGACCGAGCACCGCGAGCACGTCAAAAACGCCTGGCGAGGTGGTGCGACCGGTCAGTGCTGCACGCAGCGGCTGCGCGACATTGCCGAGCTTGATGCCAAGAGACTCAGCAAGGGCGCGGATGGCAGCCTCGGTGTTCGACGCGGTCCAGTCATCAACGGCAGACAGAGCGGTGTGAGCGCCGCGCAGGACGTCCTTTGCCGGGCCGGCGACCAGGGTTGCCGCCTTGTCCTCAAGCGCCAGCGGACGTGTCGCGAACAGATATGCTGCGCTGTCAGCCAGTTCGACCAAGGTTTTCGCCCGCTCCTTGAGGCCGGGCATGGCAGCCAGCAGCTGCGCGCGCTTTTCCGGCGTGATCCTGGCCAGCAGGTCCTTGCCGTCCGGCAGCCAGGGCAGGGTGTCGATCAGGATCTGCGTCAGCTTCGCATCGTCCATCTGGCGCATATGCACGCCGTTCAGGGCTTCGAGCTTGGCGAAGTCGAAGCGGGCAGCGCCCTTGTTGACGTCGACAATGTCGAACCACTCGATCATCTGTGGGATCGACATGACCTCGTCATCGCCATGGCTCCAGCCAAGGCGGGCGAGGTAGTTGAGCAGCGCCTCGGGCAGATAGCCCATGGCGCGATAGGCCTCGACGCCGAGCGCGCCATGGCGCTTCGACAGCTTTGCGCCATCCGAACCATGGATGAGCGGGATATGCGCCATTTTCGGCACGTCCCAGCCCATTGCGTTGTAAAGCACGGTCTGGCGCGCCGAATTGGTCAGATGATCGTCACCGCGGATGATGTTGGTGACGCCCATGTCGTGATCATCGACAACGACCGCATGCATGTAGGTCGGGTTGCCGTCTGAGCGCAGGATGATGAAATCGTCGAGGTCCTTGTTGGGGAAGCGCACCTCGCCCTGGACCAGGTCGCTGACCACGGTCTCGCCCTCGCGCGCGGCCTTGATACGGATCGCGCCTTTCACGCCGGCCGGTGCATCTGACGCGGGGCGATCCCGCCATGCGCCGTCATAGCGCGGCGGGCGGCCTTCTGCCTTCGCCTTCTCGCGCATGGCGTCGAGTTCGGCTGGCGTCTCGTAGGCGTAATAGGCGCGGCCGAGGCGCACCAGCTCCTCGGCCACCTCGCGGTGGCGGGGCGCGCGCTCGCATTGCGAGATCGCCTCGCCATCCCAGGTGAGCCCCAGCCAAGTGAGGCCATCGAGGATGGCGGCAGTTGCAGCCTCGCTTGAGCGCTCGCGGTCGGTGTCCTCGATGCGCAGCAGCATCTGGCCGCCGGTATGTTTTGAATAGAGCCAGTTGAAGAGCGCCGTGCGCGCACCACCAATGTGCAGGTAGCCGGTGGGCGAGGGGGCAAAACGGGTGATCACGGTCTTGGTCATGGCAGTCTTTTCAGGGATTTTCGCGCGGTGGCGGCGGGCGCGGGTTCATGTAGCATAGAAGGTCGGGGGCGCAAGGGGCAGCGGCCCCACGAGCCTGATGGGACCGGGACGGGGGCCAATGAGCCGCGAGCCGCAGGACACCGAGGTCAAGGAGCGCGATTTCTTCGCGCTGCCTGAACTCGCGCCTGATGCTGTTCCGGATTTGCGACCAGAGGATCGGCCATCATCGCCTGAAACCGCGCCGCGGCGCTCGAGGCTCCGGATCGATCTCCGGGAGCAGGCCGCGCTCTACAGGGCGGCTGTGGCGCTCGAATATGATCGCGGTGCGCTGGCCCTGCTGGTGCCTGTTGCGCTCGGGCTGGGGGCGATTGTCTACCTGACCGCGCCGGTGGAGCCGGCCTGGGTGCACATCATCGCGAGCCTGACGCTGCTATGTGCTGTGGCCTACTGGTGCCGGGAACGGGCGCTGGCTCCCGTGCTGGTCTGCGGCATGTTGCTTTTCGTGTCTGGCTTTGCCGCAGCCAAGCTGGAGGCGTGGCGCGCCGACACGCGGGTTCTCGGCGGCGAGATTTCAACCCGCATGACCGGACGCGTGGTGGACATTGACCACCTGTCCAGCGGGCGGGTGCGGCTGATCCTCGATGTGCTTGCGACCGAACGCCCGGTGCTGCGTTACCAGCCGCAACGTGTGCGCGTCTCAGCGCCGCGTCTGCCGGATGGTGTGGTGTCCGGCTCGGTGGTGCATGGCGTTGTGCGTCTGCAGCCGCCGCCGGGACCGATCAGGCCAGGCGGCTATGATTTCTCCTTCGAAAGCTATTTTGACGGGACCGGTGCAAACGGGTTCTTCCTTGGCGCGCCCAGGCTGGTGGAGCATCCTGACCCTGCGCCGGCAGGCGTGCGTTTTCGCGCTGCGCTGGACAATGCGCGCAACGTCGTCGCTGGGCGGATACGCGACGTGATTGGCGGGCCGGAGGGCGAGATTGCTGCGGCGCTGATCGTTGGCGTTCGCGCCGGCATCCCCGAGGATGTCAACGAGTCGCTGCGCAAGACCGGGCTGGCGCATATCCTCTCGATTTCGGGCCTGCACATGGCGCTGGTGGCAGCCTCGGTGACGCTGGCGGCGCGGCTTGGCCTGTCGCTGCTGCCGGGATTTGCTGCGCGTCACCCGACCAAGAAATATGCGGCGAGTGTCGCGCTGATTGTGCTCGCAACCTATTTGCTGGTGTCAGGCGCGGAGGTAGCGGCGCAGCGCAGCTTCATCATGATTGCGGTGATGCTGACCGCCGTGTTGTTTGATCGACAGGCGCTGACCATGCGCAATCTGGCGATTTCGGCGGTGATCGTGCTGCTGATCTCTCCACATGAAATCGCCGGACCAAGCTTCCAGATGTCATTTGCAGCAACGGCCGCGCTGATCGGCGGTTATGCGGCGTGGTCCGACTGGCGGCGCAGACATCCCCGCCCGCCTGCCGATATGAATGCGCCGCTATGGCTGCGGGTTCTGCGCAAGCTTGCGCTGGTGACGCTGGGCGTGGCGGCGACTGCGGTGCTTGCAGGGCTGGCGACCAGCATCTTCGGCATCTGGCACTTTCAGCGCGTGTCGCCGCTGACCC
>CAYZQP010000325.1:0-3730 GCA_964480545.1 uncultured Mesorhizobium sp. | reverse complement strand
CGGCCTACCGCAACCAGAACCGCAGCTGGATGGCCTGGGCCACCATCGCCATCGGCCTGGGCGCGGTGGCCATGCTGGGCGCCTTCCTGATCGTCATCACCGGCCAGAGCCGGCGCACCCAGCAGCTGGTGAACCTGCGCACCGCCGAGCTGGCCGGCAGCAACGCGCGCCTGACGCAGCTGGTCCATTTCGACCCGCTGACCGGCCTGTCCAACCGCAAGCACTGGATGGACCAGGCCGATGCCACGCTGCAGTCCGCGCGCCGCCTCGGCGACGCCATGGCCGTGATGTTCATCGACCTCGACCGCTTCAAGGCGATCAACGACACCTATGGCCATGAGGGCGGCGATGAGGTGCTGCGCGAGTTTGCCCGCCGGCTGAAGGGCAATGTGCGCGGCATGGACCTCGCGTGCCGGTTCGGCGGCGAGGAGTTCGTCATCGCCATGCCCGACACCGAGGCGGAAATCGCCGAAAAAGTGGCCGAGCGAGTGCGGGCCGATATCGAGCGCACCCCGTTTATGATTTCAGGCGCGCCGGTGAACATTACCGTCTCGATCGGCGTCGCTTCGCTGATCCACAACGGCTCCGACACGGTGCAGGCGATGCTGCGGCGTGCCGATATGGCGCTCTACGAGGCCAAGAATGGCGGCCGCAACCGTGTTGTCGCCGCGGCTGCCTGACCACGGGAACCCGGGGCAGGCAGGGGACAGGCGGGTTAATCTTACCTGTTTAGGTTAATCCCCGAACGCCCGCCGTTTGGTTAAGAAATCGTTGATTTTAAACGCTATTTGCGCAAGGTTTACGGTGCAGGCGAAAGCTTGCACCCCATGATCTCAGGTCCGCCGCATCTCCTGGGTCCGTGGGGATGGTCGGTCGGGACTGGCAATCAGTGGCCTCCTCGTTCCGCTGCCAGAACCGGCCGGCCCCCGAATTCTCGGGCTCTATCGTGACTAGAGCAGAATGCCCTTAAAGTGAATCGGGCATGCTGCTCTAACTATTTGTTTCGACGCATGATGTTTGTCCGGAAAGTCTGCAACTTTTCGGCATCATGCTCTAACGAGGCAACAAAAAAGCCGCCCTTCGGGGCGGCTTTTTTCGTCGGGCGCGAGGCCCGGAAAACATCACCAGATCTTACTTGATCTTGGTTTCCTTGAACTCGACGTGCTTCCTGGCAACCGGGTCGTACTTGCGGAACGACAGCTTCTCGGTCTTGGTGCGGCTGTTCTTGCTGGTCACGTAGAAGAAGCCGGTGTCGGCAGTCGAAAGAAGCTTGATCTTGAGTTTCGCGGCTTTTGCCATGGTCTTAATCCGTCAGTGATTGGGTGCAATCCGCAGCAGCCGGACGGCCAGGCGCGGAAAAGTTGCCGCGACACATAGCCATGACGCCGGGAAAGTCAAGGTCGCAGAGGCATCAAGTGCCGGGATCGTTGACGAGATCGGCGAAAGTCGCCTCTGCCTTCGTCATTTTGGCCTGCACGGCAGCCATCAGGTCGCTGCTGCGCAGCATGCCTGCGTTCCAGGTGGCCATATAGTCGAGCCCGTCGGCGACGGAATGGTCGCGCGAGAAGGCGAGGTTGCGCTTGATTCCGGCAATCGCCAGCGGCGATTTCGCCGCGATGTCTCTGGCCAGTGCCAGCGCCGCGACATCCAGCGCCTCGCGATCGGGCAGGAGTTGCGAAACGAGACCGATGGCCCTGGCCTCGTCTGCCATGAAACGCCGACCGGTATAGGCGAGTTCGGCAGCGATGGCGGGCGCAATCAGCTTCGGCAGGCGTTGCAAGGTGCCGACATCAGCCGCCATGCCGATATGGATTTCCTCGATAGAGAAGAAGGCGTTATCCGACGCGATGCGCAGGTCGCAGGCGGTGATCATGTCGATGCCGCCGCCGATGCAGGCACCGTGGATCGCCGCGATCACCGGAAAGCGCGCCCGCTCTATGGCCGTGAAGGCGTTCTGCAGACGCAGGATCATGTCGCGTAGCGCGTGCGCCGCACGGCCGGGCTCGGCCTTGAAGAGTTCGGCGATTGCGGCAAAGGCCGCGAGGTCCATGCCGCCGGTGAAATTCTTGCCCTCGCCGCGAATTATGGCGACGCGCACGGTCTCGTCCGTATCCAGCACTTCCACGATGCGCGGCAGGTCGGCCCAGAAATCCGGCGTCATGCCATTGGCCTTGTCGGGCCTGTTCATCGACAGGATGGCGACCGGGCCATCGCGCGTGACGGTGAAGAAGGTTGAGGGGATCATGGCCTTTTCCTGATTGGTCGCCCAGCATTTGTGTCCGGCGAGCTCGTGATGTGTGGGTCGGCTGCGCTGAAATCGCATTCCAGTTCAACCAGCACGTCGGTGATGGCTGGCGCGGTTGATCTTTCGGGCGGAGTGGCTCGGGCGGACAGCCAGACGCCGCGCGGCCCGCTTGCGTCCAGCCGCGCAGAGATTTGCCAGTGAGGTGCAAGCCGGTACAGCCGGCGCATCAGATCGATGACGAGCCGGTCGGTATAGGTTTCAGCCACGCTTTCAGATGCTTCGACGCGGTGCTCGTTCGGATCCGGCGTGTGTTCCGTATCTTCGTAATAGTCCTGCTTGTCGTAGTACCAGGATCGTGTGCCATGCGGATGTTCCAGCAGCGCATCGAGTGCCGGCAGGTGTGTGCGCCTGAGCTTTTCGCGGTTGGAGCAGCGAATATAGACGCTCCAGTAGATGCGGTAGGGACCAGTCCAGGGATCGCCATCCTGCCAGCCGGGAGGCAGTAACTGGTGATCGTTCACTCCGCAGCCTCCAGATGATAGGGCTGGATCAGTATTTCGGCCGGAATGCGCCATTCGCGATTGATACGCACGATCATACCCAGAGAAAGCGGACGTTTCCGGTTCAGCACTTCGGATGCCCGGGCTTTGGAGCCAAGCACCACTGCAAGCTCGGACTGCTTCAGGTCCGCCATTTCCATGTGCGCCTTGATCGTATCGACGGGGTCAAGTGGCTCGATGGGCCAGTGTCGATCTTCATACGCTTCGACAAGAGTTGCGAGAACGTCGAGCTTGTCGCCTTCGGGCGTTCCCTCGGCAGCACCCCAAAGCCGCTCGATCTCGCGCAGCGCATCATGGTGATCTTCGGGGGTCTTGATCGGGCGAATATCCATGATGCACTCCCTTGGGTCTACTCCGCCGCCTGAGCCTGGCCCGCCAGGCCGAGCCACACCCGGCAATCGGCCAGCGCCCGCGAGGTCGTGGCCTTCTTCTTGGCGATAGCCTTGTCCTTGCCGCGGAAACGCCCCTCGAAGTCGTCGGGCTTGAGTTTGGTGCCGGGATCAAGCGGCGGGAACAGGCCGAAATTGATGTTCATCGGCTGGAACGAACGTTTGCCGGGCTCATCATCCGAGGTGATGTGGCCGCCGGTAATGTGGCCGAGCAGTGCGCCAAAGGCGGTGGTGGCCGGAGGCAGGGAGGGCTCGCTACCCAGCCGCTGCGCCGCCGCAAAGCGCCCGGCCAGAAGGCCGATGGCCGCGCTCTCGATATAGCCCTCGCAGCCGGTGATCTGGCCGGCAAAGCGCAGGCCGGGCCGCGACTTCAGCTGCAGGTCGGGGGCGAGCAGGGTGGGCGAGTTGATATAGGTGTTGCGGTGCAGGCCACCCAACCGCGCAAACTCGGCATTTTCCAGGCCGGGAATGGTGCGGAAGATGCGCACCTGCTCGCCGTGCTTCAGCTTGGTCTGGAAGCCCACCATGTTCCATAG
>CAYZQP010000324.1:2721-3746 GCA_964480545.1 uncultured Mesorhizobium sp. | reverse complement strand
TCGTCCGGCAATGGAAGCGTGTCGCGATCTTTCAGATTCGCTCCGTACGCTTCAGGTCTTTGTTTTGTCGCATGTCGTACTCGCAAAACCGCTTCACACTTTTGCGCGACATGCTCTGATGATATCTCCGAACCCGGGCGTGTGAATAATTCCGGGCTGTAGCCACGCCCGCCCGCTCAATCTCGCAGGTGCGGGCGAGGCCGGGGCAGGGTTCAGACTGCCTCCACCACCAGTTCCAGATCGCTGTCGGAGACGCCGGTGACGCGAACAGTGACGCCGGGTTCGAGATCAGGACCCTTCACCCGCCACTGCGTATCGCCAAGCTTTACCCGGCCCCGGCCGTTGACAATCGGCTCGGTAAGCGTCGCGGTGCGGCCAATCAGTTGCTCGCCGCGCCGGTTGAGCAGCGGCTGGTCGGATGCTTTGGCGCGCGCATCGAAGACCTTCTTGCCGAAGTAGGTCGAGGCGATTGCGAGGATTGCAAACAGGATGCCCTGCACCTGCCAGGACCAGAAATCAAAGCCCCACAGGAACAGCGAGAGTATGCCGACGACCCCGGCAGCCAGGCCGATCCAGAGCAGGAACACGCCGGGAGCGAACATCTCCAGGATCAGCAGGATCAGGCCGAGAACCAGCCAGGACCAGGGACCGAGGTCTACGATATAGCTTGTCAGCATGCGGAACTCCTAAGCCTCACGTGTGGCGATCAGGGGCGATCACGGAATGCGCGGGGTGCGTGGTGCCGGCGTTGGTGCCGGGCGGTTGGGCTGGTCGCCGAACACGTCCTTGGCGATGGCGCCAATGCCACCCAACGTGCCGATCAGCGACGAGGATTCCAGCGGCATCATGATGATCTTGGAGTTGGTGGCCGAGCCGATCTTCGTCAGCGCCTCGGTGTATTTCTGCGCGATGAAGTAATTGACCGCCTGCATGTCGCCCTTGGCGATTGCTTCCGACACAACCTGGGTGGCGCGGGCTTCAGCCTCTGCAGCACGCTCGCGGGCTTCAGCGTCGCGGAACGCGGC
>CAYZQP010000324.1:0-2711 GCA_964480545.1 uncultured Mesorhizobium sp. | reverse complement strand
TTGATCTCGACGCGGGTGATCTTCAGACCCCAGGGCTGTGCGGCTTCGTCAACAACATGCAGGAGGCGGTCGTTGATGGTGTCGCGGTTGGAGAGCAACTCGTCGAGGTCCATCGAGCCCATGACGGTACGGATGTTGGTCATGGTCAGGTTCAGGACGGCATTTTCGAGGTCGGCGACCTGATAGGCAGCCTGTGCGGCGTTCAGCACCTGGAAGAAGGCGACGCCGTCGACCGCAACGATCGCGTTGTCCTTGGTGATGACTTCCTGGGTGGGGACATCAAGCACCTGCTCCATCATGTTCTTGCGCGCGCCGATGCGGTCAATGAAGGGCCATATCCAGTTGAGGCCCGGTGACAGCGTCTTGGTGTATCTGCCGAAACGCTCGACTGTGTAGTTGTAGCCCTGCGGCACCGTTTTGACGCCCATGAAGATGAGCAAAACGGCGAGCGCGATAATCGCGTAAATTACGATGTCGAAGCCAAAAGACATGTTCTGCTCCCTCAAATCGCCGAAAGCTTGCGGCGGCTGTTTTTGATCTGGGTATGAATGACCCGGAACGCAATAAGTTGTGGCGCAAACCGCGCAGCATTCTTGACAGACACTTAAGACGCGATTCGCGCGGAAATAGAAACCGGGAAGGGGGAGGGGAGTAGGGGAGTAGGGAGTTGGGAGTAGGCAGTAGGCGGTAGGCGGTAGGCAGTAGGCAGTAGGCAGTAGGCAGTAGGCAGTAGGCAATAGGCAGTAGGCAGTAGGGGAGATCGTCAGAAGATCGACAGTGGAATGAAGCGCTGCCACCCCACCCCGCTCACTGCGTTCGCGACCCTCCCCCTCAAGGGGAGGGTAAGAGCGCCACTGGGGAGGGTAAGGGCGCGCAAATGCCTGCCCGAATGACCGAAGGTCATGGGCATCGAGGCAGGCGCGGATTGTCGGCGTAGTCCGGATAGCCGGGAGACAGTTCTTTCCGCAGGGAGGCGGTCGGCCTCAAGCCGTGGCGCTGGCGGTAAGAAAGTAAACTGTTCCCGGCACTTCGTCAGGACGAATCGAGGCGTTCGCTGGAGATCAAGGGGCTGGCCGGGGATGGATCAGCTGCCACCGGGCGTTTCGCCCCGCGCGCATGTTCCTTGCTGTGTTCGTAGGGCTCGCGGTCGACGCCATAGAGCTGTTCGACAACGGCATAGCCGGCAGCAATCAGCATCTGCGCCTGGACATAGACAAAGTCGCCGGGACCCATCTGGCGGACGCCCGGCATCTGCTCGAAGGCCAGCAGTTGATCGCGGATCAGGTCGTCACACGGCAGAGCCAGTTGCGCGCGCCCGTCGATATGGGCCCGGAGCCTGATCACCGCCATGAAGACCAGCATGCAGAACACGCCGGTCCAGATGTTGCGGACCTTTATGTTTGCGGCGACCCGGCTCATTGCGGACCTCCGGGAGCCAGACGCGCCGTCAGATCGACGAACGAAAGCTGCCGCGTCTTGCGCTGCTTTTCCTTTCTGTTCCTGATCCAACCGCTGCGTGACAAGTCGTGTCTCCTTTGGATGAGGAGAATACACACACCAGGAATATAGTCAAGGAAAATATTCCCAGACCGCAGAATTGAATCAGAGCCAGCCCATCAACTCGCGGCGCACCAGGGTTTCGATGACGGCCATGCCGCCGTCGCTGTCGTTCAGGCAGGGGATATGTGCGAAATTCTGGCCACCGGCGTGGATGAAAATCTCGCGTGCCTCGCCGTTGATCTCTTCCAGCGTCTCGATGCAATCGGCGGAGAAGCCGGGGTTCAGGACGGCGATTGATTTCACACCATCCTTTGCCAGTTTCTCGACCGTCTTGTCAGTGTAGGGCTGCAGCCATTCCTGCGCGCCGAAGCGCGACTGGAAGGTGGTGGTCAGTTTGCTCTCGTCCCAACCGAGCCTGGCGCGCAGCAATTCGGTGGTGCGCAGGCAGTGGGAGCGGTAGGGGTCGCCCTTGTCCGAATAGGGTTTCGGGATGCCGTGATAGGACGTCAGGATGATCTCGGGCTCGAAATCGAGGCCAGCCAGATGCGTGGTGATCGAGTTGGCCAGTGCCTCGATATAGACCGGCTCGGTGTAGTAGGGCGGCACGGTGCGCACGGCAGGCGCGTTGCGCATTTTCGCCAGCGCCGCAAACAGCTTGTCATTGGCGGTCGCCGTCGTGGTCGCCGAATATTGCGGATAGAGCGGGACCGTCAGGATGCGGTCGACGCCCTGGGCAGCCATGCGCTCGACCACTGACTTGATCGACGGGTTGCCGTAGCGCATGCCCCAATCAACGACGACACGGGGTTCACCGGCAAAGATTGCCGCGAGTTTTTCGCCCTGGCTGCGGGTGATGGTGCGCAGCGGCGACTCGTTCCTCTCGTTGTTCCAGATCGAGGCGTAGTTCTTGCCGGATTTCTGCGGCCGGGTTGTGAGCACCGCACCGTAGAGGATCGGGTACCAGATCGGCCGGGGCAGCTCGATGACGCGCGGATCAGACAGGAACTCGCGCAGGTAGCGCCACATCGGCCAGTAGTCCGTGCCGTCGGGCGTGCCGAGATTGACCAGCAGAACGCCGATCTTGCCACTGCCACTGGGCGGGGTTGTCACGGCTTGCGCTGCGGCTGGCTTGGTCATGGCGCGGTTGTGCACTTTGCCGGGTGCCGCTGCAAGAGACGCACGGTCGCAGGGGAGGCAGAGGGGAGTAGGGG
>CAYZQP010000323.1:268-3755 GCA_964480545.1 uncultured Mesorhizobium sp. | reverse complement strand
CAAGGTGTGGAAGACCTATGGCGAGGGCGAGGCCCGGGTGAACGCGCTGGCTGGCGTCAGCCTCAGCATTCCGCGCGGCCAGTTCGTAGCCATCATGGGCCCGTCGGGCTCGGGCAAGTCGACCGCCATGAACATTATCGGCTGCCTCGATACACCGACTTCCGGACGCTATGATTTTCTCGGCGTCGATGCCGGGCGGCTGGATCGTGGCCGCCGCGCCATTCTGCGCAATCTGCATATCGGTTTTGTCTTCCAGGGCTACAATCTGCTGGCCCGCACAACCGCTGCCGAGAATGTCGAGCTGCCGCTGGTCTATCGTGGCGTGCCGTCGGGCAAGCGCCGCAAGATGGCGCTGGAGTCGCTCGAACTGGTCGGACTGGCGGATCGCTTCGATCACACACCGGCGCAGCTCTCAGGCGGTCAGCAGCAACGCGTGGCGATTGCCCGCGCCATCGTCACGGACCCGACGCTGCTGGTTGCCGACGAGCCGACTGGCAATCTCGACACCAAACGCAGCCACGAAATCATGGAACTGATGACGCGGCTGAATCGTGAGCGTGGCCTGACCATCGCCATGGTCACGCACGAGCAGGACATCGCCGACTATGCCGAGCGCACGCTGCGCTTCCTCGATGGCCGCATCGCGTCTGACACCTCTGTGAAGGAGGCCGCGTGATGGGTTCGCTCAGGGGACAGTTTACTTTCTTTCCGCACGTTCGCGTGGCCGAAGAAGGTTGGGTGCTGGCGGAAAAAAGTAAACTGTCCCCGGCAGAAACCCGGGAGCACAGCTGATGCTCTGGGAAACCATCCGCCTCGCGCTGCTGTCGATCCGCCGCAATGTGCTGCGCTCGTTTCTGACCCTGCTTGGCATCGTTATTGGCGTCGCCGCTGTCATTGCGATGATCACCATCGGCACCGGCACCACGGAGAAGGTGAAGGACGACATCGCCAAGCTCGGCTCCAACCTGCTGGTCATCAACGCAGGGCGCATGCCGCAGGCCGGCGGCGGACCGCCGGTGCGCTCCCGCGACCTCACCGAAAAGGAGGTCAACGCGCTGCGCACCCACCTGCAGGGCGCGCGTGCCATTGCCGGCGCATCGCAACGCCAGCAGCGCGTCGTGTTTGGCCCCGAGAGCCTGACGGTGACAGTCACCGGCGCGGATGTCGGTTTCCTCGACACGCGTGACTGGGAAGTCATTTCTGGCCGCTTGTACACTGATGCCGAGGCACGTGGCGGGGCAAATGTCTGCCTGCTCGGGCAGACCGTGCGCGCCCAGTTCTTCGGCGAGGGCGACCCGGAGGGCGCATCGGTGCGCGTTGGCAAGATGAGCTGCCGCGTCATCGGCCTGCTGGAGCCAAAAGGCACGTCCGGCTTCGGCCAGGATCAGGACAATATCGTCCTCATGCCGATGTCGACCTACCAGCGCCGCATCGCCGGAAACCGCAACGTCGCCTCCATCTATGTTTCCGCTGAGGATGGCGTCTCGACCACCGATCTGTCCGAGCGCGTTGACGACATCCTGCGCGATGCGCGCGGGGTTCAGCCGGACCGGGACAGCGATTTCAACGTGCGGGACATGACGCAGGTTGCCGACACAATGGCATCCGCCACTTCGGTGATGACCGGCATGCTGGGCGCGGTCGCCGGTGTCAGCCTGCTCGTCGGCGGCATCGGCATCATGAACATCATGCTAGTCTCGGTGACGGAACGAACGCGAGAGATCGGCATACGCCTGGCCATTGGCGCGCATGAGCGGCACATTCTGGTCCAGTTCCTGGTCGAGGCCACCGTCCTGTCACTTCTTGGTGGATTGCTCGGCATAGCGCTCGGCCTCGGGCTTGCGGGCCTAGCCTCCTGGCTGATGTCGGTGCCCTTTGTGCCGAGCCCTTCAGTGGTCCTGCTGGCTGTCGCCTTCTCGGCGCTGATCGGCATGGTGTTCGGCTTCTTCCCGGCGCTGCGCGGCGCGCGGCTGGACCCGATTGATGCTTTGCGGCATGAATAACGTCATCATTCAGTCGCGTTTCGTTGATGAAGAGTCCGAATGGCGGACACGCAAATGAAACGATTTCTGACCCTGCTCAGCCTGGTTGCTGTCACGCCTCTCGCGCTGGCCCAAGCGCAATCTCTCGATGCCGGACAAGCCCACGATCATCAGTGGAGTTTCCGCGGGTATGATGGATCGGGGTCACGCAAGCCGAGCGCAACATTCCTGTCGTGGAACAATAGCTCGGTAATGTTCCACGCCTACTGCGCGCAACCAAACGAGTTCACGCTAGACTACTATTTCGCACCTGGAAGGCTTCCGCCGGAGATGGACCTCACTTTGCAGCGGGGCAATCTGACGGTGCGCTCAACCGGTGACCGGACCCAACGCCCGTTTCGCATGTTGCGCATCGCGGGAAACTTCGACATTGACGACAACCTGCTTTCTCTGCTCACCCCTTCCAGTGACGAACTGCAGATCGGCCCCTGGTTTGTCGGCCAGGCCCAGCCTCTGCTGGAGCTTGCCAGAGCCTGCAAAAGCTAAAGCATGTCGCGCACAAGTGTGAAGCGGTTTTGCGACAACGACATGCGACAAAACAAAGACTTGAAGCGTACGGAGCGAATCTGAAAGATCGCGACACGCTTTTAGTGCTCTGGACCATCGCCTGTCCTTAGGTCCGGCTTGAACATTGGATCGGTTCACTCTACTCAGGGCAGTCTCTAACCCCCGAGCCCTCCAACGTGAAAAACGGCGTCGTCCTGGCCCTCATCGCCTACGCGGTCTATGCGTGGGGCGATGGCATGATCAAGGCTGTTGGCCAGCACCTGCCGGTGTTTCAGCTGAGCTTTTTCAACGTGCTGTTTGCCGCAACCTTCCTGCTGCTGGTCAAACCGGGCGGCGAAACCTGGAGCGGCTTCTGGACCATGAAGCGGCCCTGGGCGGTCCACGTTCGCGCGCTGCTCGGCACGCTCGCGGGCATTTTCAGCGCCTACGCCTTCTCGCACATTCCGCTGGCCCAGGTTTACGCGCTGCTGTTCATGATGCCGCTCTGGATTACCATCCTGTCGGTTGTCGTTTTGAAGGAGCAGGTCGGGCCATGGCGCTGGTTTGCTGTGGTGGCAGGCTTCATCGGCGTGCTGATGGTGGTCCGGCCAGGGGTGCAGACGCTTGAGGCGGGACATTTCGCAGCAATGGCAGCCTCGCTCTGTGCAGCGGTCGCAATCATCCTCATGCGCACCATGGCGGGCGAACGTCAGACCGCCGTCCTCGGCACGCTGATGGCCTATGCACTCGTCATCAACGCAGGCGGCGCAATCGCCACCGGTTCATTTCAGATCCCTGACTGGTGGCTGCTTGGCCTGCTGGTGCTGACCGGCGCCTGCACCACGGTCGGCAACCGGCTGCAGTTTCTTTCGACCCGCTATGCCCCGGCCAATCTGGTCGCGCCGACCCACTACACGCAGATGATCTGGGCGGTCGTAATCGGCGCGCTCTTCTTCGCC
>CAYZQP010000323.1:0-258 GCA_964480545.1 uncultured Mesorhizobium sp. | reverse complement strand
TCCGGACTGGATGACCATCCTCGGGCTGGTTGTGATTGCAGCCTCGGGCCTGCTGACGCTGTTTCGCGAGTATGTCCGCTCCGGCAAGATCCGCTGGAAAGCGCGCGAGCGGGTCTGAGCACAATCCACCGGAGACCAACCATCCCGCCAAAAAGCGCCGTTCCCGATGTAGGATTAAATTCCTTATTCCCGCCACAATGCCATGCTCTATTTCGCCTCGAAAGGAGCCAGCAGCAGATGGCACGCAACAAGGCAGAT
>CAYZQP010000322.1:0-3757 GCA_964480545.1 uncultured Mesorhizobium sp. | reverse complement strand
GCACGACGCCGAGGAGACCGGGCGAGCACTCAAACTCAATTCGCGCCTGCTTGGTGTCAACAACCGCAATCTGCGCAACTTTGAGGTATCGCTGGAAACCTCTGAGAAACTAGCGAAAATGGTTCCGGACGATCGCCTGCTGGTGAGCGAAAGCGGCATCTTCACCCATGCTGACTGCGAGCGCATGCACAAAAGCCGCATCTCCACCTTCCTGGTCGGCGAGAGCCTGATGCGGCAGGCCGATGTCGAGCAGGCAACACGCGATCTGCTTGGCCTGCCCGCTACCAGACTGCGCGCCTCCGCCTGATGGCAGGCCTCACCCATATCGACGCGTCCGGCGAAGCCAACATGGTCGATGTGGGGGCAAAATCCGAGACCGAACGCACCGCCATTGCCGAAGGCTCGATCATAATGAAGCCTGAGACGCTAGCGCTCATCCTCGCCGGCAACGCAAAGAAGGGCGATGTCATCGGCACCGCCCGCCTCGCCGGCATCATGGCGGCAAAGCGCACCCACGAGTTGATCCCGCTCTGCCACCCGCTGCTGCTGACCAGGGTCGCCGTCGAGATTACGCCGGACGAAAGCCTGCCGGGCCTGCGGGTCGAGGCGCTGGCTCGCGTCACCGGCAAGACCGGCGTGGAGATGGAAGCGCTGACTGCCGCATCCGTCGCCTGCCTGACCATCTACGACATGGCCAAGGCTGTCGACCGGGGGATTACAATCACTGGCATACGCCTCAAGGAGAAGACCGGCGGCAAGTCCGGCGACTACAAACGGGAGGAATAGATGGCCCTGTTGCCGGTCGCCGATGCGCTGGTGCGCATACTGGAAGGTGCGGCTCCGCAGCGCACCGAGCGCGTGAACCTGCACGATGCTGCTGGTCGCGTGTTGGTGGAAGACATCCTCGCGACCCGCACCCAGCCGCCGTTCAACACCTCCGCCATGGATGGCTACGCCGTGCGCGCTGCCGATGTCGCAAATGCCCCGGTGACCTTGCGGCTTGCCGGAGTATCTGCTGCCGGCGCGAGCTACGGCAAGCCGGTCGGCCACGGCGAGGCCGTGCGCATTTTCACCGGCGCACCTCTGCCCGCTGACGCCGACGCCATTATCATCCAGGAAAACACCACGCCCGATGGCGACAAGGTCGATATCCTCCAGCCATCACCCGCCGGCAAGCATATCCGCCGGCGCGGGCTCGATTTTGCCGAGGGCGATGTGTTGCTGGAAGCTGGCCGCGTGCTTGACCCGGCCGCACTGTCGCTGGCCGCTGCCGGCAATCACCCCGCCCTGCCCGTCTGGAAAAAGCCCCTCGTCGCCATTGTCGCCACCGGCGACGAATTGCGGCTCCCCGGCGACGAGCCGGGCCCCGATCAGATCATCTCGTCCAACGCCTATGGCGTCGCCGCCATCTGCGCCGCCAATGGCGCGGACGTGGTTGATCTCGGCATCGCGCCCGACCGCACGGAGGCAATCACCGCTCTTATCCAGAAGGCGCTAGACGCCAGGGCCGATGTCATCGTGACGCTGGGCGGCGCATCTGTCGGCGACCACGACCTCGCCCACGCAGCGCTCACCGCTCTTGGCCTCGAACTCGACTTCTGGAAGATCGCGATGCGACCCGGCAAACCGCTGATGTTCGGTCGCCTCGGCCAGACTCGCTGCCTCGGCCTCCCCGGTAACCCGGTCTCCAGCCTCATCTGCTCACATCTCTTCCTGAAGCCGATGGTGCGCGCGCTCGCCGGCCTGCCGCACCTAGAGGCCGAATCCGACGCCACACTTGGCGTCGACATGGGCGAGAACGACAACCGTCAGGACTATGTGCGCGCCGCCCTTGCCTTCGTCGACGGCAACCGTGTTGCTACGCCGTTTCCGGTCCAGGACTCCTCCATGCTGCGCACCCTGGCCGACGCCAATGCGGCAATCATCCGTCCACCATTCGCCGCACAGGCAAAGGCGGGCGACCCATGCCGGGTGCTGATGTTGCGGTAATCAACGCCGTTTGGGCCCGATCCATAACCAAACGTGAACAGATTCATTAAAATTTAAACAGTTGCGGAACACAACTGGAACAGATAGTGATTGTTCCTGATTTGTTTTCATGCGATTCTTAGGGAGCTCGCGATGCTGACGCGCAAGCAACACGAACTGCTGCTGTTCATTCATCAACGTCTGAAAGAGGCGGGCATTCCGCCATCCTTTGACGAGATGAAAGAGGCGCTCGATCTTGCGTCCAAGTCTGGCATTCACCGCCTGATCACAGCGCTTGAGGAGCGAGGCTTCATCCGCCGTCTGCCCAACCGGGCGCGCGCGCTTGAAGTGATCCGCCTGCCGGACTCCATCGCCCCCGGCCTTGCCCCGAAGAAGTTTTCGCCAGGCGTCATCGAGGGTGGCCTCGGCAAGCCGCAGCCGGCCCCTGCCCGCACACCGCCACCGGCCAGCAACGACGACTCAACCTCGGTGCCGGTCATGGGCCGCATCGCCGCCGGCGTCGAGATTGCTGCGATCCAGCACGTCACGCACCAGATTTCCGTGCCCAACGCGATGCTTGCCGGTGGCAGTCATTTCGCGCTTGAGGTCAAGGGCGACTCGATGATCGAGGCCGGTATCCTGGACGGCGACACTGTGATCATCCGCGAAGGCAGCACCGCCAGCCCGGGTGATATCGTTGTGGCGCTCGTCGATGAGGAGGAAGCCACGCTGAAGCGCTTCCGCCGCAAGGGCGATTCCATTGCGCTTGAGGCTGCAAACCCGGCCTACCCGACCCGCGTCTTCGGTCCGGATCGCATCAAGGTGCAGGGTCGTCTGGTTGGCCTGATCCGGGTTTACTGACGCCGCTATCCGCAGCACGCGGCGCGCGCTGATACGGCACCATGCCGCGCGCGGCGCGTGAAAACTGCCGGTGATGATGCCAGGGGCGGAACGGCTCGGCTATCGACCATGTCGCGACATAGCCCGGTGGCGGCCCGAGCGCCGGCGCGTTGGCATCGAACGCTATCGTGGCAGCACCTTGCCGTGCCAGCATGCGTGCGGTGATGATGTTCCGTCTGCCGTCGCCGCAGTTCGTCCGGGCGTTCGCCTGTTGCACCACTACCAGCGATGCCTGCCGGCAAACCTGTTGCGCCGTCCACGCGTTGGCGGCCACAGCAACAACACCTCCAACTTCATGCCGCACGGCGCATAGCGGTCCGTTGCAGCGGAATGCGTCTGTGTCGGCCGTCTCGATCACCGACTGCGCGACGTCGTAGTCGAGCCGCGCCTGCGCCAGTTCCCTTGCATCAGTGACCGGATTGTCATTGGCCGCCGGCTTCACGATCGCACCAGTCGCGGCGGCCCGTTGCCAGCCTTGAGAGGTGAACGCATTGGGTCGCTCGCGGTTGACCAGCAAATCTCCCTCACTGTTGACGACCCCGACCAGCCGCGCATCCTCGGCAATCAACACATGTGGGGTCTCCACCACCGGTGCCCACAACAGTCCTGCCAGTGCCACTGGCAGCGCCAGCCAGCGCAGAAGTGTGGTCGCAAAGGTTCCAACCAGCAGAGCCGCCGACAGCAGCACCACGCTCCATCCGGAAATCGTACCCACCGCATCGAGTGGTGTGCGGGCGGCGAGATAGTCTGACACCGCCAGCATGCCGCTCAGCCCCCAGCCCATGATTGTCAGAAACGGTGCATCGACGCCAAACGGCATGGCAACCATCGACAGCAGGGCAAATGGCATCACCACCAGCGACACCATTGGCGTGACGCCGAGATTGGC
>CAYZQP010000321.1:0-3774 GCA_964480545.1 uncultured Mesorhizobium sp. | reverse complement strand
CCCAGACCGATGCCGCCGATGACACCGGCCCCCAGCCACATCAGCCAGAGCTGGTGAAAGATCACGCCGATGGCTGCCAGCACCATGCCGCCACACCAGCAAATGGCCGAGACGAAGCCCGCCTTGCGCGGGCCCGCCCGCTCCAGCCAGCCGCCCCAGATCGCAGCGGAAACACCGAGCAGCACGAAGAACAGCGTGTACATCCAGCCGAGATCGGCGACTCGCCAGTCGCATGTCGTCGTGAACAGCGAGGTCATCAGCGTCATGCCCTCGCATCTCACGGGAGCGTCGATGCCGATGGCCACCGAGAGCGGCAGCCAGAAAACAGAGAAACCGTAGGCCATGCCGATGCACAGGTGGATGGCAAGCGCTGCCGGCGGCACCAGCCAGCGGTTGAATCCTGGCTTCGCAACAATGCGTTCGCGGTCAAGAATTCCCGGCGAGGCAAAGCCGCCTGCGGTTGCGTCCGATGCGGTCATCAGCATGTCCTCCCGATAGCAGATACCGGGCGCGAATAGTGGGCCGCAAATGTCAGGCTTCAATAGAACGATAGTACATGGCTATCAGATGCGTCAGTGTCTTGTCAGTTAATATCGGATTTCATACAATAAATGCCAGAAATGATAGATGTTATCTATCACCTCATGCGCAGATGCTATGGAAGAGGGGCTTTGGCGTCAAATCCGGCGCCTATGAGATTGCCCCATCATCTCCGCAGTTTCAGCAAGTGGATGTCCTGAAAGCGGCATGGCCTGGATCAATCAGGCTGCGGCTGGAAGCCATGACCTGCCCACATACATTTCGGGCAGCAGGCCAGTGCCTATGTGCGCGATGCGCTGCCTTCTGGCGTCGGGAAGTCTGCCGCAGACAGGCACGAAGTTAGGGCAAAGCTAACGCTCTTTGGAGAGTGACCGTCTCTGGTAATCCCGCATCAGGTTATCCCGTGCAGTATCTGCTCGAAACAACGAGCGCGCATATGTTTACTCCCGGACAACGCTGGTTCCATCGCCGCTTTCCCGTGCTTAGCAATTTCATGGCGATCTGCCTGGGCCTTGGCGGGGTCTTGATGGCCGTCCAGGCGGTGAATGAGATGCGTTGGCCGTCGGTTCCCGCGACTGTGAAGCAAGCAACGCTCCATTGCTTCGGAGCTATTCCCGGCCGGAAGAGTACATTCGAGAGCTATGTTGAAGTGTCGTGCGAACGGCTGGACGCATTTGTTCGTGGCACCGCCCGCACGGCTTACCGCCACCAGAGTCTGGTTGTCAGTGTTGGCGGCATCTCGCCTGTCGAGGTGTCTATCGGCAGTGATCTCAACCCGAAGCGGCTATTCAAGGCGGGAGACAAAATTCCCGTAGTCCAGAACCCCACTGACCCCGGCAACGTGTTGCTTGCCGACAAAGCGGGTAAGGACCTCTGGCTGGGCCTCGGTGGAATACTGCTCGGGTTCTTGATGTTTTACGCGTTCCGTCTTTCGCGGCTGCCGGACGGCGTCATCTCGGACCGCATTCGCCAATGGGCGGCAGATTTCGGGCAGCGCCTCAAAAAACCGCAGCAACAGCGGTGAACCAGGCCGCCCAGATTTTGCGTCTCTAATGAACGTTCAACTCGCCGGGCTTCTTGATCTTCGGCAGCGCCTCGACAACCAGCGGTGACATGCCGTTATGCACTTCTGCCGCGAGTTCGAAGAAGCGGCGGCGCATGCGCGGATCCCAGAAGTCGTTGATATGCCTGGCGATCCCGTCCGCTGCCTCACTGCGCGGTTGCGAGGCAAAGAAACTCGCGATCTGGTTCGCCATGTAGACCAACTTCTGGTCCGTGTTCATCGCGTGGTCTTCAGCGTCATGCGACATCGCGGGCGGCCCCTGGTTTGATGCGGTCGGGATGGGTGAACACGTCGAACTCGTCACCGCGCACTAATGCCACCAGCGTCATGCCGGCGCCTTCGGCGGTGCGAATGGCGAGCGCCGTGGGTGCCGAAACCGCGAGGATGATCGGCGCACCGATGCTGGCCGCCTTCTGCACCATTTCAACCGAGACGCGCGAGGTGACGACGACCGCGCCCGACGCGCCAGCAACACCAGCTTTGCTGAGTGCGCCCGCCAGCTTATCCAGCGCGTTGTGGCGGCCGACATCTTCGCGCGCCGCGATGATGCCTTTCCCCGGAACGTAAAAACCTGCGGCATGCACAGCGCCGGTCTCCGCGTGGAATGGCTGTTGCTTTGAGAGCAGGCGCACGGCGTTGGCGACATCGGCATCCGACAATGTCAGCTGCGGCTTCCCGACTTCCGGCACTGCGCGCATCGCTTCATCAATCGACTCGATGCCGCACAATCCGCAGCCGACTGGCCCGGCCAGCCTGCGCCGCCGCGCCTCGAACCGGGTATTCGCCTGATCTTTCAGGCGAATCTGGATGTCGATGCCGGGCCCGGCTTCCTCGATCTCGATAGCTTCGATCTCGTCGGGAAGCTTCACGATGCCTTCAGTGAGCGAAAAACCGAGCGCGAAATCCTCCAGGTCCGCCGGGCTCGCCATCATCACCGCATGGGTCGTGCCGCCATACGACAAGGCAACCGGCGTTTCCTCCGGCACGTTGCGCGGGGCAGACGCCGTGCCCGCACTGCGGCGGGTCAGGCGCGTGGTGGCAGTGACGGGGGGGCGCATACCTGAGCTACTCCGCAGCCTCCAGCTTACCAATGATGCGCCGGCTCTGGCGCGCCTGCTCATTATACTCTTCCTGCCAGTCAGTTGGGCCGTTGGATGGGCCAACCTGGACGGCGGTGACCTTGTATTCCGGGCAGTTGGTCGCCCAGTCGGAATAGTCGGTCGTGATCACGTTGGCCTGCGTGTCCGGGTGGTGGAAGGTCGTATAGACCACGCCCGGCGCGACGCGATCGGTGATCAGTGCACGCAAGGTCGTCTCGCCGGCGCGGCTGCGCAAATGCACCCACTGCCCATCGCGCACGCCGCGCTGCTCGGCGTCGTGCGGGTGGATTTCCAGCCGGTCCTCCGGATGCCAGGCGACATTCTCGGTGCGCCGCGTCTGCGCACCGACATTATAATGCGACAGAATGCGCCCGGTAGTGAGCAGCAGCGGATAGCGCGGCCCGGTGCGCTCGTCGGTTGCCACATACTCCGTCCGGATCAGCTTACCCTTACCGCGCACGAAGCCGCCGGTATGCATGATCGGCGTGCCCATCGGCGCCTTCTCGTTGCAGGGCCACTGCACCGAGCCAACCTTGTCGAGAAACTCATGCGAAACACCCGCAAAACTCGGCGTCGTTGCGGCGATTTCATCCATGATTTCAGAGGGATGGGTGTAGCCCCAGTCGATGCCCATTTCGAGCGCCAGAAGCTGTGTGATCTCCCAGTCGGCATAGCCGTTCTTCGGCGTCATCACCCGGCGGACGCGGTTGATGCGGCGCTCGGCATTGGTGAAGGTGCCGTCCTTCTCGAGGAAGGTCGAGCCCGGCAGGAAGACATGGGCGTAGTTCGCCGTCTCGTTCAGGAACAGGTCGTGGACAACAACACATTCCATCGCCTCCAGACCGGCCGACACGTGCTTTGTGTTGGGGTCAGACTGCAGAATGTCCTCGCCCTGAATGTACAAGCCCTTGAATGTGCCATCGACGGCGGCGTCCAGCATGTTGGGAATGCGCAGGCCGGGCTCTGCGTCAATCTTCACTTTCCAGAGCGTCTCATAAATGGCGCGCGTGGCATCATCCGACATGTGGCGGTAGCCCGGCATTTCATGCGGGAACGAGCCCATGTCGCAGG
>CAYZQP010000320.1:0-3861 GCA_964480545.1 uncultured Mesorhizobium sp. | reverse complement strand
GCGGCGGTTCTCTTAACTGATCGGCATTAGGCAATCGCCGGGCTTTTTCGTGGGTTACAGCTTGGGCGCTCTGCCGAACCCTCACCACCGTTCAATGCAGGCGTCAGGCGCGATCGATAAAATCCGCGATCTGTCGGGGTAAATCGCCCTTGTGCAGAAAAGGCGCGTGGCCCTGGCCCTCGACCGTTGTCGCAACCATCCCCGGATGCCGATCACCCATCTCCTCCAGCACCTTTGCTGAAAGCAGCAGCGAGTTCGCTCCCCGGATGGCCATCATCGGGATTGCCTTCATCGCCTCAAACTGCGGCCAGAGCGTCGGCAGCGGCTGTGTGAGGTCAAATGCAGCCAGGCCGTTGAGCAGGGCCGGGTCAAAGTCAGGCACCAGCGTGCCATCCTTCTCGCGATAGATGGCTTTTGCCATCCCCATCCAGTCATCATCGTCAAGCGCAGTGAAGAACCTGCCATGGGCTGCCTTCTGGGTCTTTGCTGCTTCCTCGAAGCTGGTCGGGCGGGGCGCCGGGGAGTTCAAATAGCTCTTGATCAGCGCCAGACCCTCGGGTTCGAGTACCGGACCGACATCGTTGAGAACCACAGCACCCAGAACATCTGGCCGGACCGCTGCCAGCACATGCAGAATCAGCCCGCCCCTGGACGTCCCGATAAAAATCGCCTTTGGAATGCCAAGTGTCGCCAGGCCAGCGAGAATGTCTCCGGCCTCGACGCCGACATCATACTTCTTCCAGTCAGAATCCCAGGCCGACTCGCCGCGCCCGCGGTAATCGAACACGATCACCTGCCGCAGGGTGTCGGCCTCGCGCGCCAGATATAGCGCTATCTCATGGAAATCCTTGGCGTTTCTGGTCAGGCCCGGCAGACAAACCACGGGCAACAGATCAGGTCGCGCCTCGCCATAAATGCGCGCGTGAAGCCGCAACCCATCCTGTGACTGGTAGAAAAAGTCCTGATACCCGGTGTCGTTCATGCTGTCCTCCACTTCGGGGGACAGCATCGTGCCGAACATGCGCTATGGCAATGCCTTGCTTCAGCCGCCTGACGTGCTCTCTGATTGCGCGACAACCCGCCCGCTGGTCAGATCCGCCTCGATGTCCGCATTGCCGGAAATGCGCATCTTGTAGACTTCATAGTTCTCCAGCACGCGCTGGATATAGCTGCGCGTCTCCGAGAATGGCACGCGCTCGATCCAGTCGACGACCTCCTCGACCGATTTGCCACGCGGATCGCCGTAGCGCTTGATCCACTGGTCCGCGCGGCCGGGGCCGGCATTGTAGGCAATGAAGGTCAGCACATAGGAGCCGCCGTAGCGCTGGAGCTGACGCTTCAGCTCTTCCGCCCCCAGCGTGGCGTTATAGGCCGGATCGGTGGTCAGTTTCGCCTCTTCAAACGGCAAACCGATCTTTTGCGAAACGTTTTTGGCGGTTGCGGGCATCAGCTGCAGCAGGCCGCGCGCACCGGCATGCGACACCGCACCGACGTTGAATTCGCTCTCCTGGCGGGCAATGGCATAGGCCAGCGCTTTGCCGGCACCGTCGATCTGCGCCGTATCGGGGATCGCGCCGATCGGATGTGACAGCGCGCCGACATCGACGCCGCGCTGCATGCCGAGTTTGCCGATGCGTAGTGCGAGGAAATGATTGTTGGCAGTGCTCGCCTTTGAAGCCAGCAGAGACAACTCGCCCGGGCTGGTGATCTGCTGAGCGAGATCCGTGTAAAGCCGGGCCGCATATTGCGGGTAGCCGGCCTGATTCAGCCGGTCGATGGCCGCCACCGCCTCGCGTGAGGCAAATTCGTTCACATCATCGGGGGAGGGCACCGGCTCCTTCAGAACAAGTGTGCCATTGCCCACCTTTGCTGCTGCCAGCTGGCCATAGAATGTCGTGCCGTAGCTGGCTGCTTTGACGTAATGGGCTTGCGCTTTGCCATCCTTGGTGGCGTCAGCCGCACGGCCCATCCAGTAATACGCGCGCGAAAGCGTAATCGGGCTCTCGCCGATTTTGGCAATCTGCGCAAAATGCCCGGCAGCGTCCTTCGGTTTCTTCAGAAAGCGCAGCGCAATCCAGCCGGCGTGGAACTCGGCCTCCGCCGCATTTGCCGGGCTGGCAGCGGTGTTGCCGACGGACAGCTTGTAGGCGAGCGCTGGCTTGTCATCGAGCAGGCGGCGCGCGACGAGGCGCTTCTCGGTCCACCAGGCGTCCGGATCGACCATGTCGGCCTTGTCCGACGGGCCCTTGAGCAGGTGCGCTGCCGCCTCTTCAGGGCGATTGCCCTGACGCGCGAGGCGCGCCTGCAGGAAGATGTGGCTGGCGTCCCGCTGCGCGGCCGGGACCGCGTTGACCAGCTTGCCGGCGTCTTTCGTGCGCTTGAGCACCGCCGTCCACGCACGCGCCAGGTCCTTCGCACCGGCAAGATCAGCCATGCGTAGACCGGCATCGCTGCGCTCCGCGTAGAACATTGCTTCCATGCGGGCGCGGTGATCTTCGCGGGTCAAAACGGTTGCGAACTCCGTCGCGACGGCCGCATCATTGGTGATCTCGCTCGTGGTCGAGCGCCAGAGCGGTGCCAGAACAGCCTTCGCCGCAGCAGTGTCGCCCTTCGCCAGATGCGCGCGCGCCAGAATGACAGCACCCTCGAGCGTCAGCGGCTCTTCGCCAGAGATCGCCCGAACCACATCGGCACCGGCCTGTTCGCGCCAGGCTGCACGCTCGCCATTGCGCCGCAGAACCGCATTAGCCGGCCAGTTTGGCAGGTTCTGCAAGGTCCACGCGATTTCGCTGGCAGGGATTGCAGAGCCGCCGTTCAGCGCAATCGCCCAGGCCAGAATGTGGCGGTCGAGTGATTTGGCGGGCAGCGCGTCTCGGGCAATCCGGGCCTCGTCGATCCGCTTGCCGGCAAGTGCGGAAAGGCCCTGCTGCAACTGGGCGACCGAGGCGCGTGGCATCGGAAACGCTGGCTTGGTCGGGCGCGACAGCATCGCCGTCTGCTCTGGCGCAGCCGACTCCGTGGCCGATGGCGCGGGCCGCAAGGGCGACGATGTTGACGGAATTCTGTGTTGCAAATCAGAGGGTTGGTTGCCGGAAGGCAAAGCGGCAGTTTGCTCGCGTCCGATCACCGGCAGGTCTCTCATATCGACCTTGTAATAGACATAGGCAGCCCCGGCCGCCGCCGTGAGGCAGGCAGTTCCAAACAGCCAGGATGCGATCTTTACCGGTTTCATGCGCAACCACAGATAGGGTTCAGCTGTCGCAAAACTAAGGCCGGTCCGTGAACTTATGGTAAACAAGGAGTTAGCGGACATGGCGCGGCCCGTTTTGCGCACTGGCCTATGGCGCGCGGCGTGAGTTTCCGTTAGAGCCTTTTTCCTTGCTGGCTGCAGGAGGCTGCCAGCGCTAGAATTTTTGGAGTTGATGAAATGCTGAGTGGTTCGCTCACCGCGCTGGTTACGCCCTTTGACAAGAGCGGCGCGTTTGACGCGAAAGCTTTTGCGGCATTCGTTGACTGGCAGATCAATGAGGGCACCAACGGCCTGGTGCCGGTTGGCACCACCGGCGAGTCGCCGACGCTGTCGCATGACGAGCACCATGAGGTGGTGAAGGCTGCGATCAAGGCCGCGAAGGGCAGGGTGCCTGTCGTCGCCGGTGCGGGCTCGAACAACACGGCCGAAGCGGTCAGCCTGGCGCAGCACGCCGAAAAGGCCGGTGCCGACGCGGTTCTGGTGGTAACGCCCTATTACAACAAGCCGACCCAGCGCGGGCTCTATCTCCATTTCTCCGAAGTGGCGAAGGCGACCAAGCTGCCGATCATCATCTACAACATTCCGCCGCGCTCGGTCATCGACATGAGCCC
>CAYZQP010000319.1:0-3871 GCA_964480545.1 uncultured Mesorhizobium sp. | reverse complement strand
GCGCCATATCCTGCCGCTTACGCCCAACGGAACGGCATGACGCCCTGCCTGCTCTGCTGGTACCAACGCATCTTCATGTTCCCCCTGGCACTCATCCTGGGCATGGCCGCCTTCGCCGAAGACCGGCGAGGCGCCGTCTATGCGTTGCCACTGGCACTGGGTGGTATGGCCATGGCGGGCTACCACTCCGCCCTGGTGGCAGGGTGGGTGCCCAAGTGGTGGGTGCCTTGTGGCACCGGGCCCTCGTGCAGCGAGCAGAACCTCGAAATACTGGGCGGCATCCAGATTCCCTGGTTGTCTCTCGCGGCCTTCATGGCCATCAGCACCCTGCTTTTTGTTTACTTGAGAAAGACCCGTTCATGAACGCCAAGAAAGTTACCGTCATCGGCCTGGTGGCCATCGTTGCCTTGTTCTTTTTCCTGGGCATGAATGCCTACCAGAAGCGCGTGCAAAACGCACAGGACGTCCAGGTCAAAGCCGAACAGACCCGCCTGATCCGCATGCATTCGCCGGTGTTTGGGCCTCAAAGTGCACCGGTCACGATCGTCGAATTCTTCGACCCTGCCTGTGAAACCTGCCGCGCGTTCTACCCCATCGTCAAGAGCCTGATGGCCAAGTACCCCAACGACGTAAGACTTGTGATCCGTTATGCACCGTTCCACCAGGGTTCTGACCAGGTGGTCAAGCTGCTGGAGTCAGCCAAGAGTCAAGGCAAGTACCAAATGGTGCTGGAAGCCGTGTTGGCCGCGCAACCCGCCTGGGCTGATCATGGTCAGCCCAATATCGAGATCGCGTTCAAAGTGGCTGGGGAGGTTGGACTGGACCTGGTCAAAGCGCGGCAGGACATCGAAAAGCCTGGCGTCCAGGCCTTACTGCAACAAGACATCGAAGACTTGACCGCGCTGAAAGTCACCAAGACCCCCACCTTCTTCGTCAATGGTCGCAGCCTGCCGAGTTTCGGACCTGATCAACTCGCTGCTCTGGTGGCGGAGGAAGTGGCCAAGGTGAAGAAGTGATCATTGCGTTTCAACTTCGGGGTTGAGCGGTTACCAGCCATTGAGGCACCGTGGCAGAGCTTGGCCTATGTCCGCCCAGTGGCGGTAACCTGTCTCCCGGGTATCGGAATTGAAGGTCTATTTCCGCTGCACAGCTACCTTCCGCGACCGGGTGGTCGTCAAGGCTGAGTGCGGACAGTCAGGTTTGGCCGTCCAATGACGGCGGTCGCCAAAACCTGACGCTGACCGACGTGGGCGGCCCTCAAGGCTCAAAGGCAGCGCTGAATTGATGAGACATTCTTAACACGCCTCTTCGCGCTAGCCAAGCTCCCGATTACGATTGTCTGCTGGGAGATCAGGACGGCAACGGTATGAACGAAAGTGGGAAGACAACATGAGCGGATCGACCCGAACGCTGGCAGAGGGTACTGCAGCATTGCGAACTTTGATCGAGACCATGAGCCGCGAGGGACTCGATCTAAACGAAGCTGACACGAGGCATCGGTTCATCGACGGCCTGCTTCACGATTGCCTGGGCTGGGATAGAGCCATCACGAAGCTTGAACGCCATTTCAACGGCGAGTTCTCTGATTACGAGCTTGGCAGTCCTCCCCAGGTTGTTATCGAAGCGAAGCGCGCCGGGATAACCTTTGAGCTTCCCGATGAAGGAACGGAGAGCGTTCTGCGCTCATTGCGCTCATTGTCGAAGAACTCCCCTGAGTTCAAGGCTGCGTTCGAGCAAGCGCTGCGTTATTGCGCTGACCGTGGAATCCAGATCGGTGCCGTCGCAAATTCGACTCAGATCGTTGTGTTTGTCGGCGTTAGGGCGGATGGTGTCCCGCCGCCCGAAGGGAAGTGCTTGTTCTTCAATGGGTACGATCACTTGGAGAAGCACTTTCATCGACTGTGGCAGGCGATCTCACCGGACGCTTCCTCTAGGAAACGCCTTTTGGACGAGTTGACCTCGCCGGAGCCAACCGGAGTTCCGCCGAAGCTGTCGATGTATGTGCCAAGCTACCCCAGCTTCAGATACCCAAGCGAAGCACAGCAGAGCCTGAAGACGCTCAGTGACATCTTGATTGAGGACGCCCCAAACACACCCACGCTGCAGAAGAAGTTTCTGGAGGAGTGCTACTGCGAAAGCGGTGCCCTACAGAGAGAGGCACTATTGGGCAAGAACATATTGGCAGCTCGATATGCCGCAATGTTCAATCCATCGGAGGAAGCGCCGACGTTGCTACCAATGAAGGCCGACGGAAAACAGCAATACGGTCTCTCAGCCGAAATCGTCGGAGATGCGTTGGGAAGAAGGCCGATAGTGATCGTTGGCGACGTTGGCGTGGGGAAAACCTCCTTCATTCGCCACCTGATATACGTCACTGCAAGCCAGGAGATGGAGAACGCCATGTTTCTCTATCTGGACCTCGGGAGCAAGGCAAGCCTCGGCCAGCCCATCCAGAGCTTCTTCTTAAGTGAGATTGAGAGGCAACTTCTAGTCGACCACCAGGTAGACATTCATGAAGACACTTTCGTGCGAGGTGTTCATCATGGCGATTTGCTTAGGTTCGAGAAGGGAATATGGGGAAGACTGAAGGACTCTGCGCCGGAGAAGTACTTGGAGCGACAAATTGAGTACTTGGCAGGTCTATGCGAGGACGAAGTTGAACATCTAAAGAAGTGCATAGCTCACCTCTCGAAGGGCAGAAGAAAGCAGATCATCATCTGCATTGACAACGCGGACCAGCGAGACTCGAAGACCCAGCAGGATGCTTTTCTCGCGGCTCAAGAGTTCGCTGGTTCATGGCAGGCCCTCGTACTGATCTCGATCCGTCCACGAACCTACTTCACCTCCAAGTCGTCAGGGTCGATATCGGCCTACCCCCAACGCATCTTGACAATCGCGCCGCCGCGCATCGACTTGGTCCTTCAGAGAAGGCTGCAGTTTTCGTTGGACTTAGCCGAAGGTCGAGCGCCTTTAGAGCACTTAGAAGGAATAACGCTTAAGCTGGACTCGATAGCATGGTTTCTAAAGGCGCTTATCCATTCACTGCGTAAGAACAAGGACCTTGGCGAACTGCTCGCCAACATCACCGGTGGAAATATCCGCGAAGCGTTGGAGCTGATTAGGGGGTTTATTGGAAGTGCGAATGTGGATTCGGACAAGATCATCGAGATCATGCGAGCCGAGGGTGAATACAGAAGTGGCCCCGCAAATCTGAACAGGTGAGATAAAGCAGACTCCGGGCAACCAGCCGGTCCGAGTGAGGGCTGGCGAGAAGGAGTTTTGCGATGAACAAGAAGCCATCCGGGCGGCGCACGCGCCGCTCCCACAGCCCTGCGTTCAAGGCCAAAGTGGCGCTGGCGGCGCTGCGCGAGGACAAGACCATGGCCGAGCTGTGCCAGGAGTTCGAGTTGCACCCCACGCAAATCAACGACTGGAAGCGTCAACTGCTCGAGCGTGCGGCCGATGTGTTCGGCACCGGCACGGCACCCGAGCCGGTGGATCTGGTGCCGCTACACGCCAAGATCGGCCAGCTGGCGCTGGAGAACGATTTTTTAGAAAGCGCGCTCACCAAGGCGGGGTTGCTGAGCGCAAAGCGATGATCGACCGCGAACACCCGCTGAGCGTGGTGCGCCAGGCCAAGCTGCTGGAGATCAGCCGGGGCGCGGTGTACTACCGGCCACGCCCCACCAGCGAGGCCGACCTGGCGCTCATGCGCCGCATCGATGAGCTGCACCTGGAGCACCCGTTTATGGGCGCTCGCCTGCTGCGGCGAATGCTGCTGCGCGAAGGCATACGTGTTGGCCGGCGCCACCTGGGCACGCTGATGCAGCGCATGGGCATCGCAGCCCTGTGCCCGGCTGCGGGCACAGGG
>CAYZQP010000318.1:3470-3876 GCA_964480545.1 uncultured Mesorhizobium sp. | reverse complement strand
CATTTCAGGCCAAGCGGGTTCTTGATGCCACCGCAATATTCGATATGCGCATGGTCGGCCTGGCGTGTACGATCACCGATCCAGATCATGTGGCCGGAGGTCGCATACCAGTCACCCGAGGTCGAATCGACGCGGGTCAGCGCCTGTTCGTAGCCGAGCAGCAGCGCCTCATGGCTGGTGTAGAAATCCGTCTCACGCAGCGCGTAATTGGTTTCCGAAGTGATACCGACAGCCTTCATGAAGGCCATGGTCTCACTGATACGATTGGCAAGTGCCTCGTAGCGGTCACCCTGCGGGCTGTCCTCGACAAAGCCGAGCATCCAGCGATGCACGTTCTCGAGGCTGGCATAGCCGCCCTGCGCGAAGGCGCGCAGCAGGTTCAGCGTGGCTGCTGACTGGCGATAGG
>CAYZQP010000318.1:0-3460 GCA_964480545.1 uncultured Mesorhizobium sp. | reverse complement strand
CGAGCGGCGCACGAGGACTGGCCAGCGCGGCGAAGACGGGAAAGCTCCGGCCGGCGGCAATGGCATGATCGCCGATGTGCAAAAGGACCGCCCTGCGCGAAGGCTCGCAGAAGGTTGAGCGTCGCGGCGGACTGGCGATAGGCCATTTCCTGGCGCGCCGGATCCGGGATGCGCGAAGCAGCGTCAAATCCGGTGCCATTGATAATGTCGCCGCGATAGCTCGGGAGTGTGACGCCATCAACCGTCTCGTTGTCCGACGAACGTGGCTTGGCGAACTGCCCGGCAACGCGCCCCACCTTCACCACCGGCTGCGAACCGGCGAAGGTCAGAACCACCGACATTTGCAGGAAGACACGGAAGAAGTCGCGGATATTGTCCGCGCCATGCTCGGCGAAGCTCTCGGCACAATCGCCACCCTGAAGAAGAAATGCGTCACCGGCAGCGACAGTCGCAAGCTGCTTTTTCAGCTTGCGCGCCTCGCCTGCAAAAACCAGCGGCGGAAACGTCACCAGACGCGCCTCGACAGCAGCCAGTGCAGCATTGTCCGGATAGGCCGGAACCTGGCTGATCGGCATGTTGCGCCACGAGTCGGGAGACCATTTCTTCATAATCGCACCTGGTATAACTTCTTGCCCCGGATGGGGAACGCGGCTCTATACAGGAAGGCCGGTCCCTATTCTAGACTACCAGGGGCCGAAAGCACATCACCTTGTAGCGGAGCTATGCGTCCGGCCCGTAGGGGCTCTCGATGATCTTGTAGAGCGCGTCGGCGACTTCCTCGCCATCGTGCTGACCGCGTGTCCAGGCGTCCTCGAACTCACCGCTCACCCATGCCAGCCGTTCGCGCTGGCTAAGCCCGGACATGTCGCCTTCCCGCATGTAGCGAAACGCGCCAACTGTCTTGGCAAAGGGGAACAACTCCCGGTTTGACAGAACATGCGTAATGCCGCGCCGCTTCTCGCTGTCGCTGCGCCAGGTCCGGATAAACACGTTGATCAGATCGGCAAGGTCTCGCCCGCGGGTTTCGGCGCATTCGAGGATGTTGCCGATGAAGATGCGCGGTGCCTTGCGGTTCGTGGCAATCGCCCGCGTTACGCCATCAATGTGCAGATGCGGCAAAATGCTGGTGAAAAAGCTGCCAGGTCCGAACACGATGGCGTCCGCCTCTGTCAGCGCCCGGGCCATGGCTGGGTTGTCGCGCACGGGATCGTCGCTGCCTGACAGCGCAATCATCCC
Source organism: uncultured Mesorhizobium sp. (assembly GCA_964480545.1). Taxonomy (GTDB): domain Bacteria; phylum Pseudomonadota; class Alphaproteobacteria; order Rhizobiales; family Rhizobiaceae; genus Mesorhizobium_G. Next base: position 2,224 of record CAYZQP010000318.1, on the reverse strand, counting down.
GATAGCATCAGAAGCGTCACTATTGTCCAGCTTCGTCACCAGGTGCTGCCCGATGATCCTGCGGCCACTTTGCAGGACAGCTTCCAGCTGGATGTCCGGATCAACCGAGGCCGGCCAGACATGACCGTTGATGTGGCAGAGACTGCGAAAGACGTCGATCGCCGAATTGATGTTCTTGCCATGCGCGAGATAGGCACCGGTGAGGGTAAAATTTCCGATCGACCCGTTGCGGAAATCGAACCCGGCCGGGAGGCTGCTGGCAAACAGATTGAGATACTCGAGAATGGCCCGCCGCATGTCCGCAGACATACGCTTCAACAGTGGATGCTCTCCGGAAGCATAGTAGCGGAACTCGGTCTGCGCCTCATCATTGCCCAGCGCGCTGGAGAGCCGCGCGTTGAACAGTTTGACAGTATCACCCGCCCTGCCCTCGCCATGCGCCATGGTCATCAAGGCTTGGCGGATGTCGCCAACCGGCAGCATGTCAAATTGCTCCCGGATCACCTTGGAACTGCCGCCCGAATCCCACGCGGGAACGATGCGCGTCAGCCGTGCGCCGCGCCGCGCCAGCGCGATATTGATCGAGCGGCAGGCGCTGCCACCGGAAAACAGGACGATGCGCGGAGGCGCGCTCAAGCGTCCACCCGTTGACCGTCACGGATCCGGTATGTCGGCTGGTACATGGTGACCAGTTCCTCCGCAGCCGTCGGGTGCACAGCCATCGTGCGGTCAAAATCCTGCTTCGAAAGCCCGGCCTTGAGCGAAATGCCGAGCAGCTGCGCCATCTCGCCCGCATCAGGCCCGAGAATATGCGCGCCCAGCACCAGATCGGTCCGCCCGTCGACGATGAGCTTCATAATCATCCGCTCGGACCTCCCGGCCAGAACGTTGCGCATCGGACGAAACTGCGCGCGATAGACTGCAATATCGCGGAACTTCTTCACCGCAACATCCTCTGACAGCCCGACGGTGCCGATCTCCGGCTGCGAAAAGACTGCAGTCGGCACGACCTCGTGGTCTGGCCTGGTCGGATTGTTCTTCCACAATGTCTCGACCAGGCACATTGCTTCGTGAATGGCGACCGGCGTCAGATGCACGCGGTCGGTGACATCACCGATCGCCCAGATATTCTCGACATTGGTGCGCGAATAGCCATCGACGACAATTTCGCCCCTGTCGCCGACGGTCACGCCGGCGGCCTCCAGCCCCAGACCCTTGATGTTTGGCGTGCGCCCAAGGCACAGCATGACCTGATCGACCTTGACCACGTCACCGTTGGAGAGATGGCTCTCAAGCTTTCCATTTTTCAGCTTGACGACTTCTTTCTGTATTGTCTGGCACAGGATGGTGATCCCCTTGGCCTCCATCGCCTCGTGCAGGCCCTGACGCAGATCCAGATCGAAACGGGACAGAATTTCCATGCCGCGATAGACAAGCGTCACCTTGACGCCGAGCCCGTGGAAAATGTTGGCGAACTCGACGGCAATGTAACCGCCGCCTTCGATCAGGATCGACCTTGGCAGCTTCCTGAGGTGAAAAGCCTCATCGGATGTGATGCAGTGCTCGTGGCCGGGAAGTGACTCGTGCCGGCTGGGCGTCCCGCCGGTTGCAATCAGGATCTGGTCGGCGGTGACTGTACGGCCTTCGGCAACAAGCCGGATCGTATGGGCATCCACAAGCTCGGCCCGCGAGGCGATTGCCTCGCCCCCGGCCCTTTGCACGCCGCTCTGGTAGATCGCCTCAAGCCGCGCGATCTCACGGTCCTTGTTGGCAATCAGCGTCGGCCAGTCAAATGTAGCTGGCGGGACGGTCCAGCCATAGCCAGCCGCATCATGAAAGCTCTCCGAAAACTGCGAGGCATAGACGAACAGTTTCTTCGGCACGCAGCCGCGGATCACGCAGGTGCCGCCAAAGCGGTATTCCTCTGCTACGCCAACGCGCTTGCCAAGTGCAGCAGAGACGCGCGCAGCACGCACGCCGCCAGAGCCGCCGCCAATGACGAACAGATCGTAGTCATAGCCAGTCATCGGAGACTCCAGTTGGGTGCGATGATGATTAGAGCAGATTTCTGCGGCACGGAACCCTTCGCGTTGCATGGGGCCTTGCAGCCTCTCCCAGGTGCAGCGGGATTAACACAGGACCAGAAAACCTCGGCCCGGGCAAAGCTTTGTTAACCCTAACGATGTGTAATGGCCTGTGTAAGTCAGTCCCTGCATGGAAGTCA
>CAYZQP010000317.1:0-3905 GCA_964480545.1 uncultured Mesorhizobium sp. | reverse complement strand
GTGACGCTCGGCACGGCCGTCGGCGTGCTCCCCGGCATCGGCCCCGCACTTACCGTCGCGCTGCTCCTACCCATCACCTACAAGCTGGGCGACCCTACCGGCGCAATCATCATGTTCGCGGGCATCTATTACGGCGGCATGTATGGCGGATCGACCACCTCGATCCTGCTCAACACGCCCGGCGAAAGCGCCTCCATCGTTACGGCCCTGGAGGGCAACAAGATGGCGCGCGCCGGCCGGGGTGGGCCGGCACTGGCGACAGCGGCGATCGGCTCGTTCATCGCCGGCCTGATCGCGACGCTGGGCCTCGCCATGATCGCGCCCTGGGTGGTCAAATTCGCCCTGTCGTTCGGACCGCGCGAGTATCTCGGACTTATGGCGCTGGCCTTCGTCACCGTTTCGGCCGCGTTTGGCGATTCAGCACTGCGCGGCCTGACAGCATTGTTCATCGGCCTTGCGCTCTCGGCCATTGGCACGAGCCTGCTGGGTGGGTCGCCCCGACTGACATTCGGCGCGCTGCAACTTGCGCAGGGTATTGAGGTCACGACGCTTGCTGTCGCGCTTTTCGCCATCGGTGAAACGCTGATCAATGCTGGTGACAAGAACGCGCTGAGACAGCAGATCATCGCGATCAAAGGCTCGGTGATGATGTCGGCCCAGGACTGGGCGCGCTCGTGGAAGCCCTGGCTGCGCGGCACCGCAATCGGCTTCCCGATTGGCGCCATGCCGGCGGGCGGCGCAGACGTCTCCAGCTTCCTGTCCTATTCGGTCGAGAAGCAGATGACGAAGTATCCCGAGGAGTTCGGCAAGGGCGCGATTGAAGGCGTCGCCGGTCCCGAGGCGGCCAATAATGCGGCAGCCGCCGGCACCCTCGTGCCATTGCTGACGCTCGGCCTGCCAACCACGGCGACGGCAGCAATCATGCTGGCCGGCTTCCAGCAATTTGGCCTTCAGCCTGGCCCGCTGCTCTTCGCCAACCGGCCCGACCTTGTCTGGGGCCTGATTTCCAGCCTGCTGGTCGCCAATCTGATGCTGCTGATCCTCAACCTGCCACTGATCGGGCTCTGGGTGAGACTGCTGACGATCCCGAAGCCCTGGCTCTATGCCGGCATTCTGGTCTTCGCCACGCTGGGAACGATTGGTGCCAACGCGGCAACCTTCCGCTTCCTCGGGGTGCAGATGTCGGTTCAGCTCGGTTTGCTGCTGGTCTTTGGCCTGCTGGGTTACGCGATGCGCCGCTTCGGCTATCCGATTGCGCCGATCGTCGTCGGGCTCATTCTTGGGCCGATGGCGGAGGCGCAGTTGCGGCGCGCCCTGCAGCTTACACAGGGGCACATTTCGGGCCTGTTCGATTCACCGATAGCGATTACGCTCTGGGTGCTGACGGCCATCGCTCTCTTCCTTCCGATGTACCTGCGCTACAAGGGCAGCAGGGTCATGAAGGAGATGGGCAGCGGCGATACAGACTGATCGCCACCCAATTCGTCCAGCCGGCGGCTGATTGGCCGCCGGGATCAGCCTTGTCGCAATCAGCTACCGATCTTCGAGAACTCGGTCGGGTCGATGCCCAGGGTCTTCAGATCACGTGACTTCGGAGCGCGGTTGGCTTCAACTGTGCCGGCGGCACGGATGGCGCTGCCAAAGGCGCCTACGATGGCGTTGATGGTGCTGCGCGTGGTCATTTGCTTTCGTCCTTTGTCTTGCACTGCATTGTGCAATGCACACAACATAGGTCAGGTCGCGCATTTCAGGTAGGGCCTCGGCTACACAGGAGCCATGCAAGAAATGCATATCGCCTTAATGAGCCATTAAGATGGTTCATAGCTCATTGATTGACTCAGACCTCATCGGCAGTTCGTACGATCCCCTCGACATGCCAGAGTCATTTACCTCATTGACACTCGAGTAAATTTACCTAATCTTACATCGAAGTAAATGTAGCGCGCTATATAGGAGAGAGTCGATGAAGACTGCCATCACGTCAGCGGACGAGGCGATCTGGAATATCAAGACATACGTGTCGGCCCTCCGGGATAACCCTGAACTGGTCGCCAGGATCAGCATGCATCCGGCATGGTATGCAGCGAAGGATGAAGCCGGCGCCTGGATTTTTGGGCCAAGCAAATTCATAGGATACAAAAATGCTGATGCTCGCAGCTATCTCGTAGGCTACGACCGTGGTGACGGACGAGAGTCAGAGGCCGCTTTGCAACGACTTGCTCAGCCTGTCGATGTTGACAGCGCAATTGGCCGGGAACTTGTTAGCCGTTTTGAGGCATTTGCGGCGGCTTGGGGCAAGACTCCGAAGAAGGGATCGCGCATCAGCTTGCTGGTGCAGCAGGAGCCGGAAAGACGCGTGGTCTCAGGCGCTCCGATCTCCAGCAGGATCGCGTTTGACGCCGATATCTGCGGCGGGCGCCCGAGAATTGCGGGAACTCGCGTTCGGGTCTCAGACATAGTTGCCGCGCTGGGTGCGGGTGATAGCGTAAGCGACATCCTCGAGGACTATCCATACTTGAAGGAAGGCGACATCTACGCCGCGTTGGACTATGCGGCGAAAGCCGTTGACCATCGTGTCCTGCGAGCGGCCTGATGAGGTATCTGATCGATGCGATGTTGCCTGCGCGTCTCGTCGGGAAGCTGGCAGATGCAGGTTACGAAGCCCGCCATGTGTACAGTGTTCTGGCGCCTGATGCTTCAGATTTGGCTGTGGCGGAAGAAGCCAACCTGTCGGAATCCATACTGCTGAGCAAGGATGAAGATTTTCTCGATCTATCGATGAGGGGCATTCTGCGGGTGCCCTTCGTATGGTTGAGGGTTGGCAACATGACAGCAGACAGGGTTTGGTTAACGCTGGAACCCAGGTTGCCCATCATAAAACAAGCGATAGAGCAAGGCGAGCTTGTGATAGAGATCAGCTAGCCTTGCAATGTTAGCTCGTTAGGCATATATCGGCTTCAAATTCTTGGTCGGTATGACGAAGAGTGGGTCCACCCGGTCCCGCTCTTTTTTGTTACCGGCCCCTCACTCAGGGACTGCATGACGGAAATCGGAACATTGGCTGATGATCGCATCATCCGGGAAACCGGCATTGATGCACGCATCGCCGCAATCATCCAGCCGGCGCTGAAGGGCGCGGGTTTCCGTCTGGTGCGCGTGCGCCTGTTTGGCCAGGAAGCGGGTCTGACCCTGCAGGTCATGGCCGAGCGGCCCGACGGCACCATGACGGTTCAGGACTGCGAAGAGGTCAGCCGCGCGATTTCGCCTGCCCTCGACGTCGAAGACCCCATCGAGAAGCACTATGATCTCGAAGTGTCTTCGCCCGGCATCGATCGTGCTCTGGTGCGCAAGTCGGATTTCGAGACCTGGACCGGTCACATCGTAAAGGCCGAGACAAACGTTCTCGTCTCTGACCGCAAGCGGTTCCGCGGCAAGATCATCGCTGCCAGTGATGAAGGTGTCACGATTGAGAGCGACAAGCCGGCCTATGGCGAAGCGCCCGTCGTGACGCTGCCTTGGGAAACCATCGATGAGGCCCGTCTGGTACTCACGGATGATCTGATCCGCGATGCACTGAAGGCCGACAAGAAGGCCCGCCAGCAGGCCAAGAAAGACAAACGTGACGCCAAGAAGTCCGGCAAGACGGTGCCGGATGACGAGGCGGACGAAGAACAGATTTGAACGCGGGGCCGGGGTGGCCCCAACGCAAGGAGACTAGAATGGTCGTCAGTGCAAACAGGCTCGAGCTGCTGCAGATCGCCGATGCGGTCGCGCGCGAAAAGTCCATCGACAAGTCGATTGTCATCGACGCGATGGCTGACGCGATCCAGAAGGCTGCGCGCTCGCGTTATGGCCAGGAGACCAACATCCGCGCCGACATCAACCCGAACACCGGCGAGATGAAG
>CAYZQP010000316.1:0-3956 GCA_964480545.1 uncultured Mesorhizobium sp. | reverse complement strand
CGTGCCTTATGCGCAGGAGCGGCGGCAGTTCGGCAACGCGATCGGCGAATTCCAGCTGGTGCAGGGCAAGCTCGCCGACATGTACACGACGATGAATGCCTGCCGCGCCTATGTCTATGCCGTGGCGGCGGCCTGCGACCGGGGCGAGACAACGCGCAAGGACGCAGCTGGCTGCATTCTCTATGCGGCGGAAAAGGCGACGCTGATGGCGCTGGACGCGATCCAGTTGCTTGGTGGCAATGGCTATGTGAACGAATTTGCAACGGGGCGCTTGCTGCGCGACGCAAAGCTGTATGAAATCGGTGCCGGGACAAGCGAGATCCGGCGCTGGCTGATCGGCCGGGAGATGATGGCGGAGGGGTAGTGGCGGCGCTGCTCAAGACCCGGGTTGATTTCGCGCGGGCGAGGCTTGCGACAATCGATGAGGCGCGGGCCGTCATATCGCAGCACCTGCCCGGTCTGAGCGCCCTGCCCCCGCGCGAGCGGATGGCAGCAGCCAAACGGGTTGCGTTTGCGGGGGTGGCGATTGCTGCGCGCGAGGCTGAAGAGATCGATCTTGCGGCAACCGAGCTGTCGATTTCGGCCATCATGGCCGGCGTCAAGTACAAGTCTGCAGGCAGTGATGGTCCGCGAGCCTTGGCGGCGTTGATCGCACATCGGCGCAGCCTGCTTGGTTTGCAGGAACCGGTCGTGCTGGCCAAGGACAAGAAGCGCGTGACGACGGACACGGCGACTTTGTGCGTGACCTCGGAGGCGCATCTGGCGCTGAGCGCTATGCTTGAGGGCACAAAGCCGTCCGGCAGGATGGTGTTGCTCGAAACCGGGGCAGACGGGTACTACACGATCGAGTTCAGGCTGGTAGATGGCAGTGAACCCGGACTGGCTGACGCCGAGATGCGCAAGCTGCATTTCATGTCGCCCGCCGTCGCGCTGGAGGTGACCGGCCCCGGCTGTTGGTTTGGTGCCAGCGAGGCGGTCGAGAAAGGCGCTTTTCTGGCGCTAAGGCCGGGACGCTATGCACTGCAGGTCTACACGAAGGGGTTTGTCACGGGCATCATTGCGGTGCTGGCGAGAGATGTCGGCAAGGTGCTGCCGAGCGCAGAGCCTATCGACCTGCAGGGCTGAGTGCTATCAACGCGGGATGACTACCCCTGCCGCACGCGCTGACGCCGCGCAGTCGAAACTCTGGATCATGCCTGGCTGGCTGGCGCTGGTTGCGCTGTGCATCGCGGCACTCGCCTTCTATCGCTCCACGTCGCTTGGTGGCGAACTGGATCGGGAGTCAGCCTACTTGCAGGCGGAAATCTCGCAGCGCGCCGACCAGCATGACGCGCATCTGACGGCGCTGTCTGCGGTGGCGCGGGCAGAGGGCGACCGGCAGGCCGGGCCATTGATGGAAGTGATTTCCACGATACGGCAGTTCTATCCGCGCATTGGCGAAATTCAGATCGTACCGCTGGATGAAGCCTCGGCGGTTGCTGGCTCGGCACCGCTGGAGCCCGATCTGGCGCAGGCGATCCGGGAGGCGGCGCGCGCCTCCGACGGCCACGCCGTTCTGTTCACGACACCGTTCCGGCCCGACACCTACGTCATGGTCAAGCGCAGCCCGAACAATGCCAATGCTCGCGACGCGATCGGCCTGATCATCAATGTGCAACTGCTGGAGAGTGCTGCGCCGTTCTGGAGCGAGCCGGGTGTTGCGCGTCGGCTGAGCCTGGCAAGCGGCGAGCCTGTGTTCGGCCCGGCGGAACTGGCTGCAGGCACGCAGGTGACGCGGGAGCTGTCCAGTGCTTCGCAGCCGCTTGTGCTGACCACCGCACGCCCTTCCGGCTGGGCGGAATGGCTGCCAACCGGGCCGCTCATCGCCCTGCTCGTCGGAGCTTCGGCGCTGTACTTTGCCGCGATTGCGCTCTGGCGGCAGCGGGTCCGCACGCGCGAGGCCGAGCGGCGGGCTGAACTTGCCGACCTCGATGCGCGGCTGACGCATGCGTCGCGCGTCAACGCGATGGGCGAGATGGCAAGCGGCATGGCGCATGAGCTGACTCAGCCGCTGACCGCCATTCTGGCGCAAGCGCAGGCCGGGAGGCGGCTTCTGGCAACAGACAAGCTTGAGCCATTGGGCGGCGCGCTGGAGGATGTGGTTGCGCAGGCGCGGCGCGCGTCGGCCATTCTCGACCGGTTACGCAACTGGTCGCGACCGCAGGGCCCGAGTGCTGCGCCGGTTGATCTGCGCAGCGCGCTGGCCAATGTACGGGCACTGCTGGCGGCAGATGCTACGCGGCTGGGTGTGACGCTGGACATCCGATCGCCGGAGGCGGCGGTGACAGTGACCGCCGATCCGGTGGAGATGGAACAGGTGATGTTCAACCTGACGCGCAATGCGATGGAGGCGGTGGAGAGGGAGCAAGAGAAGCGCGTAACCGTGACGCTGACGCGCGAGGCGGGTCAGGCAGTGCTGGAGGTTGCCGATAGCGGACCGGGCGTACCGGAGGAGTTGCGGCCGCGTCTGTTCACGCCATTCACCACGACCCGCCCGGATGGCACCGGGCTTGGCCTAGCGCTCAGCCAGCGGCTGGTGGAACGCGCGGGCGGCGATATCGCGCTGGTTGATCAGCCGGGCGGCGCGGTGTTTCGGGTGACGCTGCCTTTGGCGGATGGAGGCAGCGCATGAGCCGTCCGGTCTATCTGGTGGATGATGATGACGCGGTGCGGGCAGCCCTCTCGCTGCTGCTTTCCACCGTCAATATCGAGGTGAAGGGGTTCGGTGACCCCGTGCAGTTTCTGGCGCAGCTGCCGAAGCTCGCACCGGGCTGCATGATTCTGGACATTCGCATGCCGATGATTACCGGGCTGAAGCTGCAGGAGAAGCTGAACGAACTCGGCAATGACTGGCCGGTGATCGTGATTTCCGGGCATGGCGATATCGAGGCCTGCCGCCGCGCCTTCCGCAATGGTGCGGTGGATTTTCTGTCGAAGCCGGTCGACGAGGATGATTTGATCGAGGCGATCCAGAAGGCGCACGAGAAGCTCGACACGCAACTGGGCGCGCAGGCGCTGAAGGCGGAAACGCAGGCGCTGCTGGCGGCGCTCACGGCACGCGAGCGCGAGGTGCTGGACCGCATCGCGCAGGGCTTTTCGACCAAGCAAATCGCCGAGGGGCTGGGCTTGTCGCCGCGCACCGTGGACAGCCACCGCATTGCCATCGGTGCCAAGCTTGGGACCACATCGCAGGCCGAGATGACGCGGCTGTGGCTGGAGGCGGGTCTGTAGGCCCATTTATTTGACGCATGATGTTTGTCCAAAAAGTCTGCAATTTTTTGGCATCATGCTCGGTAGAACTACCGAGCCACGCGAAAGCTCTACGGATTCAGCGCGGCGGCGGTCGCGGTTAGGTTCTCTTCATCCAACACAGAGGAGATACCGACATGTTCCGCACCATCATTCTCGCCGCTGCCTTCGCCGCTCCAACCGCCGCTTTCGCGCAAGACCTGCCGACTGCCCCATACCTGCCGCTGGAACTCGCAACCAAGGCCGCCGACGCTGCCGTGAAAGCCTGCGCTGAAAAGGGTCATCGCGTCTCGGTGGCCATCGTTGCCCGCGACGGCTCGACCAAGATTCTGCTGAAGGCCGACGGCTCCGGCCCGCACACCGGCTCTTCGGCCACCGGCAAGGCGTTCACCTCGGCTGCAATGGGCCGCCCGAGCGGCGACCTCGCCTCGTTCATTGCCGAGAACCCCGCCAATTACGGTCTGCGCGACATGGACTCGCGCTTCGTGATCCAGGGCGGCGGCCTGCCGGTGAAGTTCGGCGACGCACTGGTGGCCGGCATCGGTGTCGGCGGCGCGCCATCGGGCGACATCGACGCCGAGTGCGGCGCTGCCGGTATCGCGGCGATCGGCGCAAGCTGATCCCGTCAGACCCGAAAAAGAAACCCGCGCAAGGTACCCCCGCGCGGG
>CAYZQP010000315.1:0-3965 GCA_964480545.1 uncultured Mesorhizobium sp. | reverse complement strand
GCCGCCGGTGGCGATCAGGTCATCGACGAGGATCACTTTCTCGCCGGGCTTGACCGCATCCTTGTGCATCTCCATCTCGTCGATGCCGTATTCCAGCGAATAGGCAATGCGCACCGTTTCGTGCGGCAGCTTGCCCTTCTTGCGGATCGGCACAAACCCGGTGGAAAGCTGGTGCGCCATCGCGCCGCCGAGAATAAAGCCGCGCGCTTCGATGCCGGCCACCTTGTCGATCTTTTCGCCCGCGTATGGCTGCACAAGCTCGTCAATGGCACGGCGGAAGGCGCGGGCATTGCCGAGCAGCGTGGTGATATCTCGAAACAGGATGCCGGGCTTCGGGTAGTCCGGGATGGTGCGGATCGAGGCGATAAGGGTTTCTTCGAGAGTCTGCTTCATGGCGCGGACGGTAGATGGCGCGGGCGCAAATGAAAAGCGTTCTTGTGTTCGCCCGGCGGCTGCGCCAGCTTGCGCGCCATGTCCCGCTCCGAACGCCTGCTTGACCTGATCCAGGTGCTGCGCCGCCACCGCGCGCCAGTGGCTGGCATGGCGCTGGCCGATGAGCTCGGCGTTTCAATCCGCACACTTTATCGCGACATTGCCACGCTGCAGGGGCAGGGCGCGGATATTCGGGGCGAGCCGGGGCTCGGCTATGTGCTGAAGCCCGGCTTCATGCTGCCGCCGCTGATGTTTTCCGAGGACGAACTGGAGGCGATCACGCTTGGCATTCGCTGGGCGGCGAAGCGCTCGGATGAGCGGCTGGGGGCTGCGGCGCGTAATGCAGCAGCGAAGATCGCCGCCGTTCTGCCGGAAGATCTGCGCCGTGAGATGGAGAGCTCGACGCTGATGGTCGGCCCGGATCGCGCTGACCACGCGATCGACCTGACGCCTGTGCGCATTGCCATCCGCAAGGAGCACAAGCTGCACATTGCCTATCGTGACAAGGATGGCACGCCAACCGAGCGGACGATCTGGCCATTTGCGCTGGGCTTCTTCGAGCAGGTCAAAGCTGTGGTGGCGTGGTGCGAGTTGCGCGATGACTTCCGCATGTTCCGGGTTGATCGGATGGATAGCGTCGAGGCGACGCAGGAGCGGATGCCGCGCCGGCGGCTGGACCTCATGACAGCGTGGAAAGCATCGGAGGCCGCCTACGCGCATGGCGAGACTGCTGCCAGAAACTGACAGTAGCTGCGATTAGGTATCGGTCATCCAACCAGGAGTTTCCGATGACCTTTCCAGACACCATTCTTTTCTATGTCGACGATGTTCCGCGCAGCCAGGCGTTCTACTCTCAGCTGTTTGGTACTGAGCCGGTCTATTCCTCACCCGACTTCGCGCTTTATGTTGGCGGTCCAGGCGTGAAATTTGCACTTTGGCGGCTGGGCGATGCCAAGCCTGCGGCCTCGGTCATGGGCGGTGGCGGCGAGATCAACATCACGGCGAAGTCGCGCGAAGAGGTCGACAGCCTATATGGGAAATGGTCGAAGAACGGCGTTAGCCTTCTGACCAAACCCGAAGACACACAGTCGGTAGGCTACACGTTCGTTGCTACTGACCCGGACGGACATCGCATCCGCGTGTTCCATGATCCGCAGGCTTTGTGAGTATCTGCCATGACAATCAAACCAGACATGCAGATTCTCTACGTTGAGGACATCCAGCGCAGTACTGATTTCTATGCCAGACTTTACGGAAAGCCGCCCGTGGAGGCGAGCGCAGGGTTCGTGATGTTCGTTGTCGACGGCGCGCGTCTCGGACTGTGGCTTCGGCCAAATGTTGAGCCTGCGGCGCAATTGACGGGCGGCGGTGGCGAGGTCTGCGTCACGGTCAGCGACAAGGCTGAGGTTGACCAGTTGGCAGCTGAGTGGAGGCGGCTGGGCATTTCATTGGCGCAGGAGCCGGTGACGATGGACTTCGGCTATACGTTCGTGGCGCTGGATCCCGACCAGCATCGAGTGCGCGTTTTCAACCCGAGCCGCAGGTGAGGCCATGCCACGCTACTGGATGGTGGTTGCTGCCGCAGATCACGCCAGCCGGGGCAGGGCTGGCGGGTTCATTCAGGCCAATCACGGCAAGTTTGGGCCCATCCGGCGCATGCAACCGGGCGACGGTGTGATCATCTATTCGCCGACCAGCGAGTATCGCGGGACAGAGAAGCTGCAGGCTTTTACGCAGATCGGGGTAATCAAGCCTGGCGAGCCCTACCAGGGCTTTATGGGCGACGGCTTTGTGCCGTTTCGCCGGGATGTGGACTGGCGCGAAGCGAAGGCTGCGCCGATCCGACCGCTGCTTGAGGAGTTGAGTTTTACGCGTGGCCTGACCAGTTGGGGGCAGAAATTCCGCTTCGGGATGTTCGAGATCGGAGCTGAGGATTTCGAGTTGATTTCCCGAGCAATGGCCAACTGAGAGCCAGAAACGAAGACGGCCCGCTCGAGGCGGGCCGTCTTGATTCAGGATCGAGTACAGTTAGTGATCGACGTTTGACCAGACCTTGCGCTTGGTCAGATAGAGCAGCGTACCGAACAGCAGGAAGAAGATCATGACGCGGAAGCCGGTCTTCTTGCGGTCCTCAAGGTGCGGTTCAGCGGCCCACATCAGGAACGCTGTCACGTCGTGCGAGTATTGTGCAACCGTCTGGGGTGCACCATCGTCGTAGGTGACCTGACCGTCCTGGATCGGCTGCGCCATGGCGATGGCCGAACCATTCAGGAAGTAAGGGTTGTAGTGCGTACCTTCTGCGACCTGGATGCCGGCTGGAGGCGTTTTGCCGTAGCCGGTGAGAAGCGAGTAGATGTAGTCCGCGCCGCTTTCCTGATAGTTGGTGAAGATGTCGATGACGAACTGCGGGAAGCCGCGGGTCACGCCACGCGCCTTGGCGATCAGCGAGAAGTCCGGCGGTGCTGCGCCGCCATTGGCTGCGGCAGCTGCGGCTTCGTTCGGGAATGCTGGCGGGAAGTAGTCTGTCGGCAAGCCGGGCTGGTCCACCATCTCACCGGCGTCGTTCATCTTTGGAATGGTGTACTCAGCCGCAATCGTCTTGATCTGAGCCTCGTTGTAGCCAAGGTCTTCCAGTGTGCGGAACGACACCAGCTTCATTGAGTGGCAGGCCGCGCAGACTTCCTTGTAGACCTTGAAGCCGCGCTGCAACTCACTCTTGTTGTAGGTGCCGAACGGGCCAGCAAAACTCCAGTCCTGCTCACGTGGCTTGAGCAGCGGATAGTGCTGGGTCTCGCCTTCACCGGCCAGATGGATATCGCCGCTGTGGTCATCGGCGGCAGCGTGGTCGCCGCCGGCGGGTGTTGCATGTGCGTCAGCTGCCGGTGCTGCTGGCGCAGGAGTGGCCGGGGCTTCTGCGGCTGGAGCGGGGGTTGCCGGAGCCGCTGGTGCCTCTGCTGCAGGCGCAGCCGGAGCAGCGGGCTGTTCAGCGGCAGGGGCGGCGGGTGCTGGCGCAGGCTGCGCGTCCTGGGCAATGGCTGCAGTGCTCAGCAGGAAGCTGAAAGCCAGACCTTGGAGAACCTTGTTCATTGTCACTTCTCTCCAGGTCCTATCAGTGCGCTGCGGCCGTCTGGCCGTTACGTGCCTTGTTCTTTTCCAGCACCGCCTCGGTGATCGAGTTGGGCAGCGGCCGTGGTGTCTCAAACAGCCCGAGCAGCGGCATGATCACCAGGAAGAAGGCGAAGTAGAACAGCGTCGAAACCTGCATAGCCGGGATGTACCAGCCTTCTGCGGGCTTGGAGCCGAGCCAGCCAAGGAAGACAGCGTTCACGGCAAACAGCCAGAAGAAGAACTTGTACCATGGGCGGTAGTTGGCCGAGCGCACCTTCGAGGTGTCGAGCCAGGGTACCACGAACAGCACTGCGATGGCCGCGAACATCGCCAAAACGCCGCCAAGCTTGGAGTCGATCGGGCCGATGTTGAAGGTGATGGCGCGCAGGATCGCGTAGAACGGCAGGAAGTACCATTCCGGCACG
>CAYZQP010000314.1:3756-3984 GCA_964480545.1 uncultured Mesorhizobium sp. | reverse complement strand
ATTACGGAACGCCTGCTGACCCCACTTCAGGAACTTGTAGCGCTCTTCGTTGCGCTGATACTCGAGCTCGACGTTGCGGGCGAAGGCGCTCGGGTTGCCGAACTCGTCGACGATGACCGAGTGGTCGATGACGAGGTCAACCGGCACCAGCGGGTTGATCTTCTCGGGGTCACCGCCGAGCGACTTGATGCCGTCGCGCATGGCAGCGAGATCAACGACGGCGGGAAC
>CAYZQP010000314.1:987-3746 GCA_964480545.1 uncultured Mesorhizobium sp. | reverse complement strand
CGCCGGTGAAGTCCTGCATCAGCACGCGGGCCGGGCGATAGGCGATTTCGACCTCCGCCGTGCCCTTGTCGTTCAGCCAGGCGGCAACCGCCTGAATGGCTTCCTTGGTGACGGAGCGGCCATCTTCGTTGCGCAGCAGGTTTTCCAGCAGCACCTTCATCGAGTAGGGCAGCCTGGAAATGCCTTCGAGGCCGTTCTGTTCGGCCACCTGAAGATCGTAATAAACGTAGTCAGCGCCGCCTGCGGTCAGCGTGCGCTTGCAGTTAAAGCTGTCGAGAGAATTTGCCATAGGGCATCCACCTTGGTCTGTTCTGCGGGGGAACGGACTCCGATGGGCATGCAATCACGCGCAAAGGTGCGGGTACGGCCATTTCCGCTGTCCGCTCCCAAGCGTCCCAACCGTAGAATGCGGTAGGCGCGCTGGTCCGGCGCTAGTTCAGTCTTTGCCTTCCCCGACCGCTGGAGTAGGTACAGGTTTGATATAGCAAATTCTCAGAACAGTTCCAGACTGGATTCCGGGAATTTTGCCGCACTGCACCCAAAGTCGTGGTTTCCGTGCTGGCCGTCATTCGGGCAGGTCGGGAAGTCGCGCGATACAGTTAATTCGGCATTTTAGCGTTTAACCATATATTAACTTTTAACCTTCCAGCCCGGCCTGACTTGCTATGACGCGAGGCAGAAAGGCGTGGGGCCATGGCAAAAACAATAGACTATCTCGGATTCAGATTTCTCGATGCGGACATGGAAGGCGTTCGTGACGCGTTGCAGGACGCGATCAGCAAGGGCGCATACGGCTATGTGGTGACGCCGAATGTCGATCATGCCGTCCAGTATCACAGCGGCGAGATGGACCTCATCCGCACCTATGCGGATGCAATGTTCCAGATCTGCGACAGCCGGATTTTGACGCTGCTTGCCCGTCTCAGCGGCAAGAGGCTGACGCCTTGCCCGGGGTCCGACCTGACCGAAAGCCTGCTTGAGCGTCCGCTCGCAGGCGCGAACCGGATTGCCGTCATCGGGCCCGACCGGCCAGCTTTTGCCGATCTGACCCGGCGCTACCCTGATCTGCCGCTGGTTCACATAGAGTGCGACCGGCGTCTGCGGGTTGGCTCCCGCTCCTGGCATGACACAATCGAGCGCGCCCGGCAGGCCGACTGGGACATCCTGCTGATCTGTCTCTCGTTCCCCAAGCAGGAATTTTTCGCCCGTGATCTCGGCCGCGCCGGCCGCAAAACGGGCCTCGCGCTCTGCATCGGTGCGAGCGTCGACTTCCTCACCGGGCGGCAGAAGCGTGCGCCGCGCGCCATGCAGAAGTCCGGCCTTGAGTGGCTGCACCGCCTCGCCAGCGACCCGCGTCGCATGTACGAGCGCTATCTCGTGCGCGGGCCGGAGGTCTTCCTGCTCGCTGCGCGCGATGCACTTGGCAAGCTGACCCCACCGAACCCGCGTTCACGCGTGACAGCGCCGCACACACGCCGGATACTGTTTCTCACAACTGTGCTTCCGCACGGCATGACAACAGGCGGCGAAATCTGCTCGATGAATTTCATCGACGCACTGCGTGCAACGGGGTGCGATGTCGATGTCGTGGGTTACGAGCGTGCCGGCGCGCAAAGCAGTCTTCCCGCCGGCTTTGCCTCACCGATGGAGCGGACCATCGAGAGTGCCAGTTCGACCTCACAATCTGTTCTCTGGCTGGCCAGGGCGTTGCTGGCGCGACGTCCCTTCTCGATCCAGAAATATGTGACGTCAAAGATGGCGCAGCTGGTGCGTCAGCACCTGCGCGAGCATGAATATGACGCCGTGGTGGTGGACCACGCGCAAGCGTCCTGGCTGCTGCCCTATGTGCATGACCGCATTCCGATCATCCATGTCGCGCACAATGCCGAGCACCGTCTCTACGGTATCCAGAGTGATATCATGAGTGACAAGAGTGGCTTCGGCATTGTCAGCCGCCTGAAGGCGCGCATCTATCGCCGGGAGGCCCGGCTGCTATGGGAGATGGAGCGCCGCACCGCCCGTCGTTTCCGTGAGATATGGACGCTGTCGCCGGATGATGCGCTGGCCTACAAGGCGCTTCTCGGCAACAGCGAGGTGAAGTCCTTCGGTGTTCCCGGCAAGGTGATGCCGGTTGCCTCTGAAGGTGTCCCGCCGGTTCACGATGTTGGCCTGCTCGGCAACTGGACGTGGAATGCCAACCAGGTCGGGCTCGACTGGTTCATGGACGAGGTGGTGCCGGAGCTCGACCCGGGCATCAGCATCACAGTCGCTGGCCGCAGTGCTCTTTCGGGGAGGGCAAAAGCCGGTGTCGAGTTTGCCGGCTATGTTCCGGACGCCGCTACGTTCCTGCAAAGCTGCAAGGTCGTCGCTATCCCGAGCACAGCTGGTTCCGGTGTCCAGATCAAGACAATCGAGACCATCGCGCTCGGTATCCCGGCCGTTGCCACTCCGGTCGCGATGCGCGGCCTGACTGATGTTCCGGCAACGCTGCGGGTCTGCGCCCGTCCCGAGGAGATGGCCAGGGCGATCGAGGACATCATCGCAACCGGAAAGCCGGATGTACCGGCAGGCCGCCGCTGGTGGCTGCAGCGCCGGTCGCGTTTCGAGGACGATGTTCGCTCGGCAATCGGTGAGCTGATGCCGAGGCGTCGCCAGGGCGATGCTGCCAACGCGGATACGATGCCGGCCTCGAAGGCGGCTCGACAATAGAGGAAGTGGCGACGCGGCGGCGCCACTCACCCCGGGACCTTCAATGCAGC
>CAYZQP010000314.1:0-977 GCA_964480545.1 uncultured Mesorhizobium sp. | reverse complement strand
TAATATGACATTGATTGATGCCAGAGAGGCCGTTGGAGGACGAGGAAGGGCGAGGAGACTCTGCGCGCGCACCGCGTCTTGTATTCCCACGGACTTGGCAATGTGGGCGATGGGCAAGGGCTCGACAGATTGGGCAATGTCAATATCGCTAGGCACCGGGACCTTCAATGCAGCACCAGTTCGCCCGCCACGTTGCGCCATTCGTTCGGCGCGATCAGCTTGCGATGCGTGTACTGGATTGAGT
Source organism: uncultured Mesorhizobium sp. (assembly GCA_964480545.1). Taxonomy (GTDB): domain Bacteria; phylum Pseudomonadota; class Alphaproteobacteria; order Rhizobiales; family Rhizobiaceae; genus Mesorhizobium_G. Next base: position 733 of record CAYZQP010000314.1, on the reverse strand, counting down.
GCAGCGGCCCCTCAAGCCTGGCCTTCCAGAACTCGATGAACCTGATCAGCACCGGAAATCTCGGGGCGATATCGTAGTCCTGCCAGACATAGGTCTGCAGCAAGTGCGGGTGGTCGGGATAGTGGTAGAGAATCCTGGCCGTGGTCAGGCCATAGCCCTGGAGCATCAGCTCCATTTCAGTGTGGTCACGCATCGCTCACATCTCCATGCAAACACGCTGTCCTCCCGAACCTGAACTGTGCGCCCGCATGGTTAACGCTTCCTTGCACTTTGGTTGGCCGACCAAAGGCGTAGGGCGCAAAGATGGATTCAAACCGAACGTCTAATATTGCCCTTCTAGCTGCGCTGATAATAGAACAGGCGAGGCGCTCGGGAGGGCGCGCATAAGCCATCCGGGAGGAAGCCACGATGTCGGAAAAGCTGCACAAGGTTCAGGCCGCGTGGAAAAAGCGCGCGCTGATCGACAATGACACCTACCTGAAATGGTATGCGGAAAGCGTCAAGAACCCCGACAAGTTCTGGGGCAAGCACGGCAAGCGCATCGACTGGTTCAAGCCCTACACCAAGGTCAAGAACACCTCGTTCAAGGGCAAGGTCGCCATCAAGTGGTTTGAGGACGGCCTCACCAACGTTTCCCACAATTGCATCGACCGCCACCTGAAGAAGCGTGGCAATCAGGTCGCCATCATCTGGGAGGGCGACAACCCCTACGATGACAAGAAGATCACCTATA
>CAYZQP010000313.1:3756-4023 GCA_964480545.1 uncultured Mesorhizobium sp. | reverse complement strand
GATTTCGTCGATGAAGATGATGCAGGGCGCGTTCTTCTTGGCCTGCTCGAACATGTCGCGCACGCGGCTTGCACCAACGCCGACGAACATTTCAACGAAGTCGGAGCCGGAAATGGTGAAGAACGGCACGTTGGCTTCGCCAGCGACGGCGCGCGCAATCAGCGTCTTGCCGGTGCCGGGAGGGCCGACCAGCAGAACGCCGCGCGGGATCTTGCCGCCAAGACGCTGGAACTTGCCGGGGTCACGCAGAAACTCGACGATTTCCTC
>CAYZQP010000313.1:346-3746 GCA_964480545.1 uncultured Mesorhizobium sp. | reverse complement strand
CTTGGATTTGCCAAAGCCCATGGCGCGGCCCGAGCCGGACTGCATCTGGCGCATGAAGAAGATCCACACGCCGAGGATCAGCAGGATCGGCAGATAGGAGGCGAGAATGCCAAGCAGCGAGCCGGATCCGTCATTTTCCGGGCGCGCGTTGATCGTCACATTCTTGGCCTCGAGCTTGTTCACCAGCTCGGGGTCGTTCAACGAGTAGGTCTGGAAGCCCGACGAATTGTCGTTGTACGTGCCGGAGATGCGATTGCCAGCGACGGTCACAGACTTGACGCGGCCGTTCTCGACATGGGTCAGGAAGTCTGAATAGGGAATATCCTGCGTAACGCCCCGCTGCTGCGGGCTGCCATTGCTGAACAGGTTGAAGAGTGCGATCAGCAGGACGAGAATGATCGCCCAGAGTGCAAAGTTGCGGTAGTTCGGGTTCATGTTTGTCCTGACTGGAGTCCCTGCCTGCCGGAGCGGCGTTGACCTAACATAGGCACGACCACCCCCAATGCCAAGCAATATGCCGTGCATCGGTTAAGGCGGCCCTTCGCCCGATCGTTCAGGGGAGTTTCCAGGGCAATGGCGGCGGAATTGCGCCACTGACGAGTCGCGCGAGCGCGATTGCCGGCTCAAGCTCGAAAACTGGCAAAAACTGCCCCCACGGGCTGGATTGAGGCGGCTTCGACACCAGGGATGGCTGCTTGCCGCGTGTTTCGCGCCGGATCATGAGCTCTTCCCTGGCTGCGATGATGACTGTGCGGGCCAGACTGAAATTCCGGCGCTTGTCGGCTGCGACAATCCGCTCCAGCAAATTATGTGTGCGGGCAAAGTCTGGCAGAAGGTCCAGTTCGCCTGCGGCGGCCAGCAGGATGCGCAGCGCATGCGTGGTGGCGTCGGATGTGTCCAGGCCGATGCGATCGAGAAAAAGCGTGCCGGCCTCGTATCGGGCGCGTGTCGCGATCAATTGCGCCGCCTGCCGCGCAATCAACTGGCGCTCCGCTGCAGCCGCAGCGGCCAGTTCAAGTGCCCGGGCTGTCTGCCAGGCACGATCAGGGCTGGCAGCGAGGCGCTTGCGCACGGCAACCCGCTCGAAGTCCGGATTGTCATTGCCTGGGTCTTCGAGCCAGTTGACGCCAGACCGCCCAAGCCAGTCCCGAAGGTCCTGCCGGGTGCTGGCCAGCAAAGGCCGCACAAACCAGACCTTGCGCGAAAACAATGTGGCCGGCGCGATACCCGAAAGGCCCGGGCCGCTCCCGCGCGCTTCGCGCATCAGGATGGTCTCCACCTGATCATCAAGCGTGTGGCCGGTGAGCACGGCGATCGCGCCCGTCTCCTGCGCCAGGTTGGCCAGGAGGGTATGGCGGGCGAACCTCGCCGCATTCTGGACGCCTGACTTAGGCTTTTCGCCAGTCCAGGCCAGGATATGGTGTTCAACACCAAGTTTGCCCGCGGCGATGCCGACGGCACGGGCCTCCTCTGCTGATCCGGGCCGCAGTCCATGGTCCACGGTAGCCGCGACAAGCCTGACGAAGAGTCTGCGCTGTTCGGCCGATTGTTTCAGAAGGTGGAGGAGGGCGGTGGAGTCGCTTCCGCCTGACACGGCGGCGATGATCGTTGAGCCTTGCGGCAGATCGATCCGGTCGAGGGGGTTGCCGAAGCTGGGCTCTAGCAACGCACCTTGGCCTGCTCGGAGGCAACGCGTTCTTTCAGGCGATCAGATGCGCCCGGATAGCGCTCACCGACAGCGGCGAATGTGGCGCAGGCAACGTCACGCTGGCGGATACCGGCAAGCGAAACGCCGAGCTTGAAAAGTGTCTCTGGCGCCTTGGAGGCTTGTGGGAACTGCTTGCTGGCGCCAAGGAAAACCTCTGCCGCATCGCCATATTTCTGTTGGCTGAGCAGCGACTCGCCGAGCCAGAACTGGGCGTCTGCGGCGCGTGCATCGTTTGGAAACCGTTCGTTGTGCTGGCGAAAGCCAGCTTCTGCGGCGCGGTAGTTGCCAGCGAGAATTGCGTCATAGGCTGACCGGTACAGCTCTTCCGGATCGTCTGTTGGCGGAAGCGCTGCAACTGTCGTGTTGTCGGCCTCCGGCGGGAGTGCTGCGTCCGGGTCCGGGCTGACGGTCGTCGTGTCGCCGACGCTGCCACCCACGACATTGCCGCTCTGGTCGAAAATAATCGTGCCGAAGTTGCGCTCCGGTTCACCTGTGCCGGGCGTCGGGTCAGTGGTCGTCCCGGCTGACTGCTCCGGAGCCGGTGAGGCCGTGCCCGGTTCGGGGGCGGGCTCTGCGGGCGCAGGCGCTGCCGCCTGCTGCTGCTCCTGCTGTGCAGGAGCGGTCTCTGCCTTGCGTGCAGGCTGCTCGCCGCCACCGGCGTCGGTTCGCTTGCCAGTTTCAAGCTCCTGGAAGCGCATTTCGTTGTCTTCCTGCATCTTCCGCAGTTGCTCCTGCAACTGCATGATCTGGAAGTTCAGATCCTCGATCTGCCCGTTGAGACGCCGGACCTGCTCTTCCAGCGCCTGGCTACCCTGGACACGCAGAATCGGTGCCGGATCCTGTACGGCAGGATATCCGGGCATGCTCGCTGGCCCTGCTGCAAAAGTGGCGGTGGAAAGCGCGATCGCCGCAGCAAGCCCACCAATGATCGTTCTGAGTTTCATCCTTACTCGCCCTGCTAGGCTGTTACCCGTCTCTATTTGCACAGGGTTTCGGCGAAATCTTGATGCAGTCAGGCGATCACAGCGGAAATGGCCGCACGTGGCGAAAATGCAACAATAGTGATCTCATGCGAGTTCGCTGCGATTGTTTTATCTCACGCGAGTTCGCTTCGCTCACCGCTCCGATGGGGCGGCCCACGAGGGCCGACGCCCGGTCGGGCTTGCGAACCTGCGGTTCGGGGCGGCGCTATCCAGGGGCGTTCGCTGCGCTTGTTTTATCTCACGCGAGTTCGCTGCGCTCACCGCTCCGATGGGGCGGCCCATGAGGGCCGACGCCCGGTCGGGCTTGCGAACCTGCGGTTCGGGGCGGCGCTATTTAGGGTTGGCGGCCGGCAAAATGAAAAGCGCCGGGCAGTGAGCCCGGCGCGAGACGCTTGATACGCTTTACGCAACTGATCTGCGTTAGCTGCCGGCACCCTGCGGCACGGTGACCGCGCGGCGGTTCTGTGACCAGCACGAGATGTCGTCGCAAACCGCGACCGGGCGCTCCTTGCCGAAAGACACGGTGCGCAGACGGCTGCCGGAAATGCCCTGCTGGATCAGGTAGTCGCGGGTGGCCGCAGCGCGGCGGGCACCGAGTGCGAGGTTGTATTCGCGGGTGCCGCGCTCGTCGGCATGGCCCTCGATGGTGATGCGGTAGTTGGAGTAGCGATTGAGCCACTGCGCCTGTCGCTGCAGGGTCTGCTGGGCA
>CAYZQP010000313.1:0-336 GCA_964480545.1 uncultured Mesorhizobium sp. | reverse complement strand
AAGATGCGGTCGCCAACATTGGCGGTGAAATCCTGCGGCGAGCCGGGACGCGCACTGCCCGAGCCGCCAGCACCGCCGCCAGCACCGGCGCCGAGGCCGAGGTCGCCCGGATTGTTCGGGGTCTTCTTCGACGCACAGCCGGCAAGCGTGAGGCCGGCAACCAGCGCCAGCATCACAGGGTTCTTCGTCAGGGTTGCGATGGCGCCCATAGCCGCCTCTCCTTCAAATTTGAAATGGTTCGTTGACCATCCAGAAACCACGGTGCGGTTAAGCCGCGCTCAACGAACAGGGTTAATTTTTCGTTGCCTAGTCCAGCAGCGGCGACCAGGCGGGGTC
>CAYZQP010000312.1:0-4050 GCA_964480545.1 uncultured Mesorhizobium sp. | reverse complement strand
CGTAGGGGTGGTGGACGACGATGTCCTTCTCGCGGATTGCGGCAAAGCAGTCGCCACGATGGTCGCGGATGCGCTCGGGGAAGCGCGGGTTGTAGGGCGTGAACTTCAGATCATCACGCGGGGTGGCGACAATCTCGGAAATCTGGCTGATCGCCAGAATGCCATTCAGAACGCTGACGCGGCTGGCGGCGACGCTAAGCTCAAGTGCAACGAAGTCGCGCAGTTCCGGCGGCATCTGGCTGTCGAACTCGATGCGGATCACCGAGCCGCGGCGGCGGCGCTTCAGCGCGGTCTCGAACAGCCGTACCAGATCTTCGGATTCTTCCTCGACCTCGATATCGCTGTCGCGGATAAGCCGGAACGTGCCGGATCCCTTTACCTCGTAGCCGGGAAATAGCTTGCCGATGAAAAGGCTCACCGTCTCTTCGATGGGGATGAAGCGCACCGTCTTCTTGCGGTCAGGCAGGCGGATAAAGCGCTTCAGCGCAACCGGCAGGCGCAGCAGTGCCGACATTTCCTCGCCATTGCGGCGATGGCGCAGTTGCAGCGCAATCGAGAAGCCAAGGTTCGGGATGAACGGGAACGGGTGTGCCGGGTCAATGGAGAGCGGGGTGAGAACCGGGAAAATCTGCTCGCGAAAATGCTCTTCCAGCCAAGAGCGTTCGTCCTTGTGCAGCTGGTCGGCGGTAATCGTCTCGATCCCCTCCTCGCGCAGCAGTTTGGTCAGGCGGTCGAGGCTCTTGTGCTGGTCTTCCTGAAGGCGACCGACCTCTTTCAACAGGTAGTCGAGCTGTTGCTCCGGCGTGCGGCCATCCGGGCTCTTGATCGAGATGCCTTCGCGCACCTGCCCGGCCAGACCCGCGACGCGCACCATGAAAAATTCGTCGAGATTGGTGGCCGAGATCGACAGAAAGCGGACGCGCTCAAGCAGCGGATGGTTGGGGTTCTCGGACTCCTCCAGAACGCGCCGGTTGAACTGGAGCCATGAGAACTCGCGATTGACGAAGCGGTCCGGATTTCCGCCCGCCTCCACCTCAGGTGCCAACTCTCCCTTGAATTCGACCAGTACAGGCTTCAGCTCGCTCAATTCACGCCCCGGATTCTCGACAGGATCAGTCTATCCATTTGGTCTGGATTTGCGACAGTTTCATAACAGGATGATGACATTGTGCTTAAGCTTGCAATGCGGGCGGTTTTGCTCCACACCGCACGGAGTAGCAGGCATCCGGAAACATCACATGGCTGGCGGCGCAATCCCCTATTTCCAGAACGACGCGGGTCACCGAGCGATCCATATCGGCGTCAAGGAATTCATGTGCGTGGGTGCCAACCCGCCCTTCGATCATCCGCACGTGTTTCTCGACATGGGCTCGGACGATGAAAAGGTCTGCCCCTACTGCTCGACGCTGTACAAGTTTGACCCCTCGCTGCATGGCACAGAGACAAAGCCGGAAGGCTGCCTGTATCAGGCGAAAGCCGCCTGAGCGCCAGAACTGACAATCCCGTACTGATCGCCGGTGCAGGCATCGCCGGCCTGACTGCTGCGATCGCGTTTGCACGGCGCGGTTTTGATGTCCGGGTTTTTGAGCAGGCACCGGACATTCAGGAGATCGGTGCCGGGCTGCAATTGTCGCCCAACGCGACGCGTATCCTTGAGCAGCTAGGGGTGCTGGAGCGCCTCGCTCCGCATTGTGTTCAACCCGATGCGGTGGTGTTGCGCCGCGCCAAGTCTGGTGACGAGATCGCGCGGGTGCCACTTGGCAAGGAAGCAACAGCGCGCTGGGGGGCGCCTTATCTCGTTTGCCACCGCTCCGACCTTCAGCGGGCGTTGCTGGAGACAGCCCAGTCGCTGGCCGGCGTGGCAATCGTTACGGGGGCGAAGGTCACAGATTTCGAGGTCGCTCCACCTCGCCTTGTTGTCGAGCGCGACAAGGTTGCGGAGACGCATGAAGGCCAGTTGATTGTTGCTGCGGATGGTGTCTGGTCAGCTATCCGGGCGCAGGGCGGAAAGAAGGGGCAAAGCCGCTTCATTGGTCAGCTTGCCTGGCGGCGCACGCTGAGGCCTGACGATCCGGGGCGCGGGCTGTTTCAGGACGGTGTGGTCACGGCCTGTCTGAGCCCGGCCTTCCATCTCATCGCCTACCCGATGCGCGGTGGGCGTGAGATGAACCTGGTTGCCTTCACAAAGTTCAAGCGCGAACTGGCTGCGGGCTGGAATGAGCAGGTCAATGTCTCTGCCTTGCGCGCTGTGCTGGAGGCCAACGCCCCTGCCCTCGCGCCGTTGGCGGAGCACGACCAGCACTGGACTGCCTATCCGATCCATGTTGCCGACCTTGATGGCTCATGGTCAGATCCGGGCGGTCTGGCGCTGATCGGCGACGCGGCCCACGCGATGTCACCTTTCGCAGCACAGGGTGCGGCGATGGCAATTGAAGATGCCGAGACGCTGGCTTCGGCAATTGCAGGCGCTCGTGATGACCTCTCGGACGTGCTCACCAACTGGCAGGTCGGGCGGCGCCGGCGCGTGCTGCGCGTTGCCCGTCGCGGGGCGCTGAACCAGTTTGCATGGCACGCCGCGGGTCCGGTTGCCGTTGTGCGCGACATGTTCCTGAAGGCGCGCGGGCCTGACAAGCTCGCCGCGGACATGGACTGGCTGTATGGCTGGAAGAACAGGATTGCAGTCAGGTGAAAATGTAACTACATTTATGTAGGTGGTCGATGCACTTTGAATGGGATGCTGCCAAGGCCGAAAGCAATCTGCGCAAGCACAAGGTTTCGTTTGCAACTGCAGCGCGCGTTCCTTGCTCACCGAGCACGACCGAATTGAAGACAACGAGTACAGGTTTCAGACGCTCGGTCTGGTTGATGGCCGCATCCTGCTGATGGTTGCGCACACTGACCGAGAGGAAGATGGTGAAGAGGTCGTTCGATTGATCTCTGCAAGAGAAGCTACAAGTCGAGAGAGACGGCGCTATGGGCAAAATCGTTACCTATCATCTTGACCTTGAAAATCCCGCTCCTCTTACGTCGGAAGAGAGAGCCGAGTTGGAGGCACTGGGGCGCCCCGACCATGAAATCGACACCTCCGATATCCCTGAACTGACCGAAGAGTTCTGGCAACGCGCGAAGCGCAATCCGTATTACAAGCCGGTGAAGCAGCAGCTGACGCTTCGGCTCGATTCCGACCTGGTTGCCTGGTTCAAGCGGCGCGCCGAGGGCCAGCGCGGCTACCAGACCGACATCAACCGCGTGTTGCGCGAGTATGTCGAGGCGCAGGAGAGCAAGCGCGCCGGATAACTACTGAGCAGAAGGCTCGTTGTAGAGGCGCATCGACCAGGCCAGCAGCACCGGCAACGGGTTCCACCAGCCCGTGCGCAGACCCGCAGCGCGAAGTCCTGCGGCCGTCCACGTGTTGCAGCCAAGCAGCGCGGTGAACGTCCCTTTCGCCTCATAGAACCGATCAAACTCACCATAGCCGGCGCCGGCGATTTCGACTGGTTTGCCGCTTTGCTCCGCAAAGCTTGAGCGGATATGCGCCAGCAGGTTCTCGCGATTGGCATCGGTGATGGTGTAGGCAGCAATTGCAGGGTCAGCGAGATCCAGTTCGCCTACCAGCGCCACATGCATCGCGGAAGCATCGGAGGTCAGGCCTTTGAAGAGCGGGCCGGGTTTCAGCTCCGACCATGTCGGCGTTTCGATGTAGAATGATCGGCCACCCCAGCCGAACACCAGATAGCGCGCGCCCGGCGCATCGAGCGGCAGGCCACTCTCTGCAAGGAAGGCAAAACGCGCGCGGAGATCATCGGTCAACGGCAGGGCGATGTCCGTGTGGATCGGGTTACTCAGCACAAGGATTTGATGGGCCGGGTTCTCACTCGGCTCCTCGCCAAACAAAGGTCGCGGCACGAGTGTGCCCGCGATCAGAACAAGCACCAGGACCGCGAGGCAGTAGCCGATAAATCTGATGATGCGCATCGATCCCCCCGAGCGCAGCGACTACAAACAAAAAATGGCCCGATCTGTGACCGGGCCATTTTGATCTTGAACTCG
>CAYZQP010000311.1:0-4111 GCA_964480545.1 uncultured Mesorhizobium sp. | reverse complement strand
GCATGCGCGCCTTTCTCACCACGCTGGTGATGTTGATCATCGTGCGCGCCGTTGTTGATCAGGGTCTGCTCGACTACGGCCAGATCATCAGCACCGGCTTCAACGCCTCAGCGGCGTGGGAATTCATGGCAATCGGTGATGTCTTCGGCATACCGTCCAGCCTCGCGGTGGCGCTGGTGATCGCGTTGATTGCGCATGTTGTGCTGACGCGCATGAAATTTGGCTGGCACGTGACTGCTGTGGGCGGCTCGCGGCGCTCGGCCTACAATGCCGGCATCCGCGTCAAGGCGACCATCTGCGCAACCTACGTCCTGTCCGGCCTGCTGGTCGGCCTCGCCTCGACCTTCTACGCGGCACGCCTGTCGAGCGCGAGCGCCGACGTCGGCAAGGGCCTTGAGGTTACCATGCTGACCGCCGCCGTTCTTGGCGGCATCAGCCTCGGCGGCGGGCGTGGCTCGATCGTCAAGGCGATGCTCGGCGGCCTGATCATCCTCATCGTACAGAACAGCCTGATCCGCATGGGTCTGACCAGTGGCACAAGCTCGCTGGTGCTTGGTCTGATCCTGCTGGCAGCCGTTGCCATCGACGTGCGCTGGGTCAAGAACCGGCACAAGGTGCTGGCCCGCGCCTATGTCTCGCCGACCTATTTCCGCCTGCCGCCTTTGCCCGAAACGGCGGCAGACTCGGGCTCGGTCTATGCGTTGAACGACAAGCTGCGCGGCGTCGAGGCCATCGGCCTTGGCGAGCTTGACGGCCCGGAGGATGTCATCTTCGACAAGGATGACAACCTCTATTGCGGAAGCCGGCATGGCGACGTGATCCGCTTCTTCGCTCCCGACTACAAGCGCCACGAAATTTTCGCTCATATTGGCGGTCACCCGCTCGGCTTCGCTTTTGACAGCAAGGGCAACCTGCACACATGCGTCGGCGGCATGGGGCTGTTCCGCATCACGCCCGAGGGGGAGGTGACCAAGCTCTCCGACGAAACCAACCGCAGCCTGCTCTCCATCGTCGATGACAGCCGCCTGCGCCTCGCCGACGATCTCGACATTGCGCCGGATGGCCGCGTCTTCTTCAGTGAAGCCACCGTGCGCTACGAGATGTACGACTGGATGGTCGACGCGCTCGAAGGCCGCGGCAATGGCCGCATCATCTGCTACGACCCGGCGACCAACAGCTCGCGCACCGTTCTGCCCAATTTGCAGCTGCCCAATGGCATCTGTGTCGAGCCATCCGGCCAGTCGCTGCTGTTTGCCGAGACCTGGGGCTGCCGTATCACGCGCTGGTATTTCGACGGCCCCAACAAGGGCAAGAAGGAGGTTGTGATCGAAAACCTCCCCGGCTACCCGGACAACATCAACCGCGCCTCGGATGGCACCTTCTGGTGCGCGCTGTGCGGCATGCGCTCGCCGGTGTTTGATCTATCGCAACGCATGCCGGACTTCCGCCGCCGCATGGTCCAGAAGGTCGGCCGCGACGACTGGCTCTACCCCAACATGAACACCGGCTGCGTCATCAAGTTCGACGCCGACGGCAACATCCTGAACGTGCTCTGGGATCTCGGTGGCGAGGCGCACCCGATGATCACCTCGATCCGCGAGCACAAGGGCTACCTCTATCTCGGCGGCATCTACAACAACCGCGTCGGGCGCTACAAAATCCCCGACGCCGACCCGAACTGGACCTCGCTCGAGAACTACTGGGGCGCGAAATCATGATCGCTGCCCTGAGACGCACCTGGGACAATTTTCGCGGCAGCGGCGAGGCTGCTGTCACCGTGCCGCCGATGGACGGCGCGCTGCGCCCCAACCAGCGGCTGGAAGAGGCTGACCTGGTCGCCACAATCACCGCGCCCGATGATCTCGCGCATGACGGCAAGAGCCTCATCGTCTCGTCGGGGTCGAGCCTGTTCCGGCTTGGCAAAGGAAAGGCCGAGCCGCTGGCGGACCTCGGCGGCGAGATCACAGCTGTCGCCGCCTCGCCCGATGGCCGCATCCTTGCGGCTGTCGCCGGCAAAGGCATCATCGATGTGAAGACCGGTGCCGCAATCGGCCAGCCTCTCACCTGTGTGACAGCACTGGCGACTGGATCCGATAGAGCGATCTATGCGGCACAGGGTTCGACGAAGCGTCCGCATACGGAGTGGAAGCGCGACCTGATGGAGCGTCGCATGGATGGCGCGCTTTGGCGCATTTCTGTCAGTGGCGAGCAGAGCAGGATAGCCGATAATCTTGGCTGGCCGCTTGGCATTGCGCTCAGCACGGATCGCAACATCATCGTCTCGGAAAGCTGGCAACACCGGCTGATTGCGCTGCGCGAAGGCAGCCGTCCGGTCCCGGTGCTTGACGATCTGCCGGCCTATCCGGCCCGCCTCCATCGTGATCCCGCAGGTGGCTACTGGCTGGCCATGTTCGCACCGCGCAACCAGATCATCGAGTTCGTGCAGCGCGAGCCGGCCTTCTTGGCCAACATGTTCGCCGAGATCGATCCGGCCTACTGGGTCGCGCCTTCGCTGCATCCGTCGGCGACTTTTCTGGAGCCGCTGCAGGGCGGCGCGCAGAAGCACCTGGGGATGCTGAAACCCTGGGCGCCGACGCGCTCCTACGGCCTTGTCATCAAACTCAACGAGGCCTTCCGGCCGGTCGCCTCCTGGCACAGCCGCGCTGACGGCCAGCGCCACGGCGTATTCACCTGCCTGCCCACCGCAGATGGCGCCATAGCCGCCTCGCGAGGTGGCAATGCGGTGGTCAATCTCGGCCCGACGGACGCAGGAGCTGCGCGATGACAGCGTTGATCGAAATGAAGGAGGTGACCAAGGAATACCGCGGCGTTTCCGCGGTGACGAAGGTCAATTTCCTGCTGCGCAAGGGCGAGGTCCATGCCCTGCTCGGCGAGAACGGCGCGGGCAAATCGACACTGACCAAGATGATGAGCGGCGTTACCCAGCCGACCAGCGGCGAGATGCACTTCAACGGCAAGCCGGTCACGTTCCAGACACCGGCACAGGCGCTAGATAATGGCGTCGCCATGGTCTTCCAGGAGACCAGCCTGGTGCCGTCCATGACCGTCGCGCAGAACCTCTATCTGGGCGACGAGCGGCTGTTCAACCGCATCCGTGGCCTGAACATCGCAGCCCAGACCTTCCTTCAGTCACTCAATTTCAACGTCAATCCAACAGCGCTTGTCTCGTCACTCGGGGCCGCGCACAAGCAGATGGTCGAGATCGCGCGCGCTGTGCGCAAGAACGTCCAGGCGATCATCTTCGACGAACCGACAGCATCGCTCACGCCGGAGGAGAAGCGCCACTTCTTCTCGCTGGTGAACCGCCTGCGCAAGGATGGCGTCTCCATCATCTTCATCTCGCATGCGCTGGAGGAGGCTTTGGCCATCGCCGACTCGATCACCGTCATGCGCGACAGCGAGGTGGTCGCCAGCGACGACGTCAGGAATTTCGACCGCGACAAGATCATTCGCGCCATGGTCGGGCGCTCACTGTCGAACTCGCTCTACCGCCACCAGTCCGGCGACGAACCACGCGCCGGCGACGAGAAAGTGCTGAGCGTGCAGAACGTGTCGATGGGCACCATCGTGCGCAACACGTCCTTCTCGATCTATAGCGGCCAGATCACCGGCATGTTCGGCCTGATCGGCTCGGGTCGCACCGAGGTCGCCAAGATCATCTCCGGCGTGGTGAAGCGCAACTTCTTCAACGGCGGAGAGATACGCCTGCGCGATCGTGCTGTGCGCTACCGCGTGCCGCGCCAGGCCGTGCAGGACGGCATCGTCTACGTCACCGAGGACCGCAAGATCGAAGGCTTTTTCGAAACCATGACGATCCCGGAAAACCTCTATATGGGCGCGCTGGCCGCAGGCCTCACCAGTGGTTCGGTGGTCAGCATGGCCGAGATGCGCGGGATCGCCGCCGACTGGACCAAGACCCTCAACATCAAGGCGATCAACACCAACGCCCGGGTGATCGAGCTGTCAGGCGGCAACCAGCAGAAAGTGGTAATCTCGAAATCACTCGTGCAGAAGCCGAAGATCATCATCTTTGACGAGCCAACCCGTGGCGTCGATGTCGGCGCCATCGCGGAGATCCACCAGTTCATCA
>CAYZQP010000310.1:2378-4127 GCA_964480545.1 uncultured Mesorhizobium sp. | reverse complement strand
CCTGGTGGACCGCACCGTTGGTCAGCTGGCCTTCGTCGTCTCGACCGAGGGCGGCATGGATATCGAGGGCGTGGCGCATGACACACCTGAGAAGATCATCACCATCCAGATCGATCCCGAGAAGGGCGTGACGGCGGATGACGTGAAGAAGATCAACGCCGCCTACAAGCTGGAAGGCGCTGCTGCCAAGGATGGCGAGTTCGTGTTCCCGACGCTCTACAAGGCGTTTGTCGAGAAGGACATGAGCCTGCTCGAAGTGAACCCGCTGATCGTCATGAAGAACGGCCATCTGCGCGTGCTCGACGCCAAAGTGTCGTTCGACGGCAATGCCCTGTTCCGCCACGACGACATCAAGGAACTGCGCGACGAAACCGAGGAAGATTCCAAGGAGATCGAGGCGTCCGAATGGGACCTCGCCTATGTCGCGCTAGACGGCAACATTGGCTGCATGGTCAACGGTGCCGGCCTCGCCATGGCGACCATGGACATCATCAAATACTACGGCGCCGAGCCTGCAAACTTCTGCGACGTCGGCGGTGGTGCCGGCAAGGAGAAGGTGGCTGCGGCGTTCAAGATCATCACCGCCGATCCGCGCGTTGAGGGCATCCTCGTCAACATTTTCGGCGGCATCATGAAGTGCGATGTCATCGCCGAGGGCGTTGTTGCTGCGGTCAAGGAAGTTGGCCTCAAGGTGCCACTGGTTGTGCGCCTCGAAGGCACCAATTCCGAGCTCGGCAAGAAGATCATCAAGGAGAGCGGGTTGAACGTTCAGCCGGCCGATGACCTTGACGACGCAGCGAAGAAGATCGTCGCAGCGGTGAAGGGCTAGGCTTCCCCGATGATCGCTGGCTGGGTCATAGCCCTGGTGGGGATCGCGCTGTTGGTTTACGGCGGGGCGATCTTCATTGGCCTGACGGTCGCCAAGCGCACGCTGGCGGTGGCGGCATCGACCGAAGCGTTCAAGCGGGCGCAGGCGTCGGCGGCGGTGAAGGCTGGCGAGAGCGGGCTGGAATGGCTGATCGCCAAGATCCCGTTCGGCTTCGTGCGCAACATGATCCGCAGCCGTCTCGGAACAGAAGGCACCGGCGCATTTGCAGTGTCTGCGCTGCAGGGCGTGCTCAGCGATATCCGCATGGGCGGCATTCGTGCAGCACTGCTCGGGCTGGCTATCTGCATTGGTTCGATCTGGGCAGGGCCATGGCTGACGGGCGCAGTGAACCGCCTGTTTGGCTATGGCGAGGTGCCGGCATGAGCCGCTCGCCCATCAATTCTTCAACTGCGCACCCGGCCTTGGCCGCGCTGCGTCAAACCATTTAGCTGCTAGGGACCGTACCCAATGTCCATTCTCGTCGACAAGAACACCAGGATCATCGTGCAGGGCCTGACCGGCAAGACCGGCACGTTCCACACCGAGCAGGCGCTTGCCTATCACGGCACCCAGATGGTGGCCGGCGTGCACCCCAAGAAGGGCGGCGAGAACTGGACCGGATCCAAGGGCGAGACGCTGCCGATCTACGCCACCGTCGGCGAGGCGAAGGAAGCCACCGGCGCAGACGCTTCCGTCATCTACGTGCCGCCGGCAGGTGCTGGCGCTGCCATCATCGAAGCCATCGATGCCGAAATCCCGTTCATCGTCTGCATCACCGAAGGCATCCCGGTGATGGACATGGTCAAGGTCAAGGCGCGGCTCGACCGCTCGAACTCGCGGCTGCTCGGCCCGAACTGCCCGGGCATCCTGACGCCCAACCA
>CAYZQP010000310.1:0-2368 GCA_964480545.1 uncultured Mesorhizobium sp. | reverse complement strand
CAACCAGTGCAAGATCGGCATCATGCCGGGCAACATCTTCAAGCAGGGCTCGGTCGGCGTTGTTTCGCGCTCGGGCACGCTTACATATGAAGCTGTGTTCCAGACCACCAATGCAGGCCTCGGCCAGACGACTGCCGTCGGCATCGGCGGTGACCCCGTCAAGGGCACCGAGTTCATCGACGTGCTCGAGCTGTTCCTGGCTGACCCCGAGACGAAGTCGATCATCATGATCGGCGAGATTGGCGGCTCGGCTGAAGAAGACGCTGCGCAGTTCCTGATCGACGAGGCAAAGAAGGGCCGCAAGAAGCCGATGGCCGGCTTCATCGCTGGCCGCACGGCACCTCCCGGCCGCACCATGGGCCATGCTGGCGCTGTGATCTCCGGCGGCAAGGGCGGCGCGGAAGACAAGATCGCTGCGATGGAGGCAGCAGGCATCAAGGTTTCGCCATCACCGGCACGTCTCGGCACGACGCTGGTGGAAGCGATCAAGGGCTGAAGTGAATGGTCAATGGTGAATGGTGAATGGTTAGGTCGCGGAGCTTGAGAGCTTCCATTCACCATTCACTATTTCGCCATTCACCCTAACCAGGAGACGGAGCGCAGACTCCGGGCAAACAGATGGCACGCAACGACCAAACCAATGAGACGATGGACATCACGTCCTTCCTCTATGGCGGCAATGCTGACTATATCGAGCAGCTGCAGGCTGCATATGACAAGGATCCCGCTTCGGTCGATCCGGAATGGCGCAATTTCTTCGACGGGTTGAAGGATGACCCGATCGACATCCGCAATGCAGCCTCGGGCCCGTCCTGGACCAGGGCCAACTGGCCTCAGGCTGCGAATGGCGACCTGGTCTCTGCGCTCGACGGCAATTGGGGTGCCGTCGAGAAGGTCGTTGAGAAGAAGATCAAGGACAAGGCTCAAGCCACTGGTGCTGCGTCCAGCGAAAAGGACATTTTGCAGGCGACGCGCGATTCCGTGCGCGCCATCATGATGATCCGTGCCTACCGCATGCGTGGCCACCTGCATGCCAAGCTCGACCCGCTGGGCATCGCGACTGCCGCCGACAATGATTATAACGAGCTGTCGCCCTCGGCTTACGGTTTCACCGAGGCCGACTATGGCCGCCAGATTTTCATCGATGGCGTGATGGGGCTGGAATACGCCACCATCCCGCAGATGCTGGAAATCCTGAACCGCACCTATTGCTCGTCAATCGGCTATGAGTTCATGCACATCTCCAACCCCGATGAGAAGGGCTGGATCCAGGCGCGCATCGAGGGTGCCGACAAGGAGATTTCCTTCTCCGATTTCGGCAAGAAGGCGATCCTGCAGAAGCTGGTCGAGGCCGAGGGTTTCGAGCAGTTCATCGAGCGCGGCGGGCAGCTGGGCCTGAAGGAAATCGTGCTGGGCATGGCTCATCGTGGCCGCCTGAACGTGCTGACCAATGTGATGGGCAAGCCGCACCGCGCCGTCTTCCACGAATTCAAGGGCGGTTCGTATGCGCCTGACGATGTCGAGGGTTCGGGCGACGTCAAGTACCATCTCGGTGCCTCGTCGGACCGCGAGTTCGACAATAACAAGGTCCACCTGTCGCTGACTGCCAACCCGTCGCACCTCGAAATCGTTGACCCCGTTGTGATGGGCAAGGCGCGTGCAAAGCAGGACCAGTTGGCCGGTCGCGAGCGCGGCGAACTGGTGGGTCTGCAGCAGCGCTCTGTCGTCATGCCGATGCTGTTGCACGGCGATGCGGCTTTCGCTGGTCAGGGCGTGGTGGCTGAGATCCTGGGCTTGTCGGGCCTGCGCGGCTACCGCGTCGCCGGTACCATGCACATCATCATCAACAACCAGATCGGCTTCACGACGAACCCGCGCTTCTCGCGCTCGTCGCCTTATCCGTCCGATATGGCCAAGATGATCGAGGCACCGATTTTCCACGTGAATGGCGATGATCCGGAAGCTGTGGTGTTCGCGGCCAAGATCGCCACCGAATACCGCATGAAGTTCCACAAGCCTGTGGTGCTCGACATGTTCTGCTATCGCCGCTTTGGTCACAACGAGGGCGACGAGCCGGCGTTCACGCAGCCAATCATGTATCGCAACATCCGTCAGCATAAGACGACGGTGCAGATCTATTCGGACAAGCTGATCAGCCAGGGGCTGGTGTCGCAGGAAGAGTTCGACAAGATGAAGGCCGACTGGCGCGCCTATCTCGAGAACGAGTTCGAGGTTGGCCAGGCCTACAAGCCCAACAAGGCCGACTGGCTTGACGGCGCGTGGTCGGGCCTACGCAAGGCTGACCAGCAGGACGAGCTGCGACGTGGCAAGACCGCAGTGCCGGTGAAGACGCTGAAGGAGATCGGCA
>CAYZQP010000309.1:0-4218 GCA_964480545.1 uncultured Mesorhizobium sp. | reverse complement strand
CGGGCGCGATGTCCATAGGCTGCGCGTCGAACTCGGCGAGCTTTGCCCGCACGGTTTCGCGGCTGGAAAGAAGCGTATTGGCGCGCAGGTCGAGCGGCGGGCGATCCGACAGCGAAGCGGCGTGGCGTTCCCAATCGTCGTGAAAGCCCTGCTCGAACAAAGGCACGCACCAGTCCGGAATGTCAGCCCGGATCGCGCCAGGCGCTTGTGACAGAGGCCGACCCAGGGCCGCGTGCTCCTCGTGCGTCAGCATTTCCGGCGCGAACTTGTCACCGCGCAGGCTCGCGTCGATGTCATCGGCGCTCAAACCCCATTCCAGCACCAGCGCGCCAAACGCCTGGCCGCGCGGCGTGTCAGCATCCATCAGCCAGCCGGCAGAGCGTCTGCGGCGCAGCGCGTCATAGACAATGTTGCCGATTGCCGAACGGTCGCCCGATCCGGCGAAGCGATGCGACAGGCCCCAATCCTTCAGCGCATCGGCGACGGGGCGCTTGCGCACCGCCATATCTTCCAGAACCTCAATGGCTGCTGCCAGCCTGCCGCCCAGTCTCATCGCGCTACCCGTTTCGGTTGACCCGTTCCATGCAGCTTTACTCTGGCGCAATTCGATTTCGCAAGCTGGGGATAAAGCGTAGTCGTACGGCTGTTCATCCGAAAGTCGCTTGCGCTATTGTGCCGCACACGAATCACCATGGGGGTGGTCGATTACTTGGGGAGATACCTTCCATGAAAAAGTACACAGCCGAGATCCTCGGCACATTCCTGCTGGTGTTCATCGGCACCGGTTCAGTCATTCTCGGTGGCTTCGGCGCTGCCGGCACCATGCCGCTGGCCCAAGGCTTTATCGGCCTCGCCTTCGGCATCGGCCTGATCGCTGCCGCCTACGCCATCGGCCCGATCTCGGGTGCACATCTCAACCCGGCCGTTACCATCGGCGTGTTCCTTGCCGGCCGCATGCCTGCCGGTGACGTTGTCGGCTACATCATCGCACAGTTGATCGGTGCAACGCTGGCAACGGTGGCAATCGCTGCAATCGTGGGCTTCGGTTTGCCCGGAGGCTATGCTGCCAGCGGCTTCGACGCGACCAAGTGGAGCACGGCGCAGATCATCATCGCTGAGGCGATCGCAACCTTCGTGTTCGTGACCGTGATCCTCGGTGTGACCGCCGGCAAGCACTCGACCGCCTTTGCCGGTCTGGTGATCGGCCTGACGCTGGCTGCTATCCACTTCGCCTTCATCCCGGTTTCCGGTTCGTCGCTGAACCCGGCCCGCTCGTTCGGCCCTGCCCTGTTCTCAGGCTCGGGCGCGATTGGCGTGCTGTGGATCTACTTTGTCGGCCCGATCATCGGTGGCGCACTGGCTGGCATCGTTGCCAAGACCAAGACCTTCGAGCTTGAATAAAGTCGGCGGACCTGAGCTCAAAGAGGACGGGGCCTGCGGGCCCCGTTTTCGTTTGGCACCACGGAGACAATAGAATGGGCGTTGCGGACAGGTTCGTTGATCGGCCTCCATTTGGAAGGCTCAAGGCAGAGGGCCTGAGCCACCACTGGACCGGTCACACTTGCGCCGTTCGAAGGAGAGTTTGAGCTACTGTTCACGCAACCGCCGATGGGCCGTTGCAGGCGCAGGAGGCCGCAATGAAAGCGCTGCTTGCTTCGTCAGGCTTTCCCACACCGTGACGGGTGGCCGACCGGCCGGCAACCAGCCGTACTCTACATGCATTGCGTACATCGGCTCTGCTGCAGCGACCGCAGTCTGTTCAATCGCCGGAATTGGTCGAGGTGTCGGACGAGAGCTACTATCGTGATGGCCGCATCAACATCATGATCATCTTCGTCTCGCAACTGGCCGAGCCGTTTCTTCCCGCTATCGAAACCGCCGACGGGCGGTATGTCGGGGTGCTGAGCGGGACGTAAAGCTAAACCGCAGGCGGCTCTGTTTGCAGCGCTTTAGGCCGCACCAATGCCACCAGCAGGCAGCCTGCAACAATGAGCGCGGTGCCGGCGGCGGTCGTCCACTCCACCTTCTCGTCAAAGATGAACCAGCCGAGCAAGGCTGCCCAGACAAACGCAGTGTATTCGACCGGCGCCAGATACTGCGCCTCGGCGCGGGCAAACGCCCAGGTGACGAAAAACAGACCGGCGAGGTTCAGCGCCGTGGCCAGCAGGATCTGCGGCCAGAGATCGGCTGGTGGCAGTTGCGCCAGCCAGGGAGCGGCCATGGCCAGCACCGTAGCAACGGTGGCGTTCTGGAAGAAGGCAATCTCGAGCGGGCCGGCAAGCTGCGCCTGTTTGCGCAGGAGGATCAGGCTCCAGGCGTAGAATACCGCCGAGAACAGCACGGCCGCAGCGCCCCAGGCCGCATCCTCCGACATTGCACTCGCGCCAAGGCGGCCACTGAGGATGACGCCGACGCCGACGAGCCCGATCACCGAGGCCCAGATCGCGATCTTGCCGACGCGCTCGCCCAGCAGAAGCGCTGCCAGATAAAGCGCAATCAGCGGCGCGATGAAGCTGAGCGTAATGGCTTCTGCAATCGGCAGACGGCTGAGGCCCCAGAAGAAGCCCGTGGCGACAAAGACGACGACGATGCCGCGCAGAACATGGAGCCGCAGCGAGGATTTCGCGGGTACCGAGGCACCTGACGCGGTCCAGGCCACGCCAGAAGCGACCGTGCCGGCCAGACTGCGCCAGAGCATCGTGTTGTAGACGCCGATGGCAAGCACCAGCCCCTTCATGACGGCATCCATGAGCGTGAGCACAAAGATGCCCATGCAGGCCACGGTGATGACCAGAGCTGGCGATGCAGCAGATATGATGCGCGTGGTCACGATAGACATTCTCCGGCGGATACCAGCCTTGTGACCGGCATTGCCCGCCACCACAATGTATCACGACGGGGTGTATGGATATGTCAGGAGCGGTGGTGCCCGGCGTGAACCGGGCACCCTTTAGCTCAGGGCTTGCCCATTGACCGCAGCGTGCGGGCATAGTCTTCGAAGCGTGCCTTCGAAATGACCGAGCGGTCGGCGGTGCGCAGCACGATGCCTTCCGGCTTGCCCTCGGCTGCGTCGTCGAGCGTCGACAGGCTCTTCGGCAGATGCTCCTGCAGGAAGGCCGCCATTCCGGCGATGTCCGGCGGCAGCGCAGACCCATCCAGCGTGAACAGCCGGGGCGTCAGCGTGACGCCAAGGTCGCCCGAGAGATGCTGAAGCGTAGCCTCATCGACGAAGGGCTGGCCACCATTCTCCCGCCACAGCGAGATGTCGCTGGCCGAGCGCGCAAGCAGCGGCGCGATATCGCCAAGGCGCACCGCGTCGAACATGCGAAACGATACCGACTGATCGGTCGTGTACTGCTTGCTGGCACCGCTGACCTTCCCACCAAAGACCTCGAAGAAGTAGATTTCGACGCCTTCGCGTGGACGCTCGCCGATTACCTCGGCGAGGTCATGCAGCGCATCGACAATGCCAAGCGCCTTGTTGCGGATCAGGTCGCCGCGACCGTAGAGCAATTCCTCGCGGCTGCCGATGACATAGCCACCATCCGGCATCGCGACGATGCGCGCATTGGTCCCGTCCACCTTCTCCGTTCCGATCACTTGTCCTGCAAATTACGTTGCCTGCTCCGTCAAGCGCCCGTTCGAGGGTGCAAGCGCGTGGTAGGTCGCAATGGAAGGGTACTTCGTGATGGAGTTCAGGAGCGCCAGATCAATGGCGCGCAGAGAGGCGGACATGGTATCATTCTTTCCTCGGTCTTCGCGCCGACCATCGGCGCGGGGCGCGCGGAATAGAACATACGAGGACATACCGCAAGGGCAGTTGCGGCAGAAAATCCCTCTCGTCAGGATTGAAGTCGCATCACGCCGTCTTCGCCAGCACCAGCCCGAGTTCGTCCACCATCTCGTCGCGCATGATGAATTTCTGCGGCTTGCCGGTGACGGTCATCGGCAGTTCGGGCTTGAAACGCACGTAGCGCGGCACCTTGTAATGCGCGATCTGGCCCTTGCAGAAATCCTTCACCTCCTGCTCGGTCAGGCTCTGGCCCGGAGCGACAACCACCCAGGCGGCGATCTCCTCGCCATAGCGATCATCGGGCACACCGAAGACCTGCACCTGCGCGATCTTCGGATGGCGATAGAGGAACTCCTCGACCTCGCGCGGATAGACATTCTCGCCGCCGCGAATGACGAGATCCTTCACGCGCCCGACGATATTGG
>CAYZQP010000308.1:0-4241 GCA_964480545.1 uncultured Mesorhizobium sp. | reverse complement strand
AGAATATTCGGCCTTCGGGCCGGACAGCAGCCAGGCAATGAACCCGTCCTCGCCTTCCCATGCTGGCGACGGTGCGCCCTCGCCACGCATGACGCGGTCAACGGCCTCAACCGCCATCTTGCCGGCGAAAGCAGGGGCATAGGCCTTCCAGGAGGAGATCTCGCCCTTGCGCGACTGGCGCGTTGTCGTGGTGACGTGCAGCGCCTGCTGGATTGCCTGGTAGATCGTCTCGACAGGCAGGCCGAGCGCTGTGCCAATGCCCGCAGCAGCAGAGGGCCCGAGATGGGCGATATGGTCGATCTTGTGCTCGTGCAGGCAGATGCCCTTCACCAGATCGACCTGGATTTCGTAGCCAACGGCAATACCCTTGGCGAGGGCTGCGCCCGACAATCCGCAATGCTGCGCCACGGCCAGGATCGGCGGGATGTTGTCGCCGGGATGTGAATAGTCGGCAGCCAGGAACGTGTCGTGGAAGTCCAGCTCGCGCACGGCAACGCCGTTGGCCCAGGCAGCCCATTCCGGCGAAACGCGGGTGTCGCTGTCGACACCAAACACCGTCGCACCGGGCGCGAATGTGTGCGCCAACGCCTGTCCGCGTGCACTGATGATTGGTCGCCGCGCCAGCGAGGCGGCAGCCACCGACGCGTTGTCGATGATGCGGTTGCCGATCATCTCCACGACGTCATCATCAAGCGGCACATCATCCGCCGCCATGGTGGCGAGCTTCCACGCCAGCTGATCTTCACGCGCCAGCTTCTCGGCGGATTTGTAGGTGCGGACTTTGTGCAATTTCACGGCGAAGAACTCTCTCTTGTGGTCAATGTTCGGGGAGGCGGATCGGCACGCCAGACTTGTCGACGGCGACCATCATGAAGCGACCGCTGACTGCGGCGGCTCCCCCTGTTGCGATGTCGACCAGCACGGTCATGGATGAGTGGCCACGGAAGGCGATCTCTGAGCGGATGGTCACCGCATCCCCGGGGCGCAGCGGCTTGCGAAACTCGATATTGTCAGCCTTCGCCATGATGACGTCGCAGCCGGCGGCCTTGCTTGCGCAGGCGAACGCCGCCTGGCCCATAATCTCCAGCGCGTCAGGGCCGTGAAGCAATCCAATCGCGTTGCCAAGTTCGGGCGCGATGACATCTGTCGTCTGCATTTGTCCTCCCCTCGGCTACGGCGCGAATAATATTTGCAATATTCACTAACTGGTGGCATCGTAAACCATTGAAAAAGCAGAGTTTTGCGAAGTGAAATTCGCGATTTTGCAAAGTTTGCAAAGATTGGCGCTGTGAAGAAGCTTTTTGTGGGTGTGCGATTGAAGCGGCTGCGTGAAGAGCGAAAGCTCACGCAGCAGGCGCTGGCCGATGCAGTCGGCATTTCGCTGAGCTATCTGAACCAGATCGAGAACAACCAGCGCCCGCTAACGGTCCCGGTGCTGCTGCGGCTGAACTCGGCCATCGGCCTCGACGTGCAATTGTTCTCCGATGAGGATGAAGCACGACTCGTTGGCGAGTTACGCGATGCGCTCTTCGACCCGTCTGTTGGTGAGGAGATTTCCAACACCGAGCTGAAAGAGATCGCCTCCAACATGCCTGCAGTGGGGCGGGCAATTGTAAAGCTGCATCGGGGGCTGACCCGATCGCTCGATACAGCCGCAGCATTGTCCGCGCGGATAGGCGATGATCGGCGCGAGCCTTCGCATGGCCAGATTGTCGCTCCATTCGAGGAGGTCCGCGACTTCTTCTATGCACGGCACAATTACATCGATGATTTGGACCGGGCTGCCGAGCAGCTTTCAGATCAGCTTGACAGGACAGATTTGATTGCTGCGCTGGAAGCCCGGCTGAGGTCTGTCCATGGCATCAGCGTCGTTCGCGGCCATCGCGCGACTGGGCCGGTGCAGCGGCAATTCGACCCGAGCGGAAAAGCGTTGTTTCTTTCGTCCTCGCTCCAGCCTGGCCAACAGGCGTTCCAACTCGCGACCCAGATAGCCTTCCTTGAGCAGGCGCAAGCCATTGACGATCTGCTCGCCGGCGCGCGCTTCGCGAACCAGGAGACCAGGGCGCTGGCTCGGATCGGTCTTGCAAATTACTTTGCCGGAGCGCTGATCCTTCCTTACGGACAATTCCTCGAAGCGGCTGAACGCCTAAGGCACGACATTGATCTGCTTGGGCAGCAGTTCAATGTCGGCTTCGAGACGATTTGCCATCGCCTGAGTACCTTGCAGCGATCAGGCGCGCGCGGTGTTCCATTTTTCTTTGTTCGCGTAGATCGCGCAGGCAACATCTCGAAACGCCAGTCCGCGACTGACTTCCACTTTTCCCGCATCGGCGGAACTTGCCCCTTGTGGAATGTTTATGAGGCGTTCGCCTCACCCGGCAAGGTGCTGACCCAGCTCGCCGAAATGCCCGACGGCCGCACCTACCTGTGGGTTGCCAGAACTGTCAGCCACAATACGGGAGGCTTTGGCGCGCCAACGAAGACCTTTGCCATCGGGCTGGGTTGCGACCTGCTGCACGCAGATCACCTGGTCTATTCACAAGGCTTGCGCCTGGACGACCCGCGCGCCCGCACGCCGATTGGCGCAGGATGTAAAATCTGCGAACGACCCGACTGCCCGCAGCGGGCATTTCCCCCGATAGTGAAATCATTGAGCGTCGACGAGAACCGGGGATCGTTCCTCCCCTATGCCCCGGCGTGACGCTCGAGCATCGCTGCTAACGGTCCGGAAGAAACAGGTGCCAGATGACGATGGCTACCCCTTCAGGCAGCGGGAGCTTCATTGAGGAGGGTGTATCACCTGACCTCAGCGATACATCGAGCGATACTTGCATCCCGACTGGAGCCTTGGTCAGGCCTTCCAGTTCACCAATGACTTCACAAGAGTTTGGCGGAGAGGGAAAATCCGCTGGCGGAGAGGAAGGGATTCGAACCCTCGAGAAGCTTTTGACCTCTACTCCCTTAGCAGGGGAGCGCCTTCGACCACTCGGCCACCTCTCCGGTGCGCGCTGGATAATGAAACTGCGCCCGACAATCAACCTCAACATGCACTTTGGCTGCAGGGAATCGCATGGCGCATGGAAAACCGGCATTTGCCGCCAGAATCGGCAGGATTCTCCACACCCAGGCCGGGAATCGCGCTGCCGGCCCGGCCGATTCCTTAGCAGAAGGTGAATTCGCGCTCCGTTTCCGTGCTATTTGTGCAACACGAGCCCGTGAACGCTCGTCCGTACGCTTGCAAATGAGGCCGATCTGTTGCTCCCGCCGTCAGGTTCGGTAATTGTCACCCTCGAGGAAGGGGCACTCGCAACTTTTTCAGGACCGGGGATGGGGCACGGAAACGCTGTCCTTCAGCCTACAAAAGCCCAGACCCATATTTGAACTTTTGACTGGAGGTCAGAAAATGAACATCAAGAGCCTTCTTCTCGGCTCGGCTGCGGCACTGCTCGCGGCTTCTGGTGCTCGCGCCGCCGACGCTGTTGAAGTCGTGGCCGAACCGGAACCCGTTGAATATGTCCGCGTTTGCGACACCTACGGCACCGGCTACTTCTACATCCCCGGCACCGAAACCTGCCTGCGCATCGGCGGTTATGTCCGTTACGACATCCGCGCCGGCGACGGCCCTTACGGCAGCCGCGAAGTTGTTGACCGTAGCGCTGGCGACGGCAGCACCAACGACACCTACTGGAAGCGCGCCCGTCTGGCTCTCCGTACCTGGACCGGCACTGAAACCGAACTCGGCACCCTGTCGACCTTCACCGAAACCCGCTTCCAGTACGCCAACGGCGCTGGCACGGCCACTTCGCTGAACTTCGCCTGGATCCAGCTCGGTGGCTTCCGCGTTGGTAAGGATGAGTCGGCCTACACGACCTTCACCGGTTATGCTGGCGGCGCCATGGCTGACGACTACGTTCCTTACGGTCCGTTCGACACCAACCTGATCAGCTACACCTTCGATGCCGGCAATGGCTTCTCGGCGATCATCTCGCTCGAGCAGGGCAACAACGACTCGTATGGCGAAGACTACGTCATCGACAGCTACATCCCGCATGTTGTTGCCGGTGCGAAATACGCTGGCGACTGGGGTTCAGCTACCCTGGTTGGTGCCTATGACAGCGTCTACGAAGAGTGGGCAGTCAAGGGCCGCGTCAATGTGAACGTTAACGAAGCTCTCTCGCTCTTCGTGATGGCCGGCTACGGCTCTGGCGACGGCGACAGCTTCAACTTCTACAAGCCGTGGA
>CAYZQP010000307.1:0-4347 GCA_964480545.1 uncultured Mesorhizobium sp. | reverse complement strand
CCTGAAAAGCATCGTCGCGCTGTTCTTCTCGTTTGCGCGCATGGCAGACGTCGCCTCCAGGCGTTCCTGGCCAGTTCGCTGCTTCATCCTGTGGCTGTTCCGCCGTGCGGAAATCATCGGCCATTCGTGCATCACCGGCTCGCCCGTTCCTGAATGGCCTGTCGGCCTGCGGAAAAACAGTCCAGCCGAATTGCGGCTGATGGCAAAGCGTCTGCGTAAACTGGCGCGCCAAGGTCGGCGCTTTCTGAAGAGTCTGCTGCGCTTCGAGCGCTGGTCAGACCCGCTGCCGGTTGAGCCCTCGGCGATCCGTGCGGCGCATGCTGATCTGATGGTATTGGCCGACCGGCTTCTGTCCGGTCGGTTCACTCATGCCGCCATGCCGCGCACGCCCGTCGAGCGTGCGCCATATCTCGCGCTGCGTTTCGACACGTTCTGACGCCGCTCCCCCAACAAGCACATCGCTGACTTTATCACGCTCGGAGGTTCACTTTCGGGCGCGTAACCACGTCCAGCTATGTTCAGGAGAACCAGCGGTACCAGGCCATCAGGCCAAGAATCGACATGCTGCCGAAAAACATCAACGCCCCGATCAACCGCATCTGCGGGTCCGGGTTCAGGATCGGCGTTTTCTCGGTCGATGGCTTGTCGGGGGTCTTCCGCTCGGGAAAATGGCGCAGCTCGTAACCGGTCGTGAAGTGCAGGGGCGGCGGCTGGTGTTTGGGTGAGCCCGGCCTCTCGCCGGCCCATGTGCCCAGACCGAAGTGCAGATCCCACACGTGCGGATTACCATAAGGGGTATCGTTGGCGTTGACCCTGGGCATTGCTCCGTCGAACCGCTTGAACAGGAAGGCCGGCGCGCCAAACGGGTCACGGCGGCCCGGAAAGAGGTTGAGCCATTGGTCATGGGTCAGTCGCCCGAGGCGATAGCCGATCCTGCCAGGCTGGTAACGGCCTGCCTTTGCGTTTGCCAGGATCGTCTGGAACAACTGGTCCGTGTCAGCATGGGGGTTGAAGGCCCCGCCCTCGGCAAAACGACGGGCGAAGTATTCCGGGTCGCACAGCCAGAACAGGTGCGCGGCGAGTTGCTGCGAGCACTGCGGCTGGCTGGCCATCCACACAAGCGTGGGCACGCCAGAATCCCAGTTGATGTGATCGACACATTCAAACCAGACGTCCTCCGGCTTGCCCTGCAGCCAGGCGATCATCTCGCCATTGGGTTCGATATCCTCGTCTTCAGCCATTGTCCCGCGCCGTCTTCGAACAGCTGGTATAAGCCGCCCGGCTTAAAGTTGGGCTAATCATAGCAGCGGACGGCCTGCTGACAGGAAGCTGTCAGCAGGGGGTGTGTAGGGTGATCCGACATTTCCCGCCGCATGTCGGACTTGCTCAAGTCCAGACGTCCTCGGGACATCCTGGAGACCGCCAATGACACAGTTCAATGAACCAGCTGCTCCCAGGGCTGGCCGCAAGGAGTGGGTGGGGCTCGGCGTGATCGCCTTGCCTTGCCTGCTCTACTCGATGGACCTGACGGTGCTTAACCTGGCGGTGCCGGCGATCATGGCCGATCTGAAGCCATCGGCGACGCAGATGCTATGGATCGTTGACATCTATGGGTTCATGATTGCCGGTGCGCTGATCACCATGGGTACGCTGGGTGACCGCATCGGGCGGCGCAAGCTGCTGCTGATCGGCGCGGTGCTGTTCGGACTGACCTCGCTGCTGGCGGCGTTCGCGACAACGCCGGAGATGTTGATCCTGGCGCGGGCGTTGCTCGGGTTGTCGGGCGCGACGCTCGCGCCTTCAACCCTGTCGCTGATCTCCAACATGTTCCCCGATCCGAAGGAGCGCACTTTTGCCATCGGCGTTTGGATCTCCAGCTTTTCCGCTGGTGGCGCGATCGGGCCGCTGATTGGCGGTACGCTACTGACCTGGTTCTGGTGGGGCTCGGTGTTTCTGATTGCCGTGCCGGTGATGATCCTGCTGCTGGTGCTCGGGCCCTGGCTGCTGCAGGAATACAAGGACGAAAATGCCGGCCGGCTGGATCTGCCGAGCGCGGCGCTGTCGGCCGGCGCGGTGCTCGCCATCGTCTACGGCTTCAAGCATGTGGCGGTGGAAGGGTTCGACCTCGAGGCAGCGGGAGCGGTGCTGCTGGGGATCGGGCTCGGCGCGATCTTTGCGCTGCGCCAGAAGCGGCTGGCAGAGCCGTTCATTGATCTGGCAATCTTCAACAACCGGCGCTTCTCGTCGGCGCTGGTGATCTATGTGGTGGGTGTGTTTGCAGCGTTCGGCACGTTCCTTCTGACCGCGCAATATCTGCAACTCGTAATGGGGTTGAACCCGCTGCAGGCGGGACTGGTGTCGGTGCCGTCTGCCCTCGGGTTTATTGCCGGCTCGATGCTGACGCCGCGCCTCGTTGGCCACCTGCCGCCGGGCAAGGTGATGGCGGGCGGGTTCGCACTGGCGGCGCTTTCCTTCGTGGGGCTGGCTACAGCTGGCGCTGCCGGGTCGCTGCCGCTGTTCGTGGCCAGCTATCTCACCATGTCGCTGGGGCTCGCGCCGATCTTCACACTATCGACCGACCTGATTGTCAGCGCTGCTCCGCCGGAGCGCGCAGGCGTCGCCGCGGGGCTTGCCGAAACCAGCTCGGAGTTTGGCGGAGCGCTCGGCATCGCCACGCTCGGCAGCGTGGTGACCGTGGTCTACGCGTCGACCATGGCGGGCGTTGATGTCGCGGGAATGAGCGAGAGCGCGGCGGTTGCGGCGCGCGAGACGATTGTCGGTGCACTTGGCGAGGCGCAGCGGCTGGGCGGCGAGGCGGGTGCCTTGCTGGCAACAAAGGCCCGCGCGGCCTATGCCGATGCCTTCTGGCTGGTCTGCCTGGTCAGCGCTGCCAGTTCACTGCTGGCCGGCCTGATCGCGCTGTTGATGCTGCGGGGCGGCGAGGCAGGCGAAATGTGCCCTGAAGGTGCATGTACAAAGGCCACATGATCTGGCTGCTCCAGGTAGCGGCGGGATTACCACAAGGTGCGTCGGCCAGTGATGGAGCGCCAGCACCTCCATCATCGCGACATCGTGATTGAGTGGACCGTATTCGTTGGCCGGCAAACTGTCGATTTCGCCTCCATTGTTCACACTGTGTTGACCGGTTCGTTCATCTGTTGCGTAACATTGAACTGTGCGGCGTCCGGATGGCCATAATTGCCACAATCTATGTGACTGTTTTTAAATCTTTTTTCGTGCTGTAGACGGGATTGCGACTTTTTCAATGATGAAAAACTCTCGTTTGATTCACAAGTTTTTTGGTTGGAATTGAAACGGTCCAATCTCTAGCTTTGTGGTGTCCGGACGACGCGCCAACTCTCCCAAGACGCACCGCCAGACGGACAGAAACGGTCCCGGCGCTCATGCCCAAGACAGACGCCCGGGGCCAGATGGAGTAAGAAAAATGAAGACGTTTGCACTGGTTTCCGCCCTGGTTCTCGCCGCTTCGGGCAGCGCATTTGCGCAGTCCGGTGATCTGGGCCAGAGCCCCCGGATCGTTGAAGGTGTTGTGCGGGTAACCGACGCGCCGATTGCCTCCTATTCCGGCACTCGCAGCGCTGGCCCGTCCGAGGTCGAACCTGGCCAGAGTCCGCGCACCGTTGAGGGTGTCACGCGCCAGAACAATAACGCACCAATTGTGCGCTCAGGTTCGCATGGCGTCACCGCCTCGACTGGTTTCCACCCGGCTGATGCGACTGATCGCGGCACCTCAGGCAACTGATGAGCACCTGCAATCCGGCGTGGCGGGGTTTCCCGGCGCGCCGGAAGGCAGCTCGATTGAACACATGAAAATCGTTCAGTTCAGCGGGATGTCATTATCGGCCTTGCCATCCTGATAGCTGGCCGAGAGGCTGTCGTATCCGGCCGCAATTCCGGCGATGCGGGCTTCAAGACGCTCCCGCCCGGCCTGGGGCAGGGCGCGGACCAGGCGGCGAAGCGACCAGCTTTTCCAGTAGGCGTTTTCGGCATTGTAGCCGCCGGGATCCAGCGTGAACACCTCTTTCAGGATTTTCAGGTCGTGCGGGATGGCGAAATTGTCGCGCGAATCCTCGTGGCTGAACAGGTAATAGAAATTGTCGAAGCCGGTCCATGTGATGGCCGAGAGGCAGAGCGAGCAGGGCTCGTGCGTGGCGATGAAGATGCAGTCTTTCGTGTCCGGGCGGTCGGCTTTCGGCATTTCGTAAAAACGCTTCAGGCAGTGCACCTCGCCGTGCCAGAGCGGGTTTTCCATCTCGTTGTTGGTCTCGGCAATGACCAGGGAGCGGTCGCCCTTGTTCAGGATCGCCGCGCCGAAGAGCTTGTTGC
>CAYZQP010000306.1:0-4349 GCA_964480545.1 uncultured Mesorhizobium sp. | reverse complement strand
CGCTGTTGAGGGAAGGCCTCTACGTCAATCTCGCCCGCCCGCCGGCCACCCCCGCCAACATGACCCTCCTGCGCTGCTCGCTCTGCGCGGAACACACCGCTGCGCAGGTCGAAACCATCATCGGCATGTTCGAACGCGCCGGCAAGGCGACGGGGATCATAGCCAACTAGGGCAGGACCCTAATTCCCTTTCGGGGCGTCGAAACTACCGGATACGCGTCCGCCTGATCCCGAAGAACCGCCGCCGCCACGGCCATCGACGCTGGAAACGCCGGTGTTGAGGTCAATCACCAGGCGCCCGCCGTTCAACGTGCCCGTTCCGCGGCGCAATTCCACATTGCCGGCCAGGGTGATGATGTTGCGGTTGAAGTCATAAACCGCGACATCGCCGCGCGCCGATTCCGCGCCCCGCGTTACAACGACGCCTCCGGTCGCATCGATCCGCTGGATCTGCAGCGAATCCTCATTGGTGAAGGCCACGTTGGTGCGCGCAGCGCGCATCCGCAGGTCTCCTTGGCTGATGTCCACGTTGCCCGAAAGCACAACGCGATTCTGCCGGTCCTGCAGCTCTATCCGGTCCGCCGCATAGTTTACCGGCGCATTGCTGTTGTGCCCGCCGATGACTTGCGCGCCGATCTGCTGCCAGCCGACAATCGCGGCAGCGGCAAAGGCAAAGCCGGCCACAGCATTCTTGATGGGGCGAGCCAGGCGAGCGGCACGGTTCATTCGGGCATCCTGATCTTGCCGGGCACCATGCGAAGCCGGGCGTTTCCTTCAAGCGCGACGGTGCGCTCCTCAAGGTTTGCACGTATCTGGTCGGCAGAGAATGTTCCAGATGGAATGGCGCCCTGCACGCCCCCGGAACCGGTAACAAGCTGGTGCCGCAAGTCGATGGTTACGCCGCTGGCGACCATGTGGAAACCATCGGCGGCGCGGAAATTGACATCGCCATCGGCGGTGAACTGCTCGATGCTGTGATCGAATGCCCCGCCGCTTGCAGAGATCTCGCCTGGGCCGTCCGACAGCTGTATCTGCGCAAAGAGATCCTGCATCAGCACCACCGGCACCGATGCTGACCGCTGCACCGCGCTACCCGCAGTGATCGTGAAGGGGCGGCTCATATTGTCGAGGCCGCGGTAGGTCGCATTATCGACGCGTAGCCGCTCGTTGGTGACGGCCACCTTGTTGCGATCGAGCAGGAAATTGACCTCTCCGCGCTGCGCCAGCGGCGAAAGGATCATGACTGCGGCGACAACGCCAATCCCGGCAGGCAGCCATTTGGCAAGAAAGCGCACCACCCTGTCATGCGATCCGCCCGGCGCGGCGAAGGCGCGGCGGCGGTCGCGGATGACGTCGGCTTCATGAGTCATGGCCAGTCAGTCGTCGTTCTGGGCTGCATCGACCTATTCGTGGCTGAAGATATCGCTGTCGGGCCAGCCGGCAAGATCGAGCGCAGCGCGAGACGGCAGGAAATCGAAGCACGCCTGCGCCACGGCCGTGCGGCCTTCGCGCGCCAGCCGCTCTACCAGAATGGCATGCATGGCGTGGAGATAGCGCACATCCGACGCGGCGTATTCGCGCTGCGGCTCGGAAAGTTCGACGCCGCCCCAATCGCTCGACTGTTGCTGCTTTGAAATTTCCTTGCCGAGCAATTCGCGCACCAGATCCTTCAGCCCATGCCGGTCGGTATAGGTGCGGGTAAGCTTGCTGGCGATCTTGGTGCAGAACACCGGGGCCGCGATCACGCCAAGATAGTATTCGATCGCAGCAAGGTCGAAGCGGGCAAAATGGTACAATTTCAATCGCGCGGGATCGGCGAGCACCGCCTTGAGGTGCGGCGCATCGAAGCGCGATCCAGGCCCGAAGCGGACGAGGTGTTCATCGCCCCCGCCATCGGAAATCTGGACAAGGCACAGCCGGTCGCGCCGGGTGATGAGACCCATGGTTTCAGTGTCGACCGCGACGGGACCAGAAGCCAGCACGCCTTCGGGGAGATCTTCTTCGTGGAGATAGACAGTCATATCGTCGGAGTGCTTAGGCTGATCGCGGCTTGAGGGAAAGTCCCAGTTGAGGAGCGGCGCGTAACGCCATGGCACAGGGCAATGCACTACCGGAAAGCTGGCGTCCGGCGCTGGAGCCGGTGCTGGCGACAATAGCCGCCCGGCGGCTTGGCGGCTTCCTCAAGGCTGAGGAAGCCGCGGGCAAACGCATCTATCCGCCGCGCGGCACACGGCTGCGCGCTCTGGAACTGACGCCGCTCGACAAGGTGAAGGTCGTCATCCTCGGCCAGGACCCATACCACGGGCCGGGACAGGCCCACGGGCTCAGCTTCTCCGTGCCGCAGGGCGTGAAAATGCCGCCATCGCTGGTCAACATCTACAAGGAGATCGCCTCAGACCTCGGCATCGAGACGCCAGTGCACGGCAACCTTGAACACTGGGCGCGGCAGGGCGTGCTGCTGCTCAACAACTCGCTCACCGTGGAAGAAGGCCGTGCCGGATCGCACCAGAACCTTGGCTGGGAAGCGATCACCGATGCGGCCGTAGCAGCCGTTGCGCAGCGTCAGGAACCCTCGGTATTCCTCCTCTGGGGCAGTCACGCCCGCCGCAAGGCAGAGCGCGTTCCCGGCCTGATGGACGGTCGCCACCTCGTCCTCACCGCTCCGCACCCCAGTCCGCTATCGGCCTATTCGGGCTTCTTCGGCTGCCGGCATTTCAGCAAGGCCAATGCATTCCTCGAAGCCAAGGGCCGTGGCGCAATCGATTGGCGGCTGTAGAGAGGCCGCCAATCCGTCGCGCTCGCGCTTCAGGCAGGCAAGTCGAGTGGTGCAACGTCGCGATAGACTTCGCCGATTTTCTTGCCGTCCTCGAAATAGCCGAGACCGTAGTCGCCCTTGATCGTGGTACGGTGCATCCGCCGCTCGTATTTCGGGTGGCAGCCTTCGACCGAGTGAAGCATACGCCAGTTATCCCAGATCAGCATGTCGGTCGGCTTCCAGTCATGGAAATAGCCATGCGCCTTGCGGTTCACTTCCTGGCAGATTTCCTCGAGCAGGGCGTCGCCTTCGGCGTCCTCATGGTGTTCGATGCCGACGGCGGAAAAGCCGGTGACATGGACAACTTTCTCACCGCTTGACCGGGTCCAGATCATGGGATGCATCGCCCGCGGGAAGGTTCGCGATTCCTCGACATTCGTCTTCTGAAATGGAAGGTCGCCCTTGATGTCGAAGGTGCGGCCAAAGCGCATTTGCGTAAGGCGCACATCCAGCGTGTAGATCGCATGCAGCCCTTCCATCTTCGCGAGAAGGTCTGGATCGAAGGTCTTGTAGAGTTCGATCCCGTCGGCAAAGCCCGTCCTGCCGCCTTCGGGAGCCTGGACCACCGCGCGCAGCACGCCGGCACGATTGAGCTCGTCGTTATAGGTATGGTCGAAATGCCAGGGCAGATAGGCGACCAGCGGCTTGCCGTTGACCACAGTCACGCCATGCAGCGAGCCGTTAAACTCCTCGGGCAAGCGATGCATGTCGATCACGCCGGGCTCAAGATCGGCGCTGGCGCGCGGGACTGATTTGGTAGGATGATCCTTGAGCGGGCCGAAGATCTTGCTCAGCTCCACCTGCATCTTCGAGGAAGGCTCCATGTTCTCGAAGATCAGCAGGCCCCTGTCCTCGAAAAGCTGCGTAAGCTCCGCCCTGACATCCGCGTCATTGATGTTCGCCCATGTCAGGCCATCGACGCGGGATCCAAAGCTGAATTCCTCGCCCAGATCGCGAATGCGGATGTCAGCCATCAATCCAGTTCCCTCTCGCAATGTATTTCGCTCTCGAGTGCAACATATCCGTTACGTTTCGCAAGATACAGATTTGCCTCTGTGCGCATTTTCGCGTGACGGCGCCCTGCCTGCCGAGCCCTGCCTCGTAGTCCTCTCCTAATCCCGCCGCACGAAATGCAGCAGGCCGCTGCGCCAGTGAAGCGTCAAGCCCTCGTCGCTCCGTTCTGCCGGCGCATTGTCGAAGTCGGCAGTGCCCATGTCGTTCGGGGTCAGGACGAAGGTGAATGCGCGCGCATTGGCGGGCACGGTGAACGCCGGCGAGGTCGTGCCGTGGATCGGTTCGGCCAGTTCGATCGAAATTACGCGAACCTCCATACCGACCTCCGCGCTCCAGCCGTCGTATTGCGTATAGCCGGTAATGGGCTCCGCATTCTCGCGAGTGATGCGGAAATCGACCCCGGCGATGCCCGTGCCATCCGGCCAGGTGACCAGGATGCTCAACCCTCCATCCTCCTTGGCCGGCCCGGCGTGCGTCAGCGAGAACACCGGTGCGACGGGCCGAGGCTGGGTGCGCAGGGT
>CAYZQP010000305.1:0-4363 GCA_964480545.1 uncultured Mesorhizobium sp. | reverse complement strand
CCCTGACCGTCGATCAGCGGCACGCGCAGCGACCAGTCCTGCGCCATACGCACCAGTGCATCATAGATCGAGGCGTCGCCGTGCGGATGGTATTTACCCATCACGTCGCCGACGATACGCGACGACTTCACGTATTTGCGGTTCCAGTGATAACCGCCCTCGCCCATCGCGTAGAGAATACGGCGGTGCACAGGCTTCAGGCCATCGCGAACATCCGGCAGCGCACGGCTGACGATAACGCTCATCGCGTAGTCGAGATAGGAGCGCTGCATCTCCTCGATAATGGAGATCGGCTCTATGCCATCGGGACCTTTCGGGCCACCTGCTCCCCCGGGACCGTTCGGTCCGTTCGGATCATCAGGGCCTTCCGGCCCGCCTGTATCATTCTGGTCGGTCAATTCAGGTCACAAAATTCAGGAATCATCTGGTTCTTATATAGGAAAGGTGCGCTCAAATCCAAATTTGCACGCGGGTTTTCCAAGGGTCATTTCCGGCGTATTATCAAAGACATAGAGAGTAGCCCAAAAGCTGCGGCGAGATGTCCGCCAGGCCTTGCGGCGCATTCGCATTCAGATACGATCTGAATGCCCGTGGGGAACCGGATGCCAAGTTACGACCTGCTACTGAACGCCTTTGTGACAATCCTTGTGACAATCGACCCGCCAGGGCTCGCGCCGATCTATCTTGGCGTGACCCGCGGCATGAGCAAGGAGCAGCGTAGCCAGGTCTCGATCCGCTCGACGATTATCGCGTTCTTTATCCTGGCGCTGTTTGCACTGGTTGGAAGTGCGGTGCTGTCGCTGCTCGGCATTACGCTGGCAGCCTTCCGGGTCGCCGGCGGGTTGCTGCTGTTCTTTATCGCCTTCGAAATGGTGTTCGAGAAGCGCAATGACCGCAAGGAGAAGACGGCGGAAACCGCGATCACCAAGGACCATGTGCGCAATATCGCAGCCTTCCCGCTGGCGATCCCGCTGATTGCCGGACCGGGCGCGATCTCGGCCATCGTTCTGTTGTCCGGTCGCATGCCGACAGCAGCCGGCCAGATTTCGCTGCTCGGGATCATCTTTGCCTGTGTGGCGCTGACTTATCTGGTGTTCCTGGCGGCCGACCGGATAGACGGATTGCTTGGTGAAACAGGCCGGTCGATCCTGACACGGCTGCTTGGCGTTATCCTGGCGGCCCTGGCGGTTCAGTTCGTCGCTGATGGCGTGCGCCAGCTCATGGGCGCGCACGGCGTTTAAGCGATCCGGGCATCAGGATATGAGCACACAGGTGACTTGCCGGCGTGACAAGCATCCCGGGACGCGTGAGATTAGTTCAGGCCAACCCAGGTGAGCATGTTCATGAAGGCGCGAGCCGCCTGGTCTGCCCAGCGGCCGGAATTGAACCAGCCATCCCAGATCAGCGTTGTCGCGACCACAAATATTACAATCATGTAGCGCATCAGGCACTCCGGATGAATCGCCCGCCGCAGCTATGGCGGTTCGAGCATCAAACTCCTTTTAGAGCAGGTCTTTCTAAAAATTCCTTTACTGCGGTTTGCGGGAGAGCCGGACCAGCGCGGTCATGCGATGTTATTGAAGCCACTTGAAGATTCCTGCCCTGATGTGAAAAGATCGCGTCGATCGCAAATGCCCGGCGGTTCAATGTGGAGGAGCAGATGGGCGTACAAGCAAATGCGGGGGCTATGTCGAGCGGAGCTCCGAGGCTGGATGCCAGCAATTTCACGGAGCTGGCGCGTGGATTGCCAACGGTGGCGCGTTTCGTGCTGAAGACGGCGATGGGATTGCCGCGCGGTGCACTCAAGGTGACCTTGCCGGACGGTCGCGCCATGCTTCTGGGCGGCAATGGTCCCGGCCCCAAGGCCGAACTGGTCCTCAACAACTGGAAACTTCCGCAGCGTGCCTTTGCTTCCGGAACAATCGGCCTGGCGGAATCCTATGTTGATGGCGACTGGACCAGCCCCGATGTGACGAGTTTTCTTGAGCTGTTTGCCATCAATGCCGACGAAGGCGACAAGATAGCCGGTGGCGCCAACTGGTTCACAAACACAATCCAGCGAATCCGTCACTGGCTGAATGACAACACGCGGACCGGCTCACGCAAGAACATCTCCGCGCATTATGACCTGGGCAACAAGTTCTACGCATTGTGGCTCGATCCGAGCATGACCTACTCGTCGGCGCTTTATCAGACCGGCGCGAATGACCTGGAATCGGCCCAGGCTGCGAAGTATCGTGCGCTGGCAAAGGACATGGGTCTCACTTCGGGCGATCATGTTCTGGAGATCGGCTGCGGATGGGGCGGGTTTGCCGAGTTCGCGGCCCGTGAGGTCGGCTGCAGGGTCACCGGCCTGACGATCAGCCGTGAGCAGTTCGACTATGCGACGGAGCGGATGCGCAAGGCGGGGCTCGACAACAAGGTCGAGATCAAGCTGCAGGATTATCGCGACGAGAGCGGACGATACGACAAGATTGCATCCATCGAGATGTTCGAGGCTGTTGGCGAGAAGCACTGGCCGGTGTTTTTCGGCAAGATCAAGGAGTGTCTGAAGCCTGGCGGCTCTGCCGGGCTGCAGATCATCACGATCAATGAAAAGGCCTATCCGAACTACCGCAAACATCCGGATTTCATCCAGCGGTACATTTTTCCTGGCGGCATGCTGCCGACGCCATCGATCCTGCGTTCACTCGGCGGAGACCAGGGCCTGGCCTATGTCCGCGAGCGGATCTTCCCGCAAGATTATGCGCGAACGCTGGCAGAATGGCGCGTCCGCTTCTGGGATTCGTGGGAAAAGATCGCACCAATGGGTTTCGACCTGCGCTTCAAAAAGCTATGGGAGTTCTACTTCCATTATTGCGAGGCTGGCTTCCGGGCCGAGTACATCGATGTCCGTCAGGTATTCTACAAGGCATAGGAATTGTGTGCGGGCTGCGACCCTGTCAGCGGTGGGCCTGGTGATGGCGCTGGGCGCCGGCTGCACCCGCACTTCGGACGGCACGGTCGTGGTGACGTCGCCTCCCGGCTACACCTGGGTGCGGGATCGCGTCGGTGAGACCGGCCGGGTGAGACCCCGGCGGCTGCGGCGCGCCGAGCCGGAGCCATCCGTTGCCTACTATCCACCTGCGCCATCTGCACCGGTTGTAGAGGCACCGCCGCCTCGCCGCACAATGCCGCGTCCCCGGCGGGTTGCCGAGCCTTCCCGCCAGCAGCGGACACCGTCAAACCGGCTGATTGGCGTGCCGTTTGAGCCGACCCGCCAGGGCGACCTTGCCTGTCGCAACGAGCAGTCGCCCGGCGGGCGTGTCAAGGTCGTCTGCGACTGATCGATCCCGGCGTTTGCCGACTCAGCGCGAAGCCACCTGCGTGCTGGCCTCGCGGATTTCATCGGTAGCCTCGACCGCTGCGGCCAGGCGGGCATCGCGATTGTAGACGTCGGCAAAATACTCGACGACACCCTGATCATTCGGCCAGGCGGTGAAGTAGGACACATAGACCGGGATTTTCGGGGTCTTCTCCATCGAATGACCCTTCTTCAGCTTGCCGGCGATGTAATCGACATCCTTGCCCAGAATTGCTGCCGCCATGCCACGCGGGTCATGCAAACGGATACAGCCGTGGCTGAGCGCACGCATGTCACGCTGGAAGAAGCTCTTCTGGGGCGTGTCGTGCATGTAGATGGCGTGCTTGTTGGGGAACAGAATCTTCAGCTCACCCAGGGCATTCGCCTCGCTTGGCGTCTGCCGCACCGCATAGGGGATGCGCGCGCCGTAGGAACCCCAGTCGATCGAAGACGATGAAACCTTCTTGCCACGGCCATTGTAGACCTCGTAGCCGGCGCGATCGAGATAGCCGGGATCACGACGCAGCCGCGGCAGCATCTCGTTGACGATGATGGACTGCGGCACACCCCAGTACGGGTTGTAGTCGATCTGCTCGATCTCGTCGTAGAAGAAGCTGGTCTGGTTGGCGTTGCGCCCGATCACGGTGCGCATCGACAGCTGGGTCGTTTCGCCGACAATGTACTGTGCCGTGTAGGCGGGCTGGTTGATCCAGACGCGCGGGCTGCCAAACTCTGACGGCAGCCAGCGCAACTGCTCCAGCGCAACCTCAACCTTTGTCAGCCGGTCAGCCTGCGACGGGCCGATCAGTGCTGCCACCGTGCGCGGGCCAATGACACCATCCGCGCCGAGACCGAGCTTTTTCTGCTGCGCCTTGATCAACGGGACGAGTTCGGGCGAATAGGTTTCGTTGCCGGCGTTTGCATAGAGCAATGCGCCAAACTCGCCGCCATCCTCATCGCCCAGGCGGCTGGCGATCAGCCGTGTAATTTTGGGGAACTCGGCGCTGGTCTGGCCCGGCT
>CAYZQP010000304.1:3756-4381 GCA_964480545.1 uncultured Mesorhizobium sp. | reverse complement strand
TGGATCAGCACGATGCCTTGCGCTTCCGCCTCGCGCGACGTGGCAAAGCTGACCGGCTGGCCATTGACCCGCATTTCACCGGCACTTGGCGGCTGGTAACCGCCGAGGATCTTCATCAGCGTGGATTTGCCGGCACCATTCTCGCCGAGCAGGCCGTAGACCTTGCCGGGCTCGAGCGCAAAGCTGATGCCATGCAGCACCTGCACCGTGCCGAATGACTTGGTGATGCCGTCAAACTCGACCGCCAGCCCGGATTTCTGATGCGCGTTCATTGCCATCTTTCTCCGTCGCGCAGCGCCTCGCGCACTGCCAGCACGCCGGCACCGATCAGTCCGGCATCCTCGACGAAGGGCAGGGGCGCGATTTCGAGATGGCGGATCGACAGCGCAGGCGAGCGCTGATGCACTTTTTGCCGGATCGCAGCCAGGAAGAGCGGGCCGAGATTGGCCACGCCCCCGCCAATATAGACATGCGACGGGTTGAAGAAATTGACCACGGAGGCGAGCATCTGGCCAATCAGCCCGCCGGCGCGGGTGATGATGCGGTCGGCGGCGGCATCGCCCATCCGCCTGGCTCGCCGAGCATGGCACCGTGACACCCGAGGCCGTCGGTGAAGCCAGCCGGA
>CAYZQP010000304.1:0-3746 GCA_964480545.1 uncultured Mesorhizobium sp. | reverse complement strand
CCTCGGGTGTCACGGTGCCATGCTCGGCGAGCCAGGCGGCGAGAAATTCGCTCTCACCGGAAAGCGCTGCCTCGCGGCCCATTTCGGTGATGGCAGGCCCGGCCGCCATCGCCTCGACGCAGCCGTGATTGCCGCAGCTGCAGCGCGGTCCGTCTTCGTCAACGCAGATATGGCCGATATCGCCGGCCGAGCCGGTCTGGCCGCGATAGAGCTCGCCGTGGCAGATCACGCCGCAGCCAATGCCGGTGCCGATCTTCACGACGAGGATGTTGCGGTGCTGGCGGCGCTGCCGCCACAACACGCCGAGCGCCATCAGGTTCACGTCATTGTCGACATAGCAGGGCACCGGCGCGATCTCGCGCAAATAGTCGCGTATGGAAAAGCTGTCCCAGCCCGGCATGATCGGCGGATTGACCAGCTGTCCGATGCCGAAATTCACCGGGCCCGGAACGCCGACACCGATGGAGATCAGCGAGCGGCCCGCGCCATGCTCACGCATCATTTCGCGAATGCTGGTGCGCACCCTCGACAGCACGGCTCCCGGGCCATCACGCACGTCAGCGGCTTCGCTGCGCCGGGCGATTTCTGTCATGTCGGGCTTCAGGATCGCGACGTCGAGGCTGGTGGCGCCGATATCGACGCCGGCAACGAGGCCGATGTCGCGATGAAGCCGCAGGGCTTCGGGGCGACGCCCGCCGGTCGAGGCCTTCTGGCCGGATTCTTCGATGAGCCCTTGCTCGACAAGTTCGGAGACAAGGCCGTTGGCCTTGCTGCGGGAAAAACCGAGCGATGTCGCCAGTCCGAGCCGCGAACTACCATGCGACCAGAAGGCACCTTCGAGTACCTCGCGTTCACGCCGGCCGAGATTGTTCCAGGGGAGTGTCATGCGACCCTCCCAAGCCGATCAACACCATGCGCAAAGGTTCAGCCAAACTTCCGCGCAACACAAGCGCAAAGTTAGGCCGGAATCTGGCAGAAGTCTGGAAGAGGCGTGGGGAATGGTTGAACAGCAGGGGAAGAGGCGAAAGGCGGAGCCGCCCGAAGCCCTAAGCCTTACATGTATATGATAAGTGAAAACAGACAGTTAGAGAGAGTTCCCGACTCAGTCTGAGAACACGCCGCCTATCTGCGGGCAGGGCCCGTCGATTGCCGGACGGCCAGACTGATGTCGAGCTTGTGCTGACTGAGATTCGTGTCGCCGTCGAGAATGGCGGTCGCAGCAAGGCGGCCCATCTCGACGGTGGGCTGCACAATGGTCGTCAGCGGCGGCTGGCTGGTCTCGGTTTCCGGCACGCCGTCAAAGCCGACGATGGAGAGGTCGTCAGGGCAGCGCAGACCGCGCGCCCGCGCCCAATCCAGCGCAATCAGCGCCATCCGGTCAGACATCGAGAGGATCGCGGTCGTGTCAGGCTGGCGTTCAAACAAATAGTCGAGGGCAGCCATGGTGGTTTCGGTGTCGTTCTCCGTCTCGTAGACGGGCACGCTGGTCAGCTCGATGCCAGCCTTCTGCAACTCATCGCCATAGCCAAGGAGCCGCTCGCGCGTCGCCGAATAGAGCGAGTGCTGCGCCTGATCGAAAGTTGAGGGCCCGATGGCGGCCTCGCGCGATTGCAGCGAAAGCACACCGAACTTGCGGTGGCCGAGATCAAGCAAATGCCGCGTGGCCAACTGCGCGCCGTGCCGGTCATCAATGCCGAACGTGTGCACAGTCTGGTCTTCAAACCCGTAGTCGAGGGCAACGAAGGGCAGCTTGCGCTCCTTTGTGAGTTCGATCAGCCGCGAACCGCCTTCGAGGCAGAAGACGATAAAGCCATCGACCAGCGCGCTGTTGATGTTCCAGGCCAGCTGTTCGCTGTTGAGTGCGGAGACCAATGAGATGCCGGCGCCGCGCTCGTCGCAGACCTGACTGATGCCGCGCATCACCACGCGCGCAAACGGATCTTCAAAGAAATAGGATTGCGCCTCGGCCGTCGCGACACCGATGGCGTTGACCTTGCCTGCGCGCAGCATGCGACCGAGCGGGGAGGGGCCGGAATAGCCAAGCTTGGCTGCTGCTGCGTGCACACGCTCGCGCACTTCTTCGCGCACAATGTCAGGCCGACTGAACACATTGGATGCGGTGCCATGCGATACGCCGGCTTCCCTCGCCACATCGGCAAGCTTGATAGATTTCTGCGCCACGCTCCCTCCAGTCCTCATCTACCAGATAGCACTTTCCCTGGATCGATCCAGAAAAAATGCGCTGGCGGGAGCGCCCAGCTTTGCGTTCGCTGCATGGCTGTCACGGAAAAATTGTATCGGTTCAAACTTGACTTTCCGGCTGCACAATGTCATATCTTGAATCGATCCAAGATGAGTTCCTTGGACGAGCCGAACGAAAGGAAAATACCATGTACGGTTTGGAAGCTTTCTTCATCAAGGCCAGTGGCTGGACGTCGGGCATGACCTACAAAGAGCGTGCTGACAGCGCCCATCATGACCTTGCGCGCGCCAGGCGCGAAGCCCGTGCGGAGCGTGCGCGCCGCTAATTCAGCGGTAGCGCTTGCCGCAGAAGACAACATCTCGAAAGGACTGGCACATGCGTCCGTTTGGATTCTTCTTCGACAAGATAGACAGCGAATTCTGGGGCATGACCTATTTTACGCGCGTCGACAGCCGCAAGCACGATCTTGCACGCGCAAGGCGCGAAGCCCGCGCACGCAAGTAAAAGGGCCGGGAATAGCAAGGCAGGGTCAATTCTGCGGATGGGTTTTCACCGATTTGCAATGTACTTCGGTCATAGTTCTTCGAAATGGAGAGCGTGCATTGACCTGGAAAGCACCTGAAAAGATTCATCTTGTTCCCGACGAATGGCATCTGGAACGCGTAGGTGTGTTGCCGGATGGCCGACTGATCTATCAGGAGACGCAGGTCGGCCATGATCCGCAGGCTAGTACTTGGCGGGATTACGTTGTTTCCTACGTCTTTGACCCGGATGGGCACCTGGTTGAAGATCTTGTCACGCTGGTTGGCGTTCAGGGCGAATATTCCGAAGCCGATTTAGATGCAGCAACCAAGGCTCACAGTGCTCGCTTCGGTCAATTCGATAT
The DNA here is from genome assembly GCA_964480545.1 of uncultured Mesorhizobium sp. Taxonomy (GTDB): domain Bacteria; phylum Pseudomonadota; class Alphaproteobacteria; order Rhizobiales; family Rhizobiaceae; genus Mesorhizobium_G. The sequence continues at coordinate 657 of CAYZQP010000304.1, read as the reverse complement.
CCGGGATATCTGGGTCAGGCCATTTGCAATCCAGCGCCATGGTCTCGAGTTCGGTCTGGTCCCGGTCAACTTCGCCGAAGGGGGACCCTTGGCGCGTCGAAGCAATGCCCGGCAATACGTTGAGCTTCTATGCCCCGTGGGAAGATGGCGGGTATGATACTTAGCTCAGCGCCTGAACACGGCTGACAGCGCGACACCGATCCAGCCCAGAATGAGGGCCGAGCCGCCGATTGGGGCAGCCATCGGGAACAGCCGGGCCATGCCGAAGTCGCGCACGTAGAGATCAGCGCAGAAGAGCAGAAGTCCGGCCAGCATTACGAGGCCGGCGAGCGTCAGCAGGCGGCCGAGCCGCTCTGCACCCGCAAGCCTCAGCGCCACGAACAGCGGCGCGTGGAACATCAGCATGTTGGACACCGTTCCGGTGAACGCGCCGCCTGAATGCGCCGCACGCGCTGCAACCATCACGCCGGCAGCACCACACAGGCCGCCCGCCAGCAGAAATCCCTGAAAAACCCTGCCAGTCATGAAAGCCTAGTCCTTCAGCATCTCGGCCAATTGCGGCGCGAAATAGGTGAGGATGCCGTCGCAGCCGGCGCGCTTCAGGCAGAGCAGCGATTCCAGCATCGCCTTTTCGCCATCGATCCAGCCATTCTCTGC
>CAYZQP010000303.1:0-4384 GCA_964480545.1 uncultured Mesorhizobium sp. | reverse complement strand
CGGCGCGCGCGATGCTCAAGCCAGTGCTGGTGGCTGGCCTGCAGCAGGGCGGCCAGCTCACGATCACCACCGAAATCGAAAACTATCCGGGCTTTGCCGAGCCGATCCAGGGCCCATGGCTGATGGAGCAGATGCTCAAGCAGGCCGAGCATGTCGGCACCGAGGTGATCAACGACATTATCGTGTCGGTTGACCTCGACAGCCGGCCGTTCAAGGCTCTCGGCGATTCCGGTACGACCTACACGGCTGATGCGCTGGTCGTTGCGACCGGTGCGCAGGCCAAATGGCTCGGGCTGCCAAGCGAACAGAAGTTCCAGGGCTTTGGCGTGTCGGCCTGCGCGACCTGCGACGGCTTCTTCTATCGCAACAGGGATGTGGTTGTTGTCGGCGGCGGCAATACGGCCGTCGAGGAAGCTCTGTATCTCTCCAACCTGGCGAAAACGGTCACGGTGGTGCATCGCCGCCGCGAGTTTCGCGCTGAGCGCATCCTGCAGGAACGCCTGTTCAAGAAGGACAACGTCAAGATCGTCTGGGACAGCGAGGTTGAGGAGATTGTTGGCGAGGCGGGCAAGCCGCCGATGCCGGCATCAGTCAGCGGCGTGCGCCTGAAGAACGTCAATACGGGCGCGATTACTGAACTGCCGACGCATGGCGTGTTCGTTGCTATCGGTCACGCGCCGGCGGTGGAACTGTTCGTCGGCAAGTTGAAGCAGAAGCCGAATGGCTATCTGTGGACCGAGCCAAATTCTACGCGCACCAACATTCCGGGCGTCTTCGCAGCGGGCGACGTGGCTGACGACATCTATCGTCAGGCCGTTACGGCAGCAGGCCTTGGCTGCATGGCAGCGCTGGAAGCAGAGAAATACCTGGCTGGAATTGAAGCGCATCGCGAAGCCGCCGAATAAAAGTCATACTGTCTTCGAAAACGGTCCGTAAGAGGCCGGGGTTAATGAGGGGAAGACATGGCGCTGGATTGGGACAAGTTACGCGTGTTTCACGCTGCGGCGGAGGCTGGCTCGTTTACGCATGCGGCAGAGACCCTGAAGCTTTCGCAGTCTGCAATTTCGCGTCAGGTGAGCGCGCTTGAGCATGATGTCGGCGTACCGCTGTTCAACCGGCACGCGCGCGGACTCGTGCTGACCGAGCAGGGGGAGATGCTCTTTCGCACGGCGCATGACGTGCTGATGAAGCTCGAGACGATCAAGTCCAGACTGGCCGAGGCCAAGGACAAGCCCTCTGGCGTGCTACGCGTAACGACGACTGTTGGTCTGGGTGCCGGCTGGTTGACGGAACGGGTGCCGGAATTTCTGGAACTGTACCCGGATATCCACCTGCAGCTTATTCTCGCCAATGAAGAGCTGGACCTGACGATGCGCCAGGCTGACTGCGCGCTTCGCCTGCGTCAGCCGCAGCAACCTGACCTGATCCAGCGTCGGCTGTTTACCGTGCATTTCCATCTGTACGCCTCTGCCGGATATGTGAACAAATACGGCAAGCCCACGGACATCTCGGAACTGAAGTCACATAAAATCGTGACCTTCGGCCTGCCGGTGCCTGCACATCTTTCGGAATTGAACTGGCTGGAAACTGTGGGTGATTTCGACGGCCAGCGTACGGCTACCCTTCAGATCAACGATATCCTGTCGATCAAGCGCGCCGTGCAGGCAGGGGCCGGCATCGCCATGTTGCCTGACTATGTGATCGGCAAGCAGGACGGTTTGCTGCAATTGTTGCCACAAACCGAGGTGCCATCCTTCGACACCTATTTCGCTTACCCTGAAGCGATGAAAAATCAGGCAAAGCTGCAGGTTTTTCGTGATTTCATCATTACCAAGGCCAGAAACTGGGCCTTCTAGGCCCAATCTTCGTGCGCCATGCTGAATCAAGGTGCATTGGGCCACAGCCATGCCTTTTTGCATGTAAGAGATGCAAAAAGGTTGCTTGTTAATTAACCAGCCAGCGCACATATATTGGACATCTCCCGGGCGCGTTCCTCCTCCCATTAGTGCCTGGTGAGTGTTCCCCTCTGGAGGTTAGCCACATTGGCAAACTCCAACAAACTCAGCCGGATCATCTGATCCGGCTTTTTTGTTCTTGGGGTTTCGGTTTACCTGTTTGCCAGGCACAACGGGGTACTACGCGGGGGCTGTCATGATACGGTTTGTATTTGCTGCGGGCCTTGGGATCGCAAGCACAATTGTTGCGGCCAATGCAGAGCCGCTGAAGCCGGGACTGTATGTCGATGCTACTGTGCCCTGCGAGGATCCGCCAAGTGTGGCAATTCTTGGCTATGATGGTGAGGCCTTCGTCTACAAGACGCAGCGCTGCCTGATGAAAGAGCTTCAGCCCGACGGCAAGGTCAGGGTGGTCTGCAGTGAAGCTGATCCGGCGAGCGAGACTGTGATCTTCTGGCAGTTCAAGCAATTGTCTGCGACCTCATTCGAGGTCGATGGCTCGACGCTCAGGCAATGTCCGGCCACGCCGTGATGTTGCCGGGCGAGAGCTTGCCATCACGGATAGTGATCATCGGTGGGCCGGGTGCCGGAAAGACCTGGCTTGCAGATGCTCTGGCGGCGCGGCTGCAACTGCCGGTCTATCGGGTGGATGACGCTGTCCGGGACGAGAACAAACAGATCAGGCCTGCAACTGTTATCGACGCGACGGTTCTGTCATGGGTCGCCCAGGATCGCTGGATCATAGATGGCGGCAATTCCCGCACCTATGCGGAGCGCGCCAGCCGCGCCGATCTGATTATCAGGCTCCGGCCGCCGATATGGCGGCGTGTCTGTCGTGTGCTGCGCCGGGACGGGTTCAATGTTTCACTGCTGCGCTGGACCATCGGTTACGACCGGGTGTTCGGCCCAAAGGAGGATGCGGCACTGGGTGCAAACGCTGGAGTACGGGTTGTGGAGATACGTTCAAGTCATGAACTGGGCGCGTTCCTGAGTATGTTTCCATAAAGGTCCACGGTCTCAGCGCGCCGGCTTGCGCCTTCTGGCCACGGTCACGGGCTTCTCTGTCGTAATCGTCTCGATCATCGCGATCTTCTGCCAGATGCGGCGGGACAGGTTCAAGCCAAGCTCCTCGATGTCATTTACGGCCTCGATGACCTGCGCGTCATTTACGGATTGCGCAAAGAGCGCTGCCAGCTTGCCGGTGATCGAAAGCATTTCGGAGCAGTAATCGAGATAGCGCTCGAGCAGGGCAGGGTCCTTGATGCGCGGCGGGGACTGCGGCGTCGGCTCGAAGTCGCTGGCCAGCGCTGCAGGGTCTTTGGTCAGCTGGTGCATGTCGATGACGTGGATCAGCGAGCGCAGGCCATGCAGCGCCGCAAAAACCTGCTTGCGCTTCTTGCGCTCTTCCAGGCCGACCAGCGCGATAAGGCCGACAACGGCCAGGATGATGGTATTGAGGCCTGCTTCAAAGCCCTGGACAGATTCAATCACGCTGTCGCCGGAAATGCGTTCGATCGGCAGGATCGTCCCGACGAAGATGAATATCGCTGCGCCGATCAGAAAAACCGCGCCGATCAAGAGTCTCAGCCACCAGATTGGTGTCTTCAGGCGCTCGGCCTCGGCGGCGGTATCGCGCGCGAGGGATACCAGCTCTTCCGAGACACCGCGCAGGCTGGAATCCGGGAAGCGCGATGCGACACGCGCGTTGAGACGGATCGCCGTATCGATGATGCGCTGCGGGTCGAGCGTCCGGTAGGAGCGCTTCGGTTCGGGATTGGCGGGTTCAGTGTTGGTCGCCAAGGCGAGTCAGTCTCCGGCTGGTGCTGCAGTTTCACCGCCGGACGGCTGAAAGCAATGGGATCAGGCAGCGGTCTCGCCAAGAATCTGCCGGATGCTGATCGGCTCGCGCCCGATAAGCTCCTTCAGCGTCGGGTTCGTGTTGCTGAACTCACCTGCAGCCGCTGCGGCGTACATTCCAACCGTGATTGTCTGCACATTTGCGGGCACACCAAAGCTGGTCAAGCGCTGGCGCATTTCATTGTCTGTCAGGATCTCACGAGTGATGCTTCCTTCGCTATGACCGGACATTCTTCCGACCGATGTTACCAGAGACCGCCTGACATCACGCAGCCCTGACCCCGTTCATCACCTCGTCCGCCAGCCGCCCGGTCAGTTCGGCCATGTGGTCGAAGCTCGCCCGGTAGGTCGCCACGCCTGATGTCGCAGAGCGCAGCTCGATGATCAGATCACCGATCTCCGACTGCGGCATTGTGGCCTCCACCACATCCCAGCCGGGCCATCCCGGCCTGCCGTCATAGCCGAGGATCTGGCCGCGGCGTTGCGGCACCATACCGGTGATGCGCGCGGTGGCGTCGCTTGGTGTGAAGATTTCGACCTTCATGATCGGCTCCAGCAGCACCGGGCTGCAG
>CAYZQP010000302.1:4140-4388 GCA_964480545.1 uncultured Mesorhizobium sp. | reverse complement strand
CACATCTCAAGCATGATGCCGAAAAGTTGCAGACTTTTCGGGCCGACATCATGCGCTAAAACAAATAGCGAAAAGCAATCGCCCCGCCGGAGCGGGGCGTTTGATATTCTACTCTGCCGGCGTCGGCTTCTTCCTGAACATCGCCGCCAGATTGTCCCAGATCTCGATCTTGGCGCCCTGACGCTTCATGATGTAACCCTGCTGCAGGATCGACAGCAGGTTGTTCCAGGCCCAGTAGATCACCAGAC
>CAYZQP010000302.1:0-4130 GCA_964480545.1 uncultured Mesorhizobium sp. | reverse complement strand
AGATAATCGGCATGTAGTTGAAGATCATCGCCTGCGTCGGATCCGGCGGGGCAGGGTTCATCTTCATCTGCAGGAACATCGTGATGCCCATCAGCAATGGCCACACACCGATCACCAGGAAGGCCGGTACACTGAACGGCAGCAGGCCGAACAGGTTGAAGATCGATGTCGGATCCGGCGCGGCAAGGTCATGGATCCAGCCGAAGAACGGCTGATGGCGCATGTCGAGTGTGACGTAGAGCACCTTGTAGAGCGCAAAGAACACCGGGATCTGCACCAGGATCGGCCAGCAGCCGGCAACCGGATTGATCTTCTCTTCCTTGTAGAGCGCCATCATGGCCTGCTGCTGCTTGGCCTTGTCGTCCGCGTATTTGTCACGGATTTCCAGCATCTTTGGCTGCAGCACCTTCATCTTCGCCATCGATTTGTAGGACATGCTGGCGAGCGGGAAGAACACCGCCTTGACCAGAACGGTCGTCGCCAGAATGGCGAGGCCGAAATTGCCAAGCAGCTTGTAGAGATTGTCGATCAGCCAGAACATCGGCTTGGTCAGGTATGGATACCAGCCCCAGTCGATCAGATAATCGAACATCGGGATCTTCAGATCCTCATGGTACGCGTTGACCGTCGCGACTTCCTTGGCCCCGGCAAAGATCAGCGTCTCGACTGTCTCGGAGGCTCCGGCCGGCACGCTGATCATGTCGGTCTGGTAGTCGCTCTGATAGCGCGCGCGGTCACCGGGATTTGCGCCCTGCGGGAAGTAGGAGAAGCGCTGCTGGAACGGCTGCTTTGCCGAAGGCACGAGGGCGACGCCCCAGTACTTGTCAGTGATGCCGGTCCAGCCTGATGTCGATTTCTCGATGTTTGACTGCTTGTCGTCTTCGATAGCAGCATAGGTCGCGAGCTGCAGCCGATCGTTGGAAACGCCGATCGGGCCTTCATGGACCGAATAGGCGGCGGCATGGCCCGGCTTGTCGAAGCGCGTCACACGACCGTAATTGGACAGCATCACCGGCTGGCCCGAACCGTTGGTCACGGTATCTGTGACCTTGAACATGTAGTCCTGGTCGACCGAGATCAGGCGCTTGAAGGTCAGGCCCTTGTCGTTTGTATAGGTGAGCGTGACCGGGCCGTCGGACGTCAGGGCCGGCTTGTCGGAGGTCCAGACAGTGTCCGGACCTGGCAGGGACCCGGTCTCGCCTGTACCGATATAGCCAACCTCGACAAACTGTCCGTTGGCCAGAGCCTGCGGGTTCAGGAGCTCGATGATCGGCGAGCCAGGCGTGACCTCCAGATTGTATTTTTTCAGCTTGAGATCATCGAGACGACCACCGGTCAGGTTGATCGAGCCGATGACGCTGGGCGTATCGATGGAAACGCGCTGTGTCAGTGCCACAGCCTGTTCGCGGCTCGCAACCGCCTGCTCACCGGCAGTCGCGCTGCCGGGGATCATCCCTGCCGGTGTGCCGGGCGCTGCCGGCAGACCGGTCTGCGCGCCGGGATTGGCCTGCTGCTGTGCTTCCGCCTGCCGCTGCTCCTCGATCAGCTGCTGCTGGCGTTGCGCCTCGATGCGCGGGTTCATGTAGAAAATCTGCCACAGCGTCAGGATCAGCACCGATAGCACGATGGTGATGAGAAAGTTGCGGTTGTTCTCTTGCATGATGCCCTTGGTCGGTTAGCGGCGGGTGCGCCGTTTCAGTTCGGCCTGGATGGCTGTGAACGGCGCGCCGAGTACATCCCGGCGGCCGACAATCACATAATCGCTGTCAGGCGCCATGTCAGCGGTGGCGGATAGGCGCACCGCCTCTCTGAGGCGCCGTTTCACGCGATTGCGGACAACCGCGTTGCCGACTTTTTTGGTAACCGTAAAGCCGACGCGCGCGCCGTCAGTGTCGCCGCGCGTTTTGGTCTCGAGCAGGAAGTATGGCCCGCGTCGTTTCTCTCCCTGGCGAACTGCCAGGAATTCCGCCCGTTTCTTCAGGCGTTTGACCGGTGCGTTGCCCGGCATTTCTGCCGCCTGCCCGGGCTAGCCGGCCGTTAGGCCGACAGACGCTTGCGGCCGCGGTTGCGGCGGGCCGCAACGACGCCCTGGCCGCCTTTGGTGGCCATGCGGGCGCGGAAACCATGCCGGCGCTTGCGGACAAGCTTGGAGGGTTGGTAGGTACGCTTCATTTATTTGACACCGCGGTGTGCGGCCCTTCTTGGTTCTGTTCTTGAACAGGAGCTGGTCCGGACAACCATATGGCGCAACAAAAATTGCGCCGGGAGGTCGGCCCGAACGTGCGGCGGCTTATACGGATGGGCGTCGATCAAGTCAACAAAGCCGGGGAAAAAGCCGCAATTGGCAAATCGCCGCTGCTCGCCTATTCTGTATGCGAATGGCAGGGATGGGTCCGGATCGGGCAAACATGACCGACGAACCGGTCAAGACGAGCGAAAGCCCTGAGGCGAAGCTTGATGTTTCGCCCGGTCGAGGTCTGTCGGCCAAACTTCTGATCGTCACTGTGGCTTTTGTGCTTCTTGTCGAAGTGCTGATCTTTCTGCCGTCCATGTCCAGCTTCCGACTGCGCTGGCTGAGCGAGCGCCTGCAGACCGCCGCCGGTGTCTCCACGCTGTTGATCGACGTCGAGCCAGGAACGCTGTCCGAGGGCGTGCAGACCGACGTGCTGCGCTCGCTCGGGGTGAAGGCGATTGCCATGCGCGATGGCGAGGCCTCGCGCCTGCTCGCAGTGTCGAAAATGCCGGCCAGCGTCGATGAGCATATCGACCTTGAGGCAAGCGATCCGATCAATTCGCTCGGCGGGGCCATTTCGACGCTGTTTTCCGACGGCCACCAGATATTGCGGGTCTATGGCTCGGTGGATGAGACCCCGCGCATCTACGAGGTGCTGATGCCCGACAAGGCGCTGCGCACGGCGATGCTGTCCTATTCGCGCAACATATTTGCCGTTTCGTTGCTGATCCTGGTGCTCACTGCGGCACTGATCTACATGCTGATCAACCGGATGATGATCCGCCCCATACGGGGCATGGCGAGCTCCATGCTGGCGTTTTCGGATGCACCCGACGACCCGTCCCGCATTATCAGGCCGGCGCCGCGCAATGACGAGATCGGCATTGCCGAGCGGGAACTGTCCGACATGCAGAAGCGGCTGCACAAGGTGCTGGGCGAGCAGAAACACCTGGCGGATCTGGGCCTCGCCGTGTCCAAGATCAATCATGACATGCGCAACATTCTCGCATCCGCGCAACTGATGTCAGATCGCCTGCGGCAGGTCCGCGACCCCGGTGTGCAGGCCTTTGCGCCGAAACTGCTGCGCGCGCTCGACCGCGCGGTGTCCTATTCAGAAGGCGTGCTCTCCTACGGGCGCGCGCAGGAGGCCCCGCCGTCGCGCCGTCGCGTCCGGCTGAAACAGCTTGTCGATGAAGTCTATGAACTGCTCGGCGTGCCGCATGATGTCGATATCGAGATGGTGAATACGGTCGACCAGCATTTCGAGGTCGATGCGGACTCAGAGCAGCTTTTCCGTGTGCTGACCAATCTCGGGCGTAACGCGGTGCAGGCCATGGTGGCGGATCGCGAGAACGCGGTGGTGCGCCGCCTGACAATTGCTGCTGAACGGATAGGTTCGGTCAGCCGGGTAACGGTTGAGGATACCGGGCCAGGCCTTGCACAAAAGGCGCGCGAAAACCTGTTCGCGGCGTTCCGTGGTTCCGCCCGCTCAGGCGGCACGGGATTGGGCCTTGCGGTGGCGCAGGAACTGGTGCGTGCGCATGCCGGCACATTGGAGTTGGTCGAGAGCGTTGGCGGACGCACAGTGTTTGCAGTCACCATCCCGGACCAGCCGATCAGTCTGGAAAGTGTGCGCCTGCGCCGCGAGGCGTGACCACGCCCGGGCGAATGCAAATATCCCGGAGCAGGACGCGCCGCTTCTTCACTGCTCTGGCGACCTGACATTGCGCGCGAAGGTGAGGTCGCCGGCCAAACCAAATTTTCCTCTCTTCCCGGCTTGCATTTTCGAGCGGTCATCGTTAGTTAGCGGCCTTCGCAGCCGGGCAACCGGTTGCAGGCCTCGCGGCCATGCGCACCCGTAGCTCAGCTGGATAGAGCACCAGACTACGAATCTGGG
>CAYZQP010000301.1:0-4400 GCA_964480545.1 uncultured Mesorhizobium sp. | reverse complement strand
GCGTGCTCTACATCTTCTGGGATGAGCAAAGTCGCATCAGTTGTACCATGCAGCAATGCACATAGCGCCAATGGCTACAAAGCCGGGGTCGAAATCCGTCCTTTGTTAATGCCGGTGGTGTACCCACCAGGGATGGACTCCATCCTCAAACATCTGCAGATCCGCTCGCAGCGCGCGGTTGTGTTGTGGACCCTGGCGCTGACTACACTGTGTGTCGCTGCACCGGTCGGCTCGCTGGCGACACTGCTGTCGTTCATCCCGTTTATGCCGCCGGCGTTGTTCTGGGGCATTCTGGCTGTGTGTGCTGCAATCCCGTTGCTGATTGCTCCGCCGATTGCCTTTCTGGCGCTGCACATCCTGCGCACGCTGACCCACACGATCGACAAGGTTGACGAGTATGTGCGCATCGACACGCTGACCGGTGTGCTGACGCGGGCCTATCTGCTCGGCAAGATGCGCGATGCGCTGCCGGGCGGCGGTGCGTTCCTGATGGTCGATGCCGATCACTTCAAATCGATCAACGACACTTACGGTCACGATGTCGGCGACCTCGCGCTGAAACGCCTGGCCGAGGTGCTGCGCAAGTCGGCGCCCGCTGAAGCGCTGGTCGGGCGTCTTGGTGGCGAGGAGTTTGGCGTATTCCTGCCGGGCGCGGATGATGTGCAGGCGGCGAAGCATGCTGCTGCGATCTGCGACCAGATGCGTCGCGATGGCGAGGTGGTCGGCGGGCACGAGTTGCGGATGACGATCAGCATTGGCGGCGCCATTCACGTGCGCACCTACACGATCGAGAAGACTATGAAGCTTGCCGACGCTGCACTCTACCAGGCCAAGCATTCCGGCCGTGACCGCTTCTTCATCGCCCAGGCGACCGAAACCATGCCGACGCTGATCCTTAAGTCGGCGGGGTTGAAGTAGGCAATAGGCAATAGAAGCCTACTGCCTATTGCTGCCGCCTCTTGCCTAACGGACGAGGCTGTCGCATCACACGACCATGCGCGCCAATTACCGCCTGCAACGCCTGTGTGTGTCTGATGCCCTTGGTCCAGGCGTGGAGTTCGACGCGGCACCCGATCAGGCGCATTACCTCCTGCACGTGCTGCGGATGGCTGAGGGAGCTGACGTGCTCGTGTTCAACGGGCGCGATGGCGAATGGCTGGCGAAGGTTGCGGCGAAGTCAAAGAAGGGCGTGCGGCTTCGGACGGTAGAGCAGACGCGTCCACAGCCTGCGGCAAGCGACCTCTGGTACTGCTTTGCCCCCCTGAAGGTGGGGCGGCAGGACTATCTGATCCAGAAAGCGGTGGAGATGGGTGCCGGGGTTCTTCAGCCGTTAGCGACGCAGCACACGCAGGGCAAGATCACCTCCGACAAGATCCGCGCCAATGCTATCGAGGCGGCCGAGCAATGCGGCGTGCTGGCCGTGCCGGAAGTGCGCGAGGGCACGAAGCTGGACCGGCTGCTGGCAGGCTGGGACCCCGAACGGCGGCTGATCTTCTGTGACGAGGATGCCGCAACGAACAACCCCCTGCCCGCTTTACAGGCGTTGAAAGAGCGCAAGCTGGCACTGCTGGTTGGCCCCGAGGGCGGCTTTTCAGACGACGAGCGCCGGCAGTTGCGGGCCCTGCCCTATGTAACCGCGATCCCGCTCGGGCCACGGATATTGAGGGCAGACACGGCGGCAGTCGCCGCGCTGGCGCTCATTCAGGCGACGGTGGGGGACTGGTAGCCAGCCGCTCCCTCAGCTTTTCATTTTCCTCCTCCAGCGCTGCCAGCCTGTCGCGCAGGGGCCGGACCGCAACATTGACCTCGGCCTCAGTGTAGCGAGGCGTGATGTGCTGCGGGCAGTTCCAGTCGAACACCTCCAGCCGCAGGCGTAGAATGCGCTCGGGCTGTGCCCGCAGTTCCGGGTCGATCACCTGGCGCGTCAGTTCGGGCTCTGCATCGAGCGCGACAGGCTCGACATGGGCGTAAATCTTGAGCCGCCGGCGACCGGCATAATCCATCAGGATCAGTGCTGCGCGATCTTCAGTCCGCAGATTTCCGAGGCTGATATACTGGCGGTTGCCGCGATAATCGGCGAAGGCCAGCGTGCGCTCGTCGATGACACGCAGGAACCCGGGCACACCGCCGCGATGCTGTACGTAAGGCCAGCCGGTCTCCGAGACCGTGGCCATGTAAAAGCTGTCGCGCGCTGCGATGAAGGCGGCCTCGGCGGGCGTGAAGCGATCAAACTCGCGATTGCCGGCGAAATCGCTCCAGTAGGCACCTGCGCCCATCTCCTCCTGTGCGGCGCGAACGCCGGGCGTCGTCGCGATTTCCAGAAATCCGTAACCCATGGAGTTCTCCGTCGATGAACTCCGCGAAACTAGACAATCTCCAGACAGATGATAATTATTACTCATTGGAAGACATATTTTCAATAAATGGAATAATATGGATCGTCTCGAAGCTATGGCGATACTGGTGCGGGTGTCCGACCGGGGAAGCTTCTCGGCCGCAGCGCGGGAACTCGGGGCTCCGCTCGCAACTGTCAGCCGCAAGGTGGGCGAGCTGGAGGCGCAACTGGGTGTGCGGATGCTGGCCCGCACCACACGTAAGGTCGAACTAACCGAGGCGGGAGCCGCCTACGTCGCCTCGGCACGGCGCATCCTGGACCAGGTAGCGGAAGCCGAGAAGGCCGCCGCCGGAGAATTCAGCGCCCCGCGTGGCGAGCTGACCATCACCGCGCCGCTGTTGTTTGGCCGGCTGTATGTCTTGCCCATCGTCGCGGAGTTTCTGGCGCTCTGGCCGGAGATCACGGTGCGCCTGCTGCTTTCCGACCGCAACCTGCATCTGCTGGAGGACCATGTCGATCTGGCCGTACGCATTGGCCCGCTGGCGGACAGCGCACTTCTGGCAACCCGTATAGGCTCGATGCGGCTGGTCACCTGCGCCGCGCCCTCGCTGCTGGAAACCTATGGTGAGCCAGAGAGCCCGCAGGATCTGGCCAGTTTCCCGATCGTAAGCTTCGACTTTCTGTCAACATGGGGTTTCCGTGCTGTGCAGGCGAAGCGACAGATGGAGGTTCCAATCCAGGCGCGGCTGACAGTGACCACTGCGGAGGCAGCCGTGTGGGCGGCAGTCAGGGCAGTCGGCCTCACCCGCGTGCTGCATTATCAATGCATTGATGCCGTGTCGCGCGGAGACCTGAAAATTGTGCTCGCCGATTTCGAGCGGGAGCCTCTGCCTGTGCATTTGGTGCGCATGGAGCGTGGCCCGCTGCCACCCAAACTCAGGCTTTTCCTCGACTTCGCAAGCCCACGCTTACGCAACGCAATCACCGAACCTGGCTGAGAAACTGCGGAGAGGGCGAAACGCAACGCCACCCTCTCCGCCTGACCTGCCTGCCTTTCGGCATGCAGCCAAACCTTCACCCGGTCTCGTTGAGGCGGTAGTCCTGCCACTCGGCCCAGGCGTTTTGCGGGTCGATATCGTCGTAGCCTCGCAATAAAGCGATCTCGCGAGCCCTCAGCTCCCGAACCTGAATGAACGCGGCAGTGCTACAGGCTGCCAGAACTTCTTCCTCGCACAGGGGTGAACCCTTGTGCTGCTCCAGCGATGTGAGCAGTTCAACAAGAGGCGGCTGCGCCAGGGACACGACCTTGCGCGGCGAAACAACAGCAAAAATCCGGCGAAGAAGAACCTTCGGGAGAGACATGACAGAATCCAGCCTGCATTTTCCCTCCCGTCCGCAACTTCAATCAGAAGTGGCAGACAGCCGTCTTTTATTGACCATTTGATCAAAATCAAGACGAAACTGCCCGATTTTTACTCAGTTTCGCTGACAAGTTGACGCAGGCTTGGGCACAACCGCTGTTTGAAAAGTTGTAGCGGCGATTGCGCCGGGTATCCCGACTGACTGCGGGGTTCACTGATGCTGGTAGAGCCCATCAACAAAATTCGCTTGATCGCGGGCGCTTCCATCGCCATCACTCCCGCCACAACGCTGGCAGGACGTTCATGGCGCGCGACACAACTGACTCCCACCCGATCGAGCGGCTCGACCAGCTGGCCGAGTATCTGGCCGGCGGCAACAAGCCGAAGGACCGCTGGCGCATCGGCACCGAGCACGAGAAGTTTCCGTTCTATGTCGATGGCCATGCGCCTGTTCCTTATGGTGGCGAGCGCGGCATCCGCGCCATTCTCGAGGGCATGCAGCACAAGCTGGGCTGGGAGCCGATCATTGATGCAGGCCGCATCATCGGACTGGTCGAACCGACCGGCCAGGGCGCGATCTCGCTTGAACCAGGCGGACAGTTCGAGCTTTCCGGCGCACCACTGGAAACGATCCACCAGACCTGCCGCGAAGGGAATGCGCATCTGGCGCAGGTTCGCGAAATTGCCGAGCCGCTCGGCATCCG
>CAYZQP010000300.1:0-4457 GCA_964480545.1 uncultured Mesorhizobium sp. | reverse complement strand
CAGGGGAGGACCTCGTTCGCGGCGATTTGCGTCGACGGCCCGGTTTGGCGTCGTCACGAACTTCGGTCACAAGGGCAAATCCTGCCACACGCCCGATGAGCCGGGTCGTGACTCCGGGAACACTCCCGCGATGCAAATCGGGGTTACGTTTCCTGATCCCTACTGGGAGGTAGCGTGTGCCCGATCACAACTGTGAAGGGAGCCCCACGTGGGTAAGAAGACCGGATTCGTCCCGACCCCAACCGGTTTGTGCGCCGTTGCCAGCATTTCTGTGACGCTGCGGCAACACTCGCGACCTCGTGATCGGTTGCGCGAACGTCACGCAAATCTGCCTGATTTGACAAATAAACCTTGTCCGCTATCGCAAGTTGCTAGGCAGGTTTGCTTATGCTTACCTGCGTCTGGGCATTTGGACGATTGGGAGATTTTCGATGCGGCTTGCTTGGGGCGCAGCATTGACGGCAATGATGGTAATGGGCGCGACAGACTATGCCGCCGCCGCCAGGGTCAGCACGTCAACGAAGACATATTCGATCTCGGGTAAAACCGGAGATCAACTGCTGAAATCGATGAACCGGCGCGGGCCAAAGCATGGCTTTCTGAGCCGGGCGATCGCTCAAACAGCCTATCAGATCGATTGGGACGTGCAGATCGGCGTCGAGCGTGGCAATTGCCGCCTGCGCCGCGCCACGCCCATCATGAAGATGACCTACACCTATCCGCAGCCATCGGACAGTCTCTCGCCCGAGATGCGTCGGCGCTGGAACACCTTCATGGTAGGGGTCCGCAAGCATGAGTTGCAGCACGGTGCCTACGCCACGCAGATGGCCAATGCTGCCGAGCGTTCGCTGCGCGGGATCCGCGTCGCCAATGACCCGACCTGCCGCAAGACCACTGCGTTGATGAAGCAGCGTGTTCAGGCGGTTTACGAAACCTATGAAGCCAAGCAGATCGTGTTTGACCAGCGCGAGCATCGCCGCAACGGCAATATCCATCGGCTGATCAATCAGCTGACCAGGTAGAGTGTTTTTGAAAGCATCACGTCGTATCGGAGCAGCGCTGGCAGGTCTGGCGCTGCTCTTTCCAATCCAGGTCCGGGCGGACACAATCCCGGTCAGCGAGCAGACCTACGCGATTTCGGGCACTACGGGCATTGAACTATACCGCTCGATTGGCGAGAACGGTCCGACCGGCGCCATTGCCGAGACACGCTTCAAGCTGACCTGGAAGCGTCTGTTCGACGAGGAGGGCGGCGCGTGCAGCCTGATCCGCTTCCGCCCTGAAATCACCATCACGATCCACCTGCCCAAACCGTCGCAGAAGCTCGACCCCTACATGCAGGCCAAGTGGGACCGCTTCATTTCCGGCATCCGCACGCATGAGATGCAGCATGTGCGCATGATCCGCGAGATGGTTCCGGCCACCGAGGCGTCGGTGAAAGGCGCGCGGGTTGAGAACGACAAGACCTGCGCCAAGGTGAAAAAGGAAGTGTCGCGCCGCATTGACCTGATGCTTGCCGGCTACAAGGCAAAGAGCCGCGACTTTGACCGCGAGGAGTTGACCAATGGCGGCAACGTCCACAGCCTCATCCTGGCATTGGTGAACTGACGTCGCCGTCCTCATCCTTCGGTGAAGTGTCGTTCTTTGATTTAAGTAAAAACTTAACCACGATCAGCGCTGAAATCGCGCGTTAACGATGGTTTCTTTTGCGCATGGCAGTTTTTTGACCGTAGGGGACAAGAAACGCATGACCATCGGCAAGTATACAAACAATCTGCAGGCTTGCATTCTCTTTGACGATGCAATGGCCTTGCCACCGGCGCGCAGCCTGCAGCCGTTCATCGAGAAGATGTCATCGCTCGGCATGCCATTCGAGATCATGCAGGAAACGCCTGATAGCGTCTTCATGATGGGACCAGGCGAGTTGCAGGTCATGGCAACGTTCCGACCGGTTCCTGCCGAACTTGCTGTCTTCGCTGGCACAGTGCAGTCGGCCGTCACCTCCATGCTGACCCCGGACGTCATTGAGCGCGTCAGCCGCCACCGCTCTCACCTTCTGGTCGAACTGCACCATGGCGTGCTGGGTGGCGTAGCCGACGATCCCGCCATTCGCGAGATGCTGTCAATGCACGGAATGCTTCCCGGCGCCTCGCTAGGCGAGTTCAACATGCGCGTCGATGTGCTGGGCGAGGTATGCCGCGCATTTGTCGAGGCAAAGCAGGCCTCGCTGGTTCACTGGACCCAGAGCAACATGCTGCTCTCGCCCGACAAGTTCATCGGCATGTTCGATTCCGGCAGCCCCGGCATGCTGACGATCCATCCCAAGATTTTTGGCGGCGATCCGTGGCCGGGCTATGACGAGCATCCTGCTGGCTTTCTGACCCTCGGTGCGACCGACTATATCGGGCGCGACATCTATGTCCCGCCGGTTCCGGTGCCGTGGATTTCTGTCTATCTCGCAGCGCTCGCCTTTGTGCGCGTCGCCATCATGCCGAACGGTTACATCATCCCGGACGGTCATACGTTTGCTGACGAGGACAATACGGTCTGCTTCGAGGTCAAACACCTTGATGGCGACAAGTGCCCGCTGGACACCGGTCGTCCCTGCTACCAGCTGACCTTGCGATACATGAAGGAGCACAACTTCACGACGCCGCAATATGAGACCCGCACGCGGGTCGGAAGTGTTGATGAGTTCGTTGAGGGTGCCCCGGACGGTGAGAAGGCCCGGGAGGCGATTGCGAAGTTGCGGGAGGAGCAGTCAGTGGCAGAGGCCGCCGGCGCGCGGATGGAAATCTACCGCAAGCCCGAACCGCCTGAAGCCGATCAGCCGCCACCAGCGCCACAGGCCCCACCATCCGCACCCGCCGGCCGCTTTGGCGGCATTTCCGGGTTTGTCGCAAAACGCGCCACTTTCGGTCGCCGTCACTAAAGAGTCTCAAGAATGTTCGGAAAATTGAGCGGTCCTGATCGTCTGCGTCCCTCGCCCGATGATGATGGCATCACCCGAGCCATCCCCAAGGCAATCTGGGATGGCCCGCATGGAAAGATGCTGAGCGAACTCGGCATGTCGCCGGATGACCCGGCCAACCTGATGCCGACGCCTGAACTGATGAGCGCCCGCGCCGATGCGGTGTTCGCTGAACAGGAGCGCTTCCTCGCCGCACTCAACAAACAACTGCCTGATGGCCTCGAGGTTATCCCCTGGGCAATGATCCCATGGTCATGCTGGTCTGGTCCGCAGGCCGCCTTCCTCATGGTGACCTGCCACTATTTTCCGGCCCATCCGTGGAACTCGTTCATGCTGGCAGCCAATGAGCGCACCTCACAGGCGCTGGGCCTCCCGGTCCACCCGCGCGCCGCCTTGCCCGGCTATGACGAGGGGGCCAACGAGGCGTTGGCTGAGTTCCGGGACGAATATCAGGTCGAGTATGACGCTGTCGCCGTGCGCCTCGAACAGGGCGACATCGCCGCCCTCGATGACCATGAAAAAGCAGTCATGCGCGCGCAGGGCAAGGTTCGTGCTGCTGCGGCAGCGCTTGCCGGCATCGCCTTCGGCGAGGACGTCTACTACCGCCACCTTGAGCTTTTCGGCAAAACGCTGGGCTGGCACTATGTCGACGAACTGCTCGCAAATCGCGACCAGCCGACGCTGAACTGATCTGCGGGGTGGGGACGGTACTCCCTACTGGAACGCCGTCTCCGTGAAGCTCCTGAGCTTGCGCGAATGCAGCTTGTCCATCGGCATTTGTCCAAGCTTTTCCATGGCCAGGATTCCGATCTTCAAGTGCTGCGCGACCTGCCGCTTGTAGAACTCGGTCGCCATCCCCGGCAGCTTCAACTCGCCATGCAGCGGCTTGTCGGATACGCACAGCAGCGTCCCGTAGGGCACCCGGAAGCGGAAGCCGTTCGCAGCAATGGTAGCTGACTCCATGTCCAGCGCGATAGCGCGTGACTGTGAAAGCCGCTGGACCGGCCCGCGCTGGTCGCGCAGTTCCCAGTTGCGGTTGTCGATGGTTGCCACCGTCCCGGTGCGCATGATGCGCTTTAATTCGTAACCCGAAAGGCCGGTCACCTCGGCGACGGCTTCCTGCAGGGCAACCTGCACCTCGGCCAGCGGCGGGATCGGGATCCACACAGGCAGGTCCTCATCAAGCACATGGTCCTCGCGCATATAGGCATGCGCCAGCACGTAGTCGCCAAGGTTCTGCGTGTTGCGCAGTCCGGCGCAATGGCCAAGCATCAGCCAGGCATGAGGTCTCAGCACCGCGATGTGGTCGGTAATCGTCTTGGCGTTGGAAGGCCCGACTCCGATATTTACCATCGTGATGCCGGCACTGCCAGGCTTCACCAGATGGTAGGCAGGCATTTGTGGCATGCGCGGCGGAGTGGCACCGGCATGGGGCGAGTCTTCGCCCGCCCTGGTAATCAGATTGCCCGGCTCCACAAACGCTTCG
>CAYZQP010000299.1:0-4463 GCA_964480545.1 uncultured Mesorhizobium sp. | reverse complement strand
GTGAGAATTGGCTCGCTCATGCAGATACCCTCCTGATCCACTGGTCGATGGCGACGGCGGCGATGATCAGCAAACCGGTCAGCAGGACTTTCCACTGCGGGTCGGCGCCCAGCATGTTGAGCCCCATCGAAACCACACCAACGATCATTGCGCCGAACATGGTGCCCAGGATCGAGCCGCGCCCGCCAAACAGCGATATGCCGCCGATCACCGTCGCGGTGATTGCCTGAAGATTGTAATCGGTCACTGCCCATGACGGCGAGATCGAGCCATTGCGGCCGATCGCAACCCAGGCTGCGAAGGCGGCAATCAGGCCGGCCAGCGCATAGACCGAGATCAGCACCTTTTTGGTTTGAATGCCCGCAAGCTGCGCTGCCTCGGGGTCATCGCCGACAGCATAGACGTGCCGGCCCCAGGCTGTGTGGTTCAGCACGTACCAGAGCAACAGCACCAGCACGACCATGGCGATGACGCCCAGGGTCAATACCGCGCCGCCTATGCGAAAGCTCGCGCCGAACGCATGAAGCATAGGGGCACTTGCTGCCACATCTGCATCGCGAATGGTCTGGTTGGCGGAATAGATGAAATTGGTGGCCATCACGATGTTCCACGTGCCGAGCGTTACGATGAACGGGGGCAGTTTCAGGAAGGCGACCAGCACGCCGTTGAGCACGCCACAAAGCGTCCCGACGACCATACCGCCGGCGACCGCAATCGGGGCTGGCAGACCGAGTGTGACGCCAAGGTTACCCATCACAACAGCGGAAATCACCATGACCACGCCGACAGACAAGTCGATGCCGGCAGTCAGGATAACCAGTGTCTGGGCAGCGCCCAGGATACCGACAACAGCGATCTGCTGGAGGATCAGGGTGAGGGTATAGGACGAAAAGAAGCGATCACCGATGGTCAGGCCGAAGATGGCAATCGACAGAACCAGAACGATCAGCGGAACAGCCGCAGGCGTGGAATGCAGGAAATGCTGGATGCGTTTGATCAGGGATTTTCCATGATCGTCGAAAGAGGCGACAGAGGCTTCGCTCTGGTCGAGGTTCTTCTCGAATTCCTGCGCTTTCGACATGTTCTCTCCCGGTCGATTATCCGCGTACCCAGAGGCTGTAGAAAGTACTGCACCCGGCGAAGGTGTGCGCCGCTATCAGCTTCGCGTATCTGGGCATTTTCAGGCGAGAGGCGGCGTTGGGCCGCCTCTTATGAAGTCCCTCCAGCCGAGGATTTCGGCTAGAACGATACTATCCCCAGCACTTGTCAGTGCCTTCCTTGGTGTCAATCGAGGACACGCCATTGGCCGGCTTGTCGGTGACCAGATTGACGCCGGTGTCGAAGAATGCCTTGCCTTCGGTCGGCTTTGGCTTGGTTCCGTCCTTGGCGAAGGCGGCGATGGCTTCCACGCCCAGCGCTGCCATCTGCAGCGGATATTGCTGCGAGGTTGCGCCGATCACACCTTCAGCCACCGACTTCACACCCGGGCAGCCACCGTCCACCGAGACGATCAACACCTGGTTCTCGAGGCCAACGGCCTTGAGTGCCTGATAGGCACCCACAGCTGCCGGCTCGTTGATCGTGTGAATGACGTTGATGGTATTGTCGCGCTGAAGCAGGTTTTCCATCGCCTTGCGGCCGCCTTCCTCGTTGCCGTTGGTCACGTCATTGCCGACAATGCGTGCATCATCCTCGTCGCCGATCTTGGCGGCGTCCTTCACGTCGATACCAAAGCCCATCATGAAGCCCTGGTTGCGCAACACGTCGACGGTCGGCTGATCCGGGGTCAGGTTGAGGAAGCCAATTTTCGCGTCCTTGGCCTTGTCGCCCAGGGTTGCAGCAGCCCAGGCACCAATCAGCTTGCCAGCTTCGAGATTGTCAGTGGCGAAGGTGGCGTCGGCACCGTCAATCGGGTCGAGCGGGGTATCGAGCGCGATCACCAGAAGTCCGGCATCACGTGCCTTCTTCAGCGGGCCGACAATGCCCTTGGTGTCAGACGCTGCGATGAGAATGCCCTTTGCGCCATCGGCGATGCAGGACTCGACGGCAGCGACCTGGCTTTCGTGGTCGCCGTCGACCTTGCCGGCATAGCTCTTCAGGTTGACGCCGAGTTCGGCGGCTTTTGCTGTCGCACCTTCCTTCATCTTCACGAAAAAGGGGTTGGTGTCCGTCTTGGTGATGAGGCAGGCACCGACGGCCTGCGCCGAAGCCGGTGTGGTCAATGAAGCAAGTGCAACCGCAGCTGCAGCGAAAACAGATGATTTCAGGGTTGAGTTCACGTCTTTCCTCCCGATAGGCGCATTTGCGCGTAAGAAACCTGGACAGTCAGCCCTCCCGACTTCCTGCCAGCCAAATGACACACCATTCAGAGGCGGGTGTCAATAATTCAATAAGTCTTATTTATCGTTGACATCGTGTTTGTGTCAGGATCAACTCGGAGTGATCCGGGGAAATGCGTTGCGAGGAGGGCCAGTTGGAAAACGCGCCGTCGCGGAGGGAGAACGCCGCGCCGATACCACATGCTCCGCACCGGGGCACCAATCAAAGTAACATGCGCGATGCGAATGAGCGGCTGGTGCTGACACTGGTGCGCAAGCACGGGGCTTTGCCCAAACGCGACATTGCACGCCTCACGGGACTATCGGCGCAAACCGTTTCCGTCATCATGCGCGAGCTTGAGGTCGAGGGGTTGCTGATCCGGGGGGATCCCGTGCGCGGACAGGTCGGCCAACCGTCCGTGCCGATGTCTTTGGCTGCGAATGGCGCATTTTTTCTGGGCATGAAAATTGGCCGGCGCAGTTCCGAGATCGTGCTGATTGATTTCCTTGGGAGTATCCGCCAGGCGCGCAAGCGCTCCTATCCCTTTCCCTCGCCGGACGAGGCACTGGATTTTCTGACCTCAGCGGTCAGAGACATCCAGGGTGCACTCACGACGGAAGAAATCGGGCGCATTGCGGGGCTGGGGATCGCAATGCCGTTCGAGCTCTGGAACTGGGCCGATGCTGTCGGCGCGCCACGCGAGATCATGGATCAGTGGCGGTACCGTGACATACAGGTCGAGTCACAGAAACTGATGCCCTTCCCGGTGAGCGTTTACAATGATGCGACGGCCGCCTGTGCGGCCGAGCTGGTCTTTGGCAGCACCCAGAGCCTGCAGGATTTCATCTATTTCTACATCGGTGCGTTTGCGGGTGGCGGGATCGTGTTGAACGGGGCGCTCTATGCCGGTCGCAGTGGCAATGCCGGGGCGCTGGGCTCGATGCTGGTACCGGGAGCGGCTGGCACGCCGGTGCAGTTGATCGACGTGGCTTCGCTTACCTCGCTTGAGCGAGAGATGAGCAGGCTTGGTCAGGATGCCAGCTTTCTGTGGGTTTCACCTGAAACCTGGGCGCAGATTGATGCGCCGGTTGAAGTCTGGCTGACCGCAGCAGGCCGGGCGTTGGCGCATGCAATTGTGAATGCCAGTGCCGTTATCGATTTTGAAGCGGCCGTTATCGATGGCTGGATGCCGGAAGAGATGCGCAGGAAGCTCGTTTACAGTGTCCAGCAGGCCATCGGCGAGATTGATGCGGAAGGGGTGCAATTGCCGCATGTCCGTGAAGGGTCTGTCGGGGCACATGCGCGCGCACTTGGTGCTGCAAGCCTGCCATTGTTCGAGCGCTTCATGGCAAGCAGTGGCCAGGTCTGAGCGCTAGAGCGAAGCCACCGGGTTAAACACAAGTGTCTCAAGTGCCGTCCTCAGCCCGGCTCCAATCGGGCCCGGCCTGCGCGTTTCCCGGTCGACATAAACATGCACGAAGAAGCCTTCTGCCGCGGCAGTCTGCGCGTCGTTGCGGAACAGCCCGACCTCGTAGCGCACCGACGAGGTGCCAAGCCTGGCAACGCGAATGCCGGCAGTTATCACGTCAGGGAAAGCAAGTTCAGCCGCGTAGCGGCAGCCGGTCTCGACAACCAGGCCGATCTGGGCACCAGCGTGAATGTC
This sequence comes from uncultured Mesorhizobium sp., assembly GCA_964480545.1. GTDB lineage: Bacteria > Pseudomonadota > Alphaproteobacteria > Rhizobiales > Rhizobiaceae > Mesorhizobium_G. The sequence goes on along the minus strand of CAYZQP010000299.1, from coordinate 481 downwards.
CAGCACACCGTGCTCGATCAGCCAGCCATTCACTGCGGTGTCAAACAGCGAGTAGTGCACCACATTGTTCATGTGACCGTAGATATCATTGTCCAGCCATCGGGTGGTGATGGTGCGAAAGGCGCGGTAGTCGTTGCGGGTGGAGATCTTTGGACGCTCGCTCATCACCAGGCCGCCTTGTAGATTGCCAGCGCGTCGGCTTCGCCCAACTCACGCGGGTTGTTCACGAGCAGGCGCTGCTGTTTCATCGCGTCGGAAGCCATCTTCGGAAGTGCCTCCTCGCCGATGCCGACATCACGCAAGCGCGGTGGCAGGCCGAGCCGCGCCGAGAGCGCAATCAACTCGTCAACAAAGTCGCTGCATCTGCGTTCTGGTCCGGATGAACCGGCAAGGTGCGGGAAGGCCTCCGAAGCGATTTCTGCGTAGAGGTTTGCTGCCTTCGGCGCGTTGAAGCGCAGCACATGGGGCAGCACCAGCGCGT
>CAYZQP010000298.1:0-4474 GCA_964480545.1 uncultured Mesorhizobium sp. | reverse complement strand
CGCCGAATGCCTCCTCGATCAGCCCAGGCGGCCGCTGCGGCCACGGATAGAGATAGGGGAAAGCCAACGCGCCGGAGAAGGTGACAGATGCCTTCAGCCCGAAATTCCTCGAGGCCTTTGCGCCGAACAGCATCTGCTCGACCGCCCAGGCCTGTCGCGCCTTCGGGTTGTTATGAACGCTGGCCGGTGCAAACCCGTCAAACTGCGCATCGTAAGCAGGATGCACGGCGACCAGCTGGCCCTGCAGATGGGTTGACAGCTCGGTGATCTCGACGCCGGCGTCGCTGCAGATGCCCTTGATCTCGTCACAGTAGGCTCTGGACTCCGCCGCCTTTTTCAGATCGATCAGCCGGCCATCCCATGTCGGGATTTGCACGCCCTTGTAGCCAAGTCCCGCCGCCCATGTGGTGATGGACTTGAGTGAATTGAACGGCTTCTCGTCGCCTGCGAACTGGGCAAGAAAAATCGCAGGACCCTTCATCGTGGCTGGCATGTCGGCGCTCCTCCCGGGGCAATGTTGTTGCCCCTAGCATCAACCGCCAGACGCCTGTCGTCAACTGGTAGGACCAGATTTTGCAGCACCGGAAAAGAGTTCTCTGTGCCGGGTTCCAGCCGGGTTATTTGCCGTCCGATATTGCCTTGAGTGCCTCGAAATCGAAGCGCTCAAGCGCCGCCACGCACTCTTCCGACTTTGCCTTCTGACAGAAGGCGGACGCCTTGATCCGTGGCGCGACATAGGTTTCGACCTCCCTGTGGTCATCACCGGTCATGGTGATGAGCGCCGGCTGGCCTTTCACCGTGGTGCTCTTCTGTGTGTCGTTCTCTACCGGGCCTTTGAGATAGTCCGCCCCATAGTCAGCGTACATCTTGCCGCCGTTGGCGCCCATGTCGGAAATGCGCAGCGTGGCTTCGAAGAAGTTGGTACCGCCCCGGCTGTCGCGGTAGCGCGCCGATGCGAGCCCGCCGATTCCCATCATGGCCTTTTCATACTCAGGCTCGCTGCGCTCGTAGCCCTCCCAGGCGGGCGGGAAAGCAGCTTGCAGCCTTGACGGATCGAGCGGCGCATCCTGGGCGAAAGCGGCGGGGCACAGAGGCAGGGCAAAGGTGAGGGCGAGGAGCAAACGGCGCATGAACATCCCGGTGTTGAGGATGAAAGCTCTAGCCCAACCAAAGATGCCTGTCGCGTGGGATTTTTCCAACGCTGGAACTGTGGAACCTGGCGCAGACTGCCGCGTTCATGCGTTGCATAAGAGGTGTGCCATAAGGGGCAGGCCTTAAGGGGCAGGGCATGACGCGCAAGCTTGATCTGAGAACGGGTAAGCCGGTCTGGATGCACTACCGCGCGCCGGCGGTCGCCTTCGAACCGCTGGGCAAACCATTGAAGACGGACGTGCTGATTGTCGGGGCCGGCATCTCCGGCGCGATGATTGCGGAGATGTTGACCGACCAGGGTTTGCGCGTTTCGCTGATCGACCGGCGTGGACCGATGAAGGGCTCCACCCCCGCCACAACAGCGCTTGTGCAGAACGAGATCGACACGCCGCTGACCGACCTCACCAAAAAGATCGGCAAAGGCAACGCACAAGTTGCCTGGCGGCGCTCGCGGCTTGCGGTAGCGAGCCTCAAGGCGCGCATTCAGGAGCTGGGCATCAAGTGCGACTTCGCCGAGCGGCCATCGCTGCTGCTGGCGGGTGATGTCCTGGATGCCAGAGGCCTTGAGGGTGAAGTCGATCTGCGCCGTGAGGCCGGCATTTACGCCGACTATCTGACGCGGGCCGAACTGAAAGAGCGCTTTGGCATTGCCCGCGCGGCTGCGATCCTCAACCCCGACAATATCGCCATCGATCCGCGCAGGCTGACTGCCGGCTTCATGAACGCGGCGCTGTCGCGGGGTGCCAGCATCCATGCGCCTGTGGAAGCCGTGAGTTTCGAGAGCTCGGCTTCAGGTGTGACTGTTGGCACGAAGCACGGCCCGGAGATCCGTGCAACGCATGTCGTGCTGGCGACTGGCTACGAACTGGCATCCATCGCGCCGCACAAGGGGCATTCCATCGTCTCAACCTGGGCGATGGCGACCAGACCGCAGCCGCGCAACATCTGGCCGCGCGAGGCCTTCATCTGGGAGGCATCCGATCCCTATCTCTACATGCGCGCGCTGCCGGATGGCCGCGTCATCTGTGGTGGCGAGGACGAAGAGTTTGAGGATGAGGAGAAGCGCGATGCGCTAACCCCGGCAAAGATCAAACGCATCTCGCAAAAACTGGCGAAGCTGATGCCGCAGCTTGATGTGGTGCCGGAATTTGTCTGGGCCGGCTCCTTCGGCACAACGCCGACGGGTCTGCCCATCATCGGGCCGGTGAAGGGTCACAAGGGTGTGCAGGCGATCATGGGTTATGGCGGCAACGGCATTACCTTCTCGCGCATCGCAGCCGAGTTGGTGACGTCAGCAATCCTCGGCAAGAAGGACTGCGATTCGGCAATCTTCGCGCCGAAAGACTAGCTCCGCGCCGTCAATCCAAGTAGGTCACCGCGCTCCTGAAAGGAACCACGAAACCATGGCTCAGGTGCCTTGCTTCCATCGCGTCAGCAGCGTTCGGAAACCAGCAATGACAGCATCACTATTATCCAGCGCGTCGTATGAAAAATGCAGGAACGCAAGCAGCTTCAAATCGTGAAACTCGATATCAGCTGTGCAACGTTTTATTTCCTGGCGGCACGAAATTATGATGCTGTCTACAGGTCCCTGCCGCATCGTAAAGTCCCGAACACGTATCATCTTCCCGGGTCGCGGAACCTCGCTTGATTTATACAGATCCAGAATGTTTGAGATTTGCCTGGGGACACCAATTGTTTCAGGCGTTACCGCTTCAATTGTTCGAGCGAGCACGATCCATTCAGAGCGACCAGGGTGCGGTCTGGCGATTTCAGGTGGTCGGTCATCTGTCTGGTTGTGAATCCAACTTTCCTCCGGGGCTTTCAGGTCTGGCATCCAGAACCGAATTCCAAACCTGTCTCCCACTTGAGGGCAGTTGATCTGCGATGGCGCAGGCCAGATCCAGAAGTAGCTGCGGGGGATAACAAACGTATGCTCCCCAACCTTTCTCTCGATCGGGTACGTTCTTAAGGCGTCCGGGATCGGGCGGCCGCGCAGATCCCAGCCAAAAGGCGGTTTCGCGCAGGGAATGCTACGCAGTTCCTCAAGTGTTTGAGCACTCGCCGGAGCGCCGGTCAAAAGCTTGGCAACGAAGCCTGCTGCCGCAAACATCGCCTGAAGATGCCGGTTGCGCGCCCGAGCCGGCGTACCAGGTGAAGCGATTGTAAACATAGCGGTTCCACCGAATACAACATCCCGGAATTGCTACCACCAAAGAAAATGGCTGCAAGAACATCTTGACCAGGCTGTATCGCCCGACGGACTGCAGAGCCTGACCTGTAGCGCATCGTCACCTCGATAAACTGTCCACTCAAAAGGGCGCAGTCCATTTATCAACCCACACAAACACAGCAAAATCAGTGCCTTAGCAGAAATATCCGGCCTTTTGGCCGGTACTTATTCTCACGTTTCGCCCGTCCTTCATAATGCTTCTTGCCCAAACAAAGGAAGGAGGCAGCGATGGACGAGACAACATGCGAAGACCACCCGAACGAAAACGATCTGTATTTCCTGAAGAGCATCGTCGCGCTGTTCTTCTCGTTTGCACGCATGGCAGAAGTTGCCGCCCGGCGTTCCTTGCCTGTGCGCTGCTTCATCCTGTGGCTGTTCCGCCGTGCGGAAATCATCGGCCATAAGTGCATCACCGGCATGCCCGTGCCTGACTGGCCTGCTGGCCTGCGCCGCAACAGCCCTGAAGAACTGCGGCTGATGGCAAAGCGTCTGCGCAAGCTGGCGCGCCAGGGCCGTCACTTCCTGAAGACCCTGCGGCGCTTCGAGCGCTGGTCGAATCCGCTGCCGGTTGAGCCCTCGGCCATCCGCGCGGCCAGTGCTGAGCTCTTTACGCTGGCTCAGCGGCTTCTGTCGGGCCTGTTCATTCATGCCACTACGCCCCGCACGCCCGTCGAGCGCGCGCCTTATCTCGCGCTACGCTTCGACACGTTCTGACGCAGCTCCCCAAAAAAGACATCGCTGACTTTATCACGCTCGGAGGTTCACCGCCGGGCGCGTAGCCACATGTCCTACCCTCTCAGGGTTGCCGCGATTGTCGTCCGGGAATCAGCTCCGCACGCCCGGCGCTTCCTGGCCTGTGCGCTCGACATATTCCGTATAGCCGCCGCCATAGGCGTGGATGCCGTCTTCCGTCAGTTCCAGCACTCGGTTGGAGAGCGCTGCCAGAAAATGCCGGTCGTGGCTGACGAACAGCATCGCGCCTTCATATTTCTCCAGCGCCTCGACCAGCATCTGCTTGGTCGCGATATCCAGGTGGTTTGTCGGCTCGTCGAGCACGAGGAAATTCGGCGGATCGAACAGCATCTTTGC
>CAYZQP010000297.1:3085-4488 GCA_964480545.1 uncultured Mesorhizobium sp. | reverse complement strand
CGTCGCGCGGCCGAACCGGTCGCGTGACGGCTGAGCGGGGCGACGAGCAACATGGGAACGCCCTGGTTCCTCGTCGGCCTGTCGGTCTTCTGCGCCGGCTGATGCACATTGATGCGCCCCTGAAACACGCCATGCGCCTTGCCCGTCACGATGTTGCGGACCAGTTCGCGCGATCCCGTATGCGGCACCGCATGGTCGAGCACCATGGTCACGTCGGTGTGGCTGTCGCCCGACAACAGGTTGACTCCGCGCAGCTGGAAGTCAGCGCCCTCGCCTGCCGCCTTCACGCGGATTTCCTGGCGCACCAGCTTGCTGCCCTCGTTCATGACGAACAGGGTGAGCTTCGCGTCCTTGCCAATCTCGCCGTTGAACTGGCCAAGATGCGTCGCCGTGTCCGGGCGGTCCTGCACCAGAACCCAGAGCACCTCGGCCCCCTCGCCAATCGTCAGATTGGTGATGCTGGACGCCAGGCCATCGCCGGTCTCGCGCTGTACGATAGTAACCCTGGCACCAGCGCCGACGCGCACGGCAGAGCGCACATGTGCCTGACCACCAGCCTGCACATTCTGCAACTCTATGGGCGTCTCGACCTCCGCGCCTTCGGCAACATCGATGTAATAGCCGTCGCGTGCGAAGGCCACATTCAGCGCACCAACCGCGTCGTCATATCCGGAAAGCTCGAGTGCCGGCGCGATCGTGCCATCCTCCAGCTTTTCGACCAGACGGGTGATGGATACACCCTCGACCTCGGGCAGCCTGGCCGTCGAAGCGCCGTTCAGCACGGGCAGCACAGCCGAGCCTTCCAGCAGCGTCGAAATAGCTTTGGCCTGCCCCGTCGCTGGCCCCTCGGTCACCTTCGCGAGCAGGCGGCGCAGGTCCGTATAGTGCCAGGCTTCCACCCGCTTCGTTGGCAAGCCAGCCTTGAGCTGCTCGATCGCATCATCGCGCTTCAGGATGACCGCGCCATCGCCCGGCAACTCGCCGGCCAGCGCGTCGTAGGCGGAGAGCAGAGCGCTCTCGGCCGCCGTGTGCATTTGCGCCTGAACGTTCATCTATGCCGCCTCGCCGATCACGCCGGCATAGCCCTCGGCTTCCAGCTGATGCGCCAGCGTCTTGTCGCCGGACTTGATGATCCGGCCTGCCGAAAGCACATGCACGGAGTCCGGCACAATGTAGTCCAGCAGGCGCTGGTAGTGGGTGATGACAATGACCGAACGGTCCGGCGAACGCAGCGCGTTGACGCCCTCGGCGACAATCTTCAGCGCGTCGATATCAAGACCGGAATCGGTCTCATCCAGCACGCACAGTTTTGGATCAAGCAGCTTCATCTGCAGGATTTCGGCGCGCTTCTTCTCGCCGCCGGAGAAGCCGACATTAAGCGGACGCTTCAGCATATCCGGGTT
>CAYZQP010000297.1:0-3075 GCA_964480545.1 uncultured Mesorhizobium sp. | reverse complement strand
TCCTTCACGCGCTTGAGGAATTCCGGGATCTTCAGCGGGTCTTCGCCGCGCGCCTTGCGCTGCGCGTTCATCGCGACCTTGAGAAATTCCATCGTGGCGACGCCGGGTATCTCCATCGGATACTGGAAAGCGAGGAACACGCCCTTCGCAGCGCGCTCGGCTGGATCCATCTCCAGGATCGACTCGCCGTTGAACAGGATATCGCCCTCGGTGACTTCATAGTCGTCGCGGCCAGCCAGAATGTAGGACAAAGTCGACTTGCCCGAGCCGTTCGGCCCCATGATGGCGGCAACCTCGCCATCCTTAACGGTCAGGTTCAGCCCCTTGATGATCTCCGTGTCCGTGTCGGCGATTTTGGCGTGGAGGTTCTTGATCTCAAGCATTTTTTCTTGCCTTCAGGTATTCACTGTAAGTAACTGAGTAATCTGTATGTTTTCTGGCATTCCGGATGAACAGCCAGGCCGTCAGCGCCGCCCCGGCGGCAAACATCACAGGCCAGGCCATCAGCATCCACGACGCGCCCTGCGCCGACCCGAACAGCGCCAGCACCAGCGCAATCGCGCCCCAGGCGACCATGCCCAGCAGGAACTTCATCACCACGCGGTGGCCGTCGCGGGTCACCGGGATCGAGCCCTGCCCCTTGTCCGAACGCACAAACCAGGTGCCCGGCGCAAGCTGTGGCGCGGGAGCGGCCGCTGCCGTCTCGATTGGCACCCTCTCGACGTCCATCACCTTGCCGCCGCACAGATCATAGTCGCGCGCGAACTGGTCCGAGCGGATCAGCAGCGACAGTGCTTCTTCCGGCAGCTCGATACGCCGGCTGTCGGCAAAAATCAGCTTCAGCGCGTCAGCGTCATCAAAGTCGAGGTTGAGAATAAACTCGACCTCGTCGCCAACCGGCCGGCGCAGCAATTGCGCGCCCCGGAAGCCACGCACGTCGCGCGCCTCATAGGCTGACAAGACCTCGGCCCTCATCAGCTCCTCGAACTGATCGGCGCGATGCTGTCCGGTGTAAGCATGCCAGATGCGGCGGATCATGGCAGCTCGCTCCTTGCCTCTTCCAAACGTTTGCAGGCACGATCTAAGCTATCGCTATTTTGTCTCGCGTCAGAAATTGCCCAAAGGTCAGAAACAAATTCGATCAATCGTGCATTATAACCGAACCCTTGAACGACTGAGGATGAGCGCGTTGAAACGATATCCATGCGCAAATCCCTAGGAGCCTTGGAAGCCAACTGAAGCAGCGTACGCTTTGGATTTTCGAGGTTATCAGGGTCAAGCGGCACTCGCGTTCGCGGGACCGACAAGAATTCCGCAAAACCAGCTTGATCAGCAAGTAGCCAGGATTCTACCTCACGTACAGCAACACGGAAGTGGAGTTTGGTTGGCAGCGCAAAATTCCTCCCGAACCATTTCTGCCTAAGTTCGGGCGCACAATTAATAAGATCGAGATCCGTAAGTACGAATACAAAGCTGCGTTCAGCTAGCTGTACGAAGCTATCCACTTTCGCTTGCAGATAACGATTGCCGCCGCGTCGCATCGTCGTGAGCGAGACGTCGCCAAAGAACTCGCTTATGAGCCTCTGCCCCACGGTTTCGCTGAGGATATCTTCAGTGGCTAGATACCCAGTGATCACAGCTGAAGTTCCAATTGAGCTTTCGCTTTGGATACTCTTTGCGCCTTGGGCAAGACTACTTCAGCCGGAGAAAAACCCGCACTCATAGCGGCCAGCTCTGCTTTGGACGGCTCAACTATAGACGTACCCTCATTCGAAGGCTCCAAGCGAAGTATCCCCCGACCGTCGATAGCTGGATTGCCCAGAAGCGAATTGCTGTGTGTGGTGATCAGTATCTGGCGCTTCTTTTTCGTGGAACGCTGGACCCTTTCGAAAAGTCTCGGAAGCTCAGATACAATCTCCTCATTCAAAGACAATTCGGGTTCCTCCAGTAGAAGCATCGATGTCCCATCGAGAAGAAGCCAGAACAGCGCAATCAACCTAAGTGTTCCGTCTGAAAATTGATCTTCGCGCTGTACCGCACCATTTGGACGATGATGGACGTACTTGACCTCCAAATGGGGGGCTCCGCTTACTGCATCGCGCACAAATTCCAGCTGCTCGACCGTCGGGATGACTTCCTTGAGAGCCTTTTCAATTTTACGAAGTCTGCGATCTCTAGTTGCTTCTGGAGTTTTGGCAATCCTCTCCAAAAAACCTTGGCCGAAAGGATCATCCTCCAGCTTGCTGCCGCCAATACGGTCGCCGAATTTGAGGAGTTGAGGCACCACATGAAGATACGTCACTGTGGCAAAAAACTCCGCAAGCTCCCGGAATTGACCGTTCGCCTGTATCTGCTCTAGCGCAGTCTGGGTTAGTCGCTCGGTATCGGCTTTGTCATGTTTGTCAGGCCGACTGACCAGGGTAGTGGCCACACCATCAGGATTGAATTTCTGTACGGTTTCTTCGGTGATAACTAGTCTATGTGAGCCTTTGCTCTCAGTTGTAATGAACAGTCGGTAACGCCAAATAGGAAACTCATCGTCAGAGTTAGCGGCAATATCAATCTCAAGGCCCAATTCTGGGGGACGGCGCGCATGGAGACACCGCAGCTTTTTCAGCGACCCGCGGTCACTTACCGCCTTCTGTAACCCTCCTCCGGTTGGCTTCGCCACGTCCCGTAGAAACCTAAAGACATCCAAGAAATTCGATTTGCCCGATGCATTGGGCCCAATCACATATGTGATGTCCCGAAGTTTCGCGTCGGCCTGCTTAAAATTACGCCAGTTCTGTAGATGCAACTTGGTAACTATCATTGTTGCTACCCCACGCTCCCCTCAAGGCTGATGCCGATCAGCTTCTGCGCTTCAACGGCAAACTCCATCGGTAGTTCCTGGATCACCTCTTTCACGAAGCCGTTGACGATCAGCGCAATGGCTTCCTCTTCCGGGATACCGCGCTGCATCACGTAGAACTTCTGGTCGTCCGAAATCTTCGAGGTCGTGGCCTCGTGTTCAAACTTCGCCGTGGCGTTCTTGGCTTCCATGTAGGGCACGGTGTGCGCGCCGCACTGGTCGCC
>CAYZQP010000296.1:252-4501 GCA_964480545.1 uncultured Mesorhizobium sp. | reverse complement strand
CCGGTTCCTTTTCCACCATGGCATGGTGGATGTCCGCATCGTCATGCTCGGGTGCGGAGGCAAATTGCGTGCGGCGTTTGCCGAGTTCGGTATGCTGGCTGTATTTGTCGCGCAACTGCTCGACCTGCCAGCGAATGGTCTTCCACTGCCTGGCGGTCGATGCCAGCAGCGCCTCGATCTGCTTCTTCTCTTCCGTCAGACCATCGAACTCCTTGCGGATTTCGATTTCCTCAAGCTTGCGCAACTGGCGCAGGCGCAGGTTCAGGATCGCCTCGGCCTGCACATCGGAGAGCTCCCAGCGGGCCATGATGACCTTCTTGGGCTCGTCCTCCTCACGGATGATGCGGATCACCTCATCAATGTTGATGTAGGCAATCAGGAAACCGGCGAGGATTTCCAGGCGATGCTCGATCTCGCCAAGGCGATGCTTCGAGCGGCGCACCAGCACCTCGCGGCGATGGTCCAGCCATTCCTGCAGCACCTGCTTCAGCGACAGCACGTTCGGCACCTTGCCGCGCGACAGCACATTCATGTTCAGCGAGAAGCGCGATTCCAGATCGGTCAGTTTGAACAGCGACTCCATCAGCACCGAGGCTTCGACCGTACGGCTCTTGGGCACCAGCACGAGGCGGATGTCTTCAGCGCTCTCGTCGCGCACATCTTCCAGCAGCGGCAGTTTGCGCGCCAGCAGTAGTTCGGCGATCTTTTCTACCAGCCGCGACTTCTGGACGCCGTAGGGGATCTGCGTAACGATGACCTGGTAGGTGCCCCTGCCCTGATCTTCCGGCTCCCACTTCGCGCGCACACGGAACGAGCCGCGACCAGTCTCGTATGCATTCAGGATGGTCTGCCAGCCATCGACGATCACGCCGCCGGTCGGGAAATCCGGACCGCGTACCATGTCCTCGTCCGGGTCCTCGTTTGGCGTCTGCGTCATCAGTTCGGCGACGGTGGCATCGGGATTGTCGATCAGCGTGACGGCGGCTTTGCACAGCTCGGCCGCGTTGTGCGGCGGGATCGAGGTTGCCATGCCCACCGCGATGCCGGACGAGCCGTTGGCGAGCAGGTTCGGGAAGGCGCCGGGCAGCACCACCGGCTCCTCGTCTTCCTCGTTATAGTTGGGACGGAAGTCGACTGCGTCTTCCTTGATGCCGTCCAGCAATTCGCTGGCAATCGTTGTCATGCGCGCTTCGGTGTAGCGCATGGCAGCAGCATTATCGCCATCTATATTGCCAAAGTTCCCCTGCCCGTCGACCAGCGGGTAGCGCATGGAAAAGTCCTGCGCCAGGCGCACCAGCGCGTCATAGATCGACTGGTCGCCATGCGGATGGAAATTGCCCATGACCTCGCCGACGATCTTGGCACATTTGGCGTAATGGGCATCAGGGTTCAGACGCAGCAGGTTCATGCCATGCATGATGCGGCGATGCACCGGCTTCAGGCCGTCGCGCACGTCGGGCAGCGCCCGGTGCATGATCGTAGACAAAGCATAGGCGAGGTAGCGCTCCTCGAGCGCCGCCTTCAAATCTACCGGCTCGATCTTGTCCCCGCCCTCCGGAGGCGGCGGGACTGGTGTTTTCGCCATATGTTGCGGTTAGCCGAGCGATTGATTCGCGACAAGAGTCCGGCGTGTTTTAAGCAGAAGCCAGTGTGCTGCGCCGCTCTTGAGCCTGCGCCGGGATATGCTACAGCGCGCTAAGAGAGTGATTTCGACAAAATCCTCTGCTGCGCCGCGTTTCGGCCCCTTTCGCAGTAGAACGAGCATTTACGCATATATTGACCAAAACACAGGGAAGAAGATGAAACATTTCCACCGTGTCTATTCGGGCCTCGCGATCGGATCGCTGGTTTTTGCCCTCAGTGTCGGCAGCGCAAGTGCGCAAGATCCCAATGCCGTTGCGCAGCGCCTCAAGGACAGTTTTGGCGCCCAGGGCGTGCAGTTGAACTGGACATCAGTGACCGCAAATGGCGCGCAGGTGGTGCTCGAGGGCGTCACCTACGGCGCGCCCGGCATGCCGGAAGCATTCAATGTCGGACAGGTAACGCTTGACGGCGTTACGGAGACGAACGGTGGATACACAATCGGAACGGTCTCTTTCCCGGCGGTGAACTTTACCAGTGAGGGCCTCACCGTCACCACGACCTCTGCCACGCTAAGCGGGATGCACCTGCCGGCAGCCGGCGAGACCGACTTCGTCAAGAGCATGATGGTCTATGACAGCGGCAAGATTGATCGCATGGAGGTGAAACAGGGCGACAAGCAGGTAGTGCTGATCGAGAACACCAATTTCACCATGACGCCGCCCACGTCGGGCATCCTGAGCTTTACCGGTGCAGCCGAGAAGGTCTCGGCAGACCTCTCCACCATTCCCGATCCACAGACGCAGGCGATCGTGGCGGCGCTTGGCTATCAGCAGATCACCGGCAATGTGCAGATGGCCGGATCATGGAACACCACGGACGGGCGGCTTGAACTCTCGAAGTATGACATGGCTGTCGATAATGCCGGCAAGATCGGGGTGACCTTCGATATTGGCGGCTATACGCCCGAAGTCGCCAAGGCGCTGCAGGACACGTCCAAGGCAATGGCCGAGAACCCCAACGCCGACCCGTCTGCGCAAGGCATGGCGATGATGGGCCTGATGCAGCAAATGGTGTTCAATGGAGCGTCGATCCGCTTTGAGGACGACTCAATCACCAACAAGGCGCTGGGTTTCGTCGCCCAGCAGCAGGGCGCCGATCCGGCCCAGTTGAAAGAACAGACGAAAACCATCATCCCGTTCCTGCTGGCCTCATCGCCAATAAAGGACGACGCGCTCAAGCAGAGCATCGCAGCCGCTGTGTCCGCGTATATGGACAACCCGAAGAGCCTGACGATCCGCGTAAAGCCGGCGACGCCGCAGCCGTTCATGGTTATCGCAGCCCAGGGTCAGGCTGACCCGGCATCGCTGACATCCGTTCTCGGCGTCACAGTCACCGCCAACGACTAAAGTGCTGCGAACACCGCAAGGAAAGGCCGGGCAAGTCCCGGCCTTTTGCTCTCTGACCCGACCCCAAGCCCCGCAAAGAGCGCGAGGCCGCCATGTTTCGACCATGCCCGGGCCGAATTGAAGCCGCCTTGGCGCGCGAGAGTTCATGCAAGCCGAGGGAGTTTCGATGCTCAAGACAACGCTTGTCGCCATGACCTTGCTGGGTTGCGATTGCGACGCAAAGATGTGCGAGTTTATCTCGGAAACGCCTGCGCAATGGAGCAGCGTCGCGGACTGCGAGGCGGCGATGCAGGCACGCGTCACGCGTAACTCCAACCTCGGCTACCCGCTGATCTCCGGTGTGTGCAGGGTGGTGGAACAGCCCGCGCAGACCGTCGCGCTCCCGGCTCAGCCTGCACCTGTGGTCAATGTCGCGGAGGTGCCTGCGGTCTCGGGGACTGATAAAACGTCAGGCAGCTGGTATGACAGCCGGCCGGCGGCAGCCAGACGGTGTTTCGCAAGACAGCGAACGGCTATTCGAGCGTGACAACCGGCATCGGGCACGCGGCGCACGCGGCTGTCGACTGGGTGAGGAAATCGACGGGTCTGGTCGCGTCGGCAGACTAGTTCAGAGGACAACCGCTTCCGGTGCCGGCCAGGACACAGTCTGAAAGGATGCGGAAATGCGGCGGAGTTTGCAGCAACCGGTCATTGTCGTCCTGACCGGCTGCTATCATGGGCTCAGGCCTTCTTCTGCTCGATGACCCGCAGCGACAGTTCGCGCAACTGCACCGGCGTCGCCGCCGACGGGGCGTTCATCAACAGGTCGTAGGCCTGCTGATTCATCGGGAACATGGTGATCTCGCGCAGGTTCTGCGCGCCGCAGAGCAGCATCACCACGCGGTCAATGCCGGCCGCCATGCCGCCATGCGGCGGAGCGCCATACTGGAACGCGCGGTAGAGACCGCCGAAGCGCTCCTCCACCGTCGCACGGTCCAGCCCGACCAGTTCGAAGGCTTTCACCATCGTTTCCGGCAGGTGGTTGCGGATGCCGCCAGAGGCGATCTCGAAGCCGTTGCAGACCATGTCGTACTGATAGGCCTTCAGCGACAGCGGATCGCTGCCGGTCAGGCCGTCGATGCCACCCTGCGGCATCGAGAACGGGTTGTGCGCGAAGTCGATCTTCTTCTCGTCCTCGTTCCACTCGTAGAAGGGGAAGTCGACGATCCAGCAGAAGGCGAAGCGGTTTTCGTCGACGAGCTTCAACTCGCGGCCGATCT
>CAYZQP010000296.1:0-242 GCA_964480545.1 uncultured Mesorhizobium sp. | reverse complement strand
TCAGGTTCAGATCATCACCTGCCTTGGTGCGGGCGGCACCGGCAAACTTCACGAACTTCTTCGGGTCACCGGCGACAAAGAATGCGGCGTCGCCGTCGGCCAGACCAAGCTGCAGGCGGATCGCCTCGGTGCGCTCCTCGCCGATGTTCTTGGCAATCGGACCGGCACCCTCCAGCTTGTCGCCTTCCTTGCGCCAGAAGATGTAGCCGAGACCCGGCTGACCCTCGCCCTGCGCCCAGGAG
>CAYZQP010000295.1:0-4508 GCA_964480545.1 uncultured Mesorhizobium sp. | reverse complement strand
AAACCAACGCCGGAAACGAACTCAGAACTGGATAGAAACTGGGGGCAACGTCAACATGAATCCCTTCCACGCCTCGTTTGCGGCTGATGTTTGTCCAGCAAAAAGAAAGCCCGGCGCAAGGCCGGGCTCCAATCGTTCAGGCAGTCTCTGGCTACTCGCCTTCGATCTGCTCGCCCATGATGATGATGGCTTGCTGATAAACCGACGCTGCGTTCCAGCCGGCAATCGCGCCAGCGTTGGCGCGAATGCTCGCGCCGCGCTGCCAGCCATGACCCTTCAGGAAGTTCGCGGTCGAGGCCAGCGCGGTGTTCCGGTCACGCAGGTTCTTGCTGCCGACACCGTAGCGGATGACGTTGCCTGGCAGGAACTGGGTGTGGCCGATCTCGCCATGCATTGCACCGACAGAGCGCGAGGTGAGGGAACCGCTATCAACCAGCTTGAGTGCTCCGATGGCATGCGGCGTAAAGAACGCCGGGCGGCGGCAGTCATATGCAAGCGTTGTGATTGCGTCGATCGTGTTCTGGTTGCCCATCACGCGGCCAAAGCCGGTTTCCATGCCCCAGATTGCAAGGATGACGCCAGCAGGCACGCCATAGCGACGCTCGATGTCAGCAAAAAGTGCCGCGTTCTGACGCTTGAGCTGCTTGCCGCGCTGTACGATTACCGGGCCGCCGCGACGTTGCATGAAAGACTGGACGTTGCCCTTGAAAGCCGACCTCACAGCACGGTCGGCGCGAATGGTCGCGGTCGCGTACTTTGCACCAGCGAGCGCCGAAAGGCCCTTCGGTCCCACGCCCTGCGCGCGTGCCTGTCCGGCAAACTCGCGCTTCCACTGTTCAAAGCCGGCGCCGTTGTTTCCGCAGCTCTGCGCCCAGGCGCTTGTTCCCAAGCCGAACGTCATGGCGGCGGCGACCAACATTCTCACGGCAATCTTGCCCATAAATGCTCTCCTGAACCCTGATTTGATCTGAGACTGACTTTCAGCGAATCACACATACTGAACGCGACGCAGCGCGACGCAGTCCTCCAGACCGGCTTTGACCGAAGATTTGTGCGGCAAGCAAGAGTTTTATTGCAACAGCCTGGCGATTACCGGCCAGATGTCGCGATTGTGTGCCGATTTGTACCCTGCTAAGCCGGGCAATTGTTGCGAGAGGGATTTTTTGTGAGCAGCGAACCATTCGAACGATATCGCTACAATCCTGCGCGACCCATAACACTGCCACGCCTGATCGGCGGCACGCTCGTCGCTGTCGGCGTCTGGATGGTCGTCTCGCTTGCCATCATCTTTCCCGCCATGTTGCAGATCGGCGATCTGGAGCAGATGATGAGCTCAACCATCGGCATGCTTGCTATGCTGCTGACCTTTGGTGGCATCTGGATTGGCGTGTGGGTCGCCCAGCGCTTTGTCCATAACGATCCATTCGGCAATGTGCTGGGTGCTGAAGGTCGCCTCAACTGGTCCGATTTCAACAAGGGCTTCGTTGCGGTGTTTCTCACCTCGATCCTGTCCGAACTCTTTATCTACGCCATAAGGCCCGAGTTCACGCGAACCGATTTCCCGATTTCAACCTGGTTGATGGTGCTGATCCCGATGCTGGGGCTCTGCCTGCTGCAAACCTCTGCAGAGGAGCTCCTGTTTCGCGGTTATCTCACGCGCGGCCTGGCCAACCGGTTCCGCAGCCCCTGGATCTGGGCGGTACTGCCGGGCATCGGCTTCGTCCTGATGCACTACTCGGGTTCCATGTCGGCCGCAGATCTGGCGTTGGTCTTCCTGACCATCGGAGCACTGACGATCGTCCTCGTCTGGCTCGTCTATGCGACCGGCAATCTGGGCGCAGCCTTCGGCGTGCACATGGGCAACAACCTGTTCGCCTTCATGCTGGTCGGCCACCAGGACGGCCTTACAACCTTTTCGCTCTACAAAGGCGCCCCTGTCGGCGATGGCAGCATGACTACAGGCCAGATGACCGCCCTCGTCCTGACCGGATGGGTCTGCGTTGCACTGACCTGGTGGCTGCTCGCCAGCCGCCGGTCGCCGCTTTGCATTCGCCGCCTATCTGGTCAGACGATAGCGCCCCACTGACGCTGCGATACTTTCGAAAGTCGCGTTCAGCTGATCGCTGCTTGTAGCCAGATAGAAATGGTTCGCCGGTGTTGTTGCGCATGCCTTCAGCGTGGCAACGGCACGCTCGTCAGTTGACTTGAACAACACCGTGTAAATCTCGATGCCATCGCGTTTGGCATTGGCACAGGTCTCGAGCGTGCGTCGATCAATCTCGGCCTGGGCCTCGTCGAATGTGGCAACACCCAGCCGCGAGCGACGAAGGTATCCGTAAGCATTGTAGTCACTCAGCACGGCTCCGGATTTGTAATCCCAGCTGCCAGCCTCACGCGGGTTGCGCGATAACTGGTTTTCACCGTCACTCATGATCACCATGAACCGCTTCGTATTCGGGTTTGTGTTCGCTTGCTGGAACGGTGCTGCAGGCGACAGCACACGCCAGCCCCAGGCCGCCCCTTCCGAAACGATCGTCCCGCCTGCATCGACAAGCAGCATACCGTTGATGGCTGCCTCGACAGTTGCCTGGTTGCCCGTCAGCGGTGTGAGCGGTTGCGGACAGCCGCGATTGGGGCCACTCGCGAACGGGTTCCGCCCGCCGAGATCAACTGTACGTCCAGAATATTTGGTAGATGCGAGCGTGCGACCCCAGCCATCCCAGGTCGCCCAGTCAGGGGGCGTCCACGGCGGCGTTCCCGGCACGGCTTCGTCGGACATGTAGTCATTCGTCATGACTGGAGCATCAGGTGCCAGTTGATCGAGTTCGTCCGGCCAGAAATAGGGAACGTACAAACTGGGTATATTCCCCGCGGTCGCTGGCAAATCTGTTGTGTCAAAGCCATCCGCTCTCGCTTCGACGCAGCCGCCCCATTCGATGTTGTTCAGACCGGCAAGCAGGTCAAAATTGTTGATCTTCGGCGGCGTTCTGACGTTCCGGCAGCCAGCGCCATCCTCGATCGTGTACCCAGGAGGCAAGCCATGGTCCTGTGCCTCTCCGGCATAGGCAGGCATGACGCCAAAGAGCTCTGCGAATACCCTGCTTGCACTTCTGGTCATGGTCGAGCGCTCCACGCCGCCTTGACCGGGGTCGACTGGCGGAGTGTTGTTGTTCAGCCGGCAACCACCCAGTTGGGCCAGCCAGATATTTTCCATAATGAGCGCGTGGTTCGGCGCATCGGCATTGACGTCAAGCATACCTCTGGGAAAGTCGCGCCCGACGTTTACCGCGCCTGCGAACGGGACAACGCCCATCTGCACACGCGAGGGATCGCCCACTGCCGCAAAGATCGTTTGCCGGAACTGCTGAGCGGCGTTCTTGACGGCGTCGAGACCCTCCGGCCCCAGGGACGCTGTATTATCGAGAACCAGTGCAACGTCCAGCCAGGCGTCGGTCCCTGCCATAACCTCGGACCTGACAGCGATATCGATCTTGTTGATGCCAAGGATCGGCAGCATAAACGGCTTGTAGGTCGCGTCGAAGGTCCCTGCGAGCCCTCGTCCGCCAGCCCCTTGCGCAAGTTGCAGGGATTGGTTGTCCAGTTTGGTGGAACCAAGCTCCACGGTCAGAAATTTCTGGGCAACCGCCTTCTTGGCATCCATGTCCCCGCCTGTGCGGCCAGCCGCGAGCAAAGCGGCGTCAAGCGAGTTCTGCATGATGGTGCGCGCCCTGCTCGCCATCGTGTAGTCGACCGCTCCCGCAACAATGCCAGCTACCGGGATGGCCAGGATGGCCATGATCATCGAGAAGTTTGCGCTCTGGTCGCGCAGGAAAGACGTTAGTTTCCGCAGCATGGGGCAACCCTGAGTTCAATATAAGAACTAGGTATCCTGCAAAGTGCAAACATTGGATTAATTCACGTGTGAAATACACCACTTGTAGTTACATCGGTTGTAACTATCCCGCCTTGACACCGCAGCCATAATCCTGTTGAAGCAGGCCAATCAGCGACGAGTATCAACTCCGAGCCGCCGACCGGGACCAGATCCCGGAGGTCACCACCCGGCAGCGCAAGGCGCCCCCGGGTGTTTTTTGGCTTATGGCGTTGGTTCTCAGCCGCTGAGGCATTACCTGTCGAGGTGCTGGGGGCAGTTTACTTTTTCCGCCAGCACGTCCCACCCGGTCGCTGATCGGGTCGGGCGGAAAAAGTAAACTGTCCCCGGGCTCCAGAGACAAAGGACGACACGATGTTTGAATCTCTTCAGGAACGCCTTGGCTCAATCCTGAACAACCTGACCGGGCGCGGCGCGCTGTCCGAGGCGGATGTCGCGGCGGCCCTGCGTGAGGTGCGCCGTGCGCTGATCGAGGCCGACGTCGCGCTCGATGTCGTGCGCTCCTTCACCGACAAGGTGCGCGCCAAGGCGGTTGGCGCTGAAGTTCTGAAGTCGATCAAGCCCGGCCAGATGGTCGTCAAGATCGTCCACGACGAACTGGTCGACATGCTCGGCG
>CAYZQP010000294.1:0-4583 GCA_964480545.1 uncultured Mesorhizobium sp. | reverse complement strand
TCGGCACGCCGCCGCACAGCGTCAACGTCTTGATGTTGTCTTCCGCCCGCGCCAGGCGGCGGATCTCCTGCGTCACCTGCTCGGCCAGTTCGCGCGTCGGGCACAGCACCAGCGCCTGCACCGCAAAGCGGCGCGGATTCAGGTTCGCCAGCAGCGGCAGCGTGAACGCGGCCGTCTTGCCGCTGCCGGTCTTGGCCTGGGCGATCAGGTCCTTGCCCGCCAGCGCGAGCGGCAGGCTGGCCGCCTGGATCGGCGTCATCGCCAAGTAGCCGAGCTGCTGCAGGTTCGCCTGCATCGTGGGGGACAGCGGCAGGCTGTCGAAGGAAGGGCCGGGCGTCGGCGGTGCAGTGGGGCTGGATGGATCGGTGCGGGTCATGCGCGATTGTCCGCTGCCGGGCTGAATGTGAGTGGTGAGGCGGGCAGCGTGAGCGCCCGCTTTAGACTGGGAACTGTAGGTCACCGGATCGACGCTGAATGCCTGCTCTGACCAGGGAGCGGCCGACCGCAGGTGTTGCCAAGCGCTTTCTCAGACCTCAAACCCCGATACAGCTAGCGTGTTCACTCGTGGATACAGGAGTCGATTCCGCTAAACCGCGGCCTCGCCCTCTTCCGCCTCATCCGAGGGCGGCGCAGCCACCTCGCCAACAGTGGCCGGCGCATCTTCAAGCACACCTTCCAAGTATTTCGCGTAGTGCTCCTGCAGGTGCTTGAGCGCGGTACCCTTGTCAGCCTGGTATTCGAGCTTCTCCTGGTAGAACTGAAGTCTCGCGCGGTTCTCGTCGATGACCTGGGCCCAGGTTTTGAGAAAGACCGCGACATTGCCTTGGCGCATGATCTCGCCACCTTTGTCGCCTACTCGGAACTTGCCGTGGGGGCCAAGATCGTCGCTAATTGCCCAGAACTCCCATTGCACGTCGACGTTGCGGAATCTCTCGTCGGCGATGACCGAGGCGGCGTAGCCCTCGATCTGGGAGATCTCCTTCGTGTCGAGCTTCACGGACGGCGCTTTGAGTTCAACGACCAAGTGCGACAGGCTGTTGGCCTGATGTCGGCGGATCGCTTTCGACAACATCAAATCGACGATGCCCCGCTCTTGGGAGATGTGCTTTACCGGTGTGTCGATGACGATGTCTTCGCCGAGATGCTTCCTATGCTTGCGCAGGGCCTCCGTTAGGGATTGGTCGTCAACCGAGAGACTGAATTGCTCGCCAAACAGCCACGTGTTCTGCGCGATGATGCGATGAAGCTGGCTGCGTTCTTTGAGCCGCTTTTTCGGCTCGGCATCGAACAGGATTGCTTCGAGGCCGGTCAGGAACCGGAGGCGATCGGCCACGACCTTAGCTGAGCTGATGATCGCCGAGAGCGACACGTCCCGAAGCAGCTCGGCGAGCTCTTCCTGCTTTCGCTTTGGCAGGCGCAGCACCTCGGACAGAATCAGCTGCAACTCCTCCGGGCTTTTCTCGATCGCTTGGCGCAACATGCGGAGCTGAAACGCTTTGTTCTGAGACTGCGAGTCCTCGAAGTCGGGCAAGTGCCGCGCGACGCTCACGGCCACGATGTCGAAGACTTGTCGCTCGACCTGTTCCACCGAGTTGCGCGGATCCTCGGCGAACGGATAAACGCGTTCAGCCTTCCACTCTTCAACGTAACCTCGGGCAGCGACCGCCGCGCGTTGCCTGAAATACTCTTTGATCTGCTTCACCGCCTCGTCAATCGCCGCGACCATCGGCGCCTGCATTTCGGCAAGTTCGACGGTGCCTTCCCTCTGGGCGGCGGTGAGGTAAGAGGTTTCGAGATACGCGGTGAACTGGAAATCGCCGACGTGGTGGAAGCGGCGGTCCGCTTGCGCGAGCGGGAAGCGCTTCTCGTTGCAGAGGAACAAGGCGCGATTGGACAGCCCCTTCCACTCGACAATCTCAAGCCGCGCCGTGTGCGTCGCCTCAGCGGCCTTGATGTCCGCGAGTTGGAACTCTCTGCGGCTGGCGATGACAGCCTTCGGATCGATTCTGTTGCCACCGACCGTCACCTTGATGTCCGGATAGTCGGCCAGATACAGCGCGAAGACTTCGGTGAGCGAGTGCAGACCCGCTTCACTGACGAAGGTGGTGAAATCTTTTCTCGGCTCGGTGACGGTGAGCGTCACACCGCGCCGGGCGCCGGGCGCATCCGCTTCGTCCGAGATCGACACGTGGCGGATGTCTGCGGCTGACATCGTGATCTTGTAGGCCCAGGGCTTTCCGTCCTTCTCGTAGACCACTGACCACTCCGCGAAGTCGCCGATCGCGAACGCCTTGAATCGCCCGCGGCCCTCCTGGCCATGCAGGAAGCGGCCGCCTTGCGTCGCCGCGCCAGGACGTTTCCACGAGCCCCCAAGGCGCCTGAAATATTCGGGGGCCTTGTCGCGCGGAATGCCCATCCCGTTGTCACGGACGATCACCTCTGACAAGGAGTCGAGTTCGTTGTATTCGAAGGAGACGACCACTTCGGTGGCATCTGCATCGAGGCCGTTCCAAATCAGCTCCGCCAGCGCCTGCAACGGCTTGGCGCCGGTGATCTTCTTGAGGAAGTCCGGTTGGACTTCAACAGGGTATTGCTGGTTCGCCATACGGCCGGTCCACCTCGAGCAAAGCGTCGTCCAGCGCCACAGTGTATTGCGGCGCTTACCCCCTGGGCCGCGATAATGCCGATGAATTTACCCGGTGAGTCGCAGCCGACGTTGGCACGCCGCCCCGGAAGATGAAAAGGGGTGCCATGTCGCTTGAGAAAACTAAGAGGCAACTAATCGAACTGCTCGGAAGACCCGACAACAAAGTCATCGCCTTGTCGGGTAGGTGGGGAACGGGCAAGACCCATCTTTGGAATGAGGTCAAGAAGGAATCCAAAGATGGGAAGGTCAAGAAAGCGCTCTACGTATCGCTGTTCGGCCTATCGAGCATCGACCAGGTCAAACGCAAGCTGATGGAGGGCGCTTTGCCCGACGCGGCGATAGGCGGCGGCAAGCTCGAGGTCGTTAAGAACCTGTTCAAGAGCGGAATGCATGCTGCAGCAACCCACTACAAGGCGCTCGCGGCCATCAACGATCTCAACTTGCTGCTCGTGGCACCGCTCGCTCTGAAGGAGAGAGTGATCGTCTTCGACGACATCGAGCGCAAGCACGCGAAGCTCGGGATCGACGAGGTCCTTGGCTTCATTGACGAATACTCCAAGGAATTCAAGGCGCGGTTTGTTCTCGTTCTCAACGACGACCAGCTTGCGACTGAAGGCGAGCAGCGGACGCTTTGGACCACGTTTCGAGAGAAAGTGATCGACCAGGAGATCAAGCTCTCGACGACACCGGATGAAGCGTTCTCCATCGCGCTCAAGCTCTTGTCCTCACCAAAATACGAGGCAGCGCTAAAACGAGCCGTCCTCGCGTGTGGCCTCACAAACATCCGGATCATCGGGAAGGTGATCAAGTCAGCCAATCAGATCCTTGCGAACAGGGATCTGAGCGACCCGATTCAGGCGCGAGTCGTGCCCTCGATCGTTCTCTTCTCAGCTATCCATTACCGCGGTCTCAAGGATGGCCCCGACTTCCTGTTTGCCTTGAACGTGGGAAACCCGGATTGGTCCACGTTCCTTCGTGACAAGAAGGACGAGCCCACCGAAGAGGAAAGGCGCGAAGACCGTTGGCGAATGCTCATGAGCGAGCTCGGTATCAACAGCTGCGACGACTTTGAGAAGGTGCTCGTGGAGTTCCTGGAATCCGGCCTTTTCGAAAGTGACAAGGTCCAGGCCATCATCGAGCGCTACGTCGCCGAAGCACAAACCATTGAGGCTCGCCAAAATGCCCGTACCTTCATCAAGAAGGCAATCTGGGATCACCGGACGACCGATGCCGATCTTATCGCCGAAGCTGCTAGTATCCCCGCCGTCGCAGGCCAACTCGATCCTTATGTCGCTACGGAGCTGCACGGCGTGCTTAGCGAATTGGCCGACGGACAGGGCTGCGCCGAGCAGTTGATCCAGGCCTGGATCGCGGCGTTCCAAGCTCGCGGAGGCCCCGCCCCGGATGACGACAACCCGTTTGGCACTCCCTTACATCCTGACATACAAGCCACGTTCGACGCCACTGTCGCGCACCAGCAGGCTCAGGCGACGGTGGTAGAGGCTTGCAATCACATCATCGAACACAGCGGTTGGGCCACTCTGCAAGAGGTGGCCATGAAGCGGGCGACTGCCGGCGACTTTGAGTTGGCCATCCGAGAAATGGACATCGAAGACTTGCCGAAATTCATGCGCCGCATGATTCAAATGCGACTCCAGCGAGCCACCTACGATCAGCACTTCGGCCACGCGACGGACCGTTTCATGGAGGCGTGCCGAATGATCGCTAACGACCAGAGCGCCGAATCAGCGCGATTGGCCAAGCTAATGAAGAGGCTGTTCGCCAAGACGGCACTGGCCACCGAGCTTGAACCTGCACAACTGGCTCAGCCCGCTGGCGATGCCCAGCAGCCGTAAGGCAGCTGAGGGATCAGCCGCTGTAGTGACCTGCTCGGCTTTTTCGAACCATTCATTCCTGGAGGACGGCTCGGTTGGGG
>CAYZQP010000293.1:0-4599 GCA_964480545.1 uncultured Mesorhizobium sp. | reverse complement strand
CCTCATAGATTTCCAGATCGCGCTCCGGTCCGAGATGGAAATCTATGAGGGGCTGGACGTCGAGATCGTCGATGAGTTCGAGGCGAACGCAGTCTGCTGCACCGGCTATTTTGATGACGAGACCGAGACGCCGGAAGACTACGCCGACATGTTGCGGCGCTTCCGCTCGAAGAACCTGCCGTTCATCTGCGCCAACCCCGACATTGTGGTCGAGCGCGGCGACAGACTGATCTGGTGCGCTGGCGCGATGGCGCGGGATTATGGCCAGCTGGGCGGCCGCACGCTGATCGCCGGCAAGCCATTTACGCCGATCTATGACCGCGCGATGCGCGAGCTTTCGGAGGCAGCGGGCAGGGAGGTCACCGTCGCCGAAACGCTGGCCATCGGCGATGGCATGCTTACCGACGTCAAAGGCGCGGTCGATTACGGCTTTGACCTTCTCTATGTGTCCGGCGGCATTCACGCCAAGGAATATGGTGATCACAGCGGGCCGGATCGGCAGCAGCTTGAAGCCTATCTGCAGCAGCATGGCCGCAAGCCAGTCGCCACCTTGCACCGCCTGAAATAAGATGCCAGCGCCAGACAATATCCAGCGCGTCATCTGTGGAGCGCCGTTGCCCGCGACCCTGCGTGGCGGCGTTATTGCCATAGGCAATTTCGACGGTCTGCATCGCGGCCATCGCGATGTCCTGGGCAAGGCGCTTGAGGAAGCACACAAGCGCGGTGTGCCGGCGCTGGTGCTGACCTTCGATCCGCATCCGCGAAAACTGTTCCAGCCGGACGCCCCGCATTTTACCCTGACACCATCCGCAATGAAGGCAGCGCTGATAGGTTTGCTGGGGTTCGATGCAATTGTCGAGCAGCCGTTTGACCGTGATCTGGCCGGCCTCTCGGCTGAGGAGTTCGTGACCAGCGTTCTGGAGCGCGATCTTGGCGTGAGCCACGTGGTCACCGGGTTCGATTTTCATTTCGGCAAGAACCGCCAGGGCGGACCTGCCTTCCTGATGGAGGCCGGCGCGCGCCATGGCTTTGGCGTTACGCTGGTCGACGCATTTCGTGATGAAGGCGCGGAAGTTGTGTCGTCCAGCCGGATCCGGCAGTTGCTGGAGGAGGGGGAACTGGCAGAGGCTAACGGGCTGCTTGGCTATCGTTACACTGTCGAGGCCGAGGTGATCAAAGGCCAGCAACTCGGCCGCACCCTGAACTTCCCGACCGCCAACATGGCGCTGGATCAGCATTGCGCACTGAAACACGGCATCTACGCGGTCAGGCTGCGCCGCGCCGACGGCACGCTGCACAACGGGGTCGCCAGCTTTGGCCGCCGCCCGACGGTGACTTCCAACGGCGAGCCGCTGCTGGAAACCTACGTCTTCGATTTCAACGGCGATCTCTACGGCGAGATCTGCCGGGTCAGCCTGTTCGCCTACCTGCGCGGCGAGGAGAAGTTTGACTCGCTTCAGGCTTTGAAAGACCAGATCGCGCGCGATGGCGAGGAGGCGCGGGCACTGCTGGCACATGTGCAGCCCCTCAGCGAACTGGACGCGCAGGTCTGCTTTTAAGCCTCGTATTAGCTCAAATTTTACCCAAACCGTTCATGCATCGGTGACGCTGTTTTTGTTCCTGTGTCGGCGGAGTGTCATGAGAGTTTCTGTTCTGGCCGTACTGGCCCTCGGTTTTGCGTCCACAGCCACCCCGGCATCTGCTGAAGGCATGTTCGACTGGGTGCGCGGCGACTGGTATCTGACGCTTGGCGGCTCGGCGATTGCCCAGAACAAGTTCGAGGGCTCGAAGGACGTGGCCTTCAACGTCGCCCCGATCATCTCGCTTGGCAAGGTCGGCCCGGAGGCGCGCTTCTCCTCGCGCAACGACAACATCTCCTTTGCGCTGCTCGACAAGGGCAGCTTTCGTGCCGGCGTTGCCGGCAAGCTGATCTCGGGCAGGGACTCCGACAAGCACGACGAGACCAGGGGTCTCGACGATGTGAAGTTCGGCGGCGAACTCGGCGGTTTCGCCGAAGTCTATCCGACCGACTGGGTACGCGTGCGCGGTGAGGTCCGTCACGGCATCCGCTCGCATAGCGGTGTGGTCGCAGACCTGTCAGCCGACGCCTTCTATGACGTCAACGAGAAGGTTCGCGTTTCCGCCGGCCCGCGCGCGAGCTTCGCCACCGGCGACTATTTCGACGTCTATTACGGCGTCAACGCTGATGAGGCGGATGCCAGCGGCCTCGCGGAATACAAACCAGGCGGTGGCGTGAAATCTGTTGGCTTTGGCGGCGCGATCAACTGGAAGACCACCGAGAAACTGACCACCAGCGTGTTTGCCGAATACTCGCGCCTGACCGGCCCGGCGGCGGATTCGAGCCTGGTCAAGGAGCGTGGCTCGAAAAACCAGTTCATGATCGGCGCCTCGGCGACTTATCGTTTCGATTTCAGGATGTAGCGCCGCTCTCGCGCATGCCATCGAGCAATCACGGGACGAGATGCTCTGAGTGTGCAATGGCGAAGTTTACAGCTGACTCATAGGTATCACCACGTGAAGCGGCAAACAGGTGCCCTCCCGAGGGGTGCAGCGGCTTCAAGAACACATCCTGGCCCGTGTTGGGGGACACAAACCAGTTACCTATAGGCTTCTCGGGAGCCCACGCGATCTTCTGCATTGTATCAAGCGCAACCTTGTTGATCATGCAATCAACGAACCATTCAGCCTCATCGCCAAACCCGAAGGGCAGGTCGGTCGGCCTGCTTCGATAAAGTGCATCCAGGGATTCCGAGAAATCGGCCCAGCCAGGACAGTCAGTCGCCCTGACCAAGGGACGATAGGGGCAGCCTGGATACCAAACAGGATGTTCACCTTGCTTAAGGAGAAACAGATCGAATCCGATCCTTTCTTTCACATACTCGGGATAGTCGGTGTTGACGCTTATGAACAACGCCCAGCCTTGGGGCGCGACCGGGTTCCGCGAAAACGCAGTCAGCCACATGTCTGCGAGATTTTGCCAGTCGATCCCCCAACCTGATGCTTCCGAAAGTGACGCGGATAAAGCTCCAATTTCTTCAGCGCACGGTGGAATGAATAGATCCTGCGTCACGGTGGCTTACCTCGCGAATTCGAATTGGTGTTGAGCAGTGTTGCAGCTTGCGTGGGCCCAAGGTGTAGCTGAAGAGTCTGCCTGGGCGCATGGCAAACCGTCGCCACGCTCCGGAATTTCACCGGCCTGGCCATTGATTTTAGGGGTGCAGTTACATGGTTTCGTGACAGAAGCCCTGGCATCATGAGGAATCGAGACGCGCGCCGGGGCGACCGCATTGATGGTGGATTGCCGGTGTGGCGTCGAGTGCACGCAGGCATGCCAATGTGTGCATCAGCTCATAGGCCGCACGATATGTACCCTCGGCGCGTTTCAGCGCGAGCCTGGCTGCGGCAAGCAAGGCATCGAGCATAGGGGATCGATCCTCGGGTAGCGGCAGGGGCTTGACGCTCGGGTCGTAGTACCACTCGCCTTCATGCCAGACCGGCATGGGCATCTGCCGGACATCGAGTGTGTCTCGGATCGTCATCCGGGCGAGAATGATGAACATATAGAAGAGGCACAGCTGTGCGGAATGTTTGTCGTGGTGATGTGCTGCTTTCAAATCCATCTGCGCCTCCTTCCTGTTCACAGGATTATGCTCCTGTGCACGGGGTGGTGAGTAACAAAACCAGGAAAAAATTCTGTATTCTGGTAAGTCGTTGAATTCGTGATGAATTATTTAGTAGCTGGTGCCTGCGAACAGCTCATCGATAGTGGCGCTGAATACGGGACTCGAACCCGTTTCGCCGGTTTGAAAGACCAGCATCCTAACCCATAGACGAATCCAGCAGTGGCGGACGCGACGGGAGTTGAACCCGCAGCCTCCCGATCGACAGTCGGGTGCTCTGACCATTGAGCTACGCATCCGCATCCAGCGTGAGACGTTGCGACGAACATCACGCGAAAATTGGTACCGCCTACGGGGCTCGAACCCGTCTCTGATCCTTGAGAGAGATCTATCCTGACCGGCTAGACGAAGGCGGCGTGTGCTCGGCAAGACCGCTGATCAGCCAGTCCGTCGATGCACGCGGCTTATCGCCCGAAAGCCCGTGCAAGTCAATCCAGAAAATATAAAAAAGATAATAATATCAGATAGTTATATGATATTTCGGCATAGCTTCGCCGGCCGGGATCCAGCAGGGCTGGAGCCGGGGAACGGGCGCGCCGATGCGCAGCAGTTCTTCGCCGGGGTTTTCGTCGTCGCTTTCGTCGTCGTCGGGCATTGGTTCCTCGTGGTTGGGAAAATCGGCGCAAAGAAAAAGGAGGCTCGCTGGCGCGGCCTCCTCGGGAATGCTCGGTCTTTGAGAACCGGATAAACTCAGGGTGCCGCGTCAGATGCGGCACCGCGCAAGCGGTCACCGCCGGGTGCTATCGTCCCGGCGTTCCTCAATCTTCGCGATGAAAATGGGCTGGCCCATTGGTTCGGTTCTCACTGTTGAGGTGCAGATATGGCGCGGGGCAGGGGGCGTCAAGTTTTGCCCGGTCTTGGGGTAAACGCGACCTTGCCGTAAACGCCACTTTATTCT
>CAYZQP010000292.1:2922-4626 GCA_964480545.1 uncultured Mesorhizobium sp. | reverse complement strand
AGAGACCAAAAACCATGGAAACCAGCTTGATTTCAAAGACAGTCGCTGTCCCCGGAACTTCATCAGGACGAGTCGAGGCGTTCGCTGGAGATTAGCCAGGGACTGGCGGGGGATGGATCAGCCATCGGGCGTCTCGCGCCGCGCGCATGTTCCTTGAAGTTCTCGTAGGGCTCGCGGTCGACGCCATAGAGCTGTTCAACCACGGCATAGCCGGCGGCAATCAGCATCTGCGCCTGGGCATAGACAAAGTCGCCGGGACCTATCCGGCCCACGCCAGGCATCTGCTCAAACGCCAACAGTTGATCCCGGATCAGGTCGTCACAAGGCAAGGCCATTTGCGCGCGCCCGTCAATGTGGGCCCGGAGCCTGACCACCGCCATGAAGACCAGCATGCAGAACACGCCGGTCCAGATGTTGCGGACCTTTATGTTGGCGGCGACCCGACTCACCGCGGGCCTCCGCTGGCGAAGTGCAGGGGAGCGTCAACGACCACAGCAAAGACAGGAACGCGCACAGAAATCATCGGGGCTCTGGCGGCCTCGATGGTGGTCTGTGGTTCCTGTTGTCTTGCGCCTGTCTGTTTCATGTCCTTGTGTTCCAGTGGCTCTCGTCAGAGCTTTGATTGCTATATAGAACAAAACAAGAACATATGCAAGGGGAAATTGCGATGTTTGTTCTCCGACGCCGGAGCCGCCATCACCCTCCCCGCTCACTCCGTGCGCGACCCTCCCCCTCGAGGGGAGGGTGGGAGCCAGGGCTGCCCTAATAATCGTCTTCGCGGTCTGATGGCTGCTGGCCGTCTGCCTGCCGGCCCTTGCCGAACGTGTACCCGGTTTCCACCGCCTGTTTGCCGAATTTGTCGCGCAGCGCGTCGATGGCACTTTCGGCCTTCGCGCGCCTGGCCGAGCGAATGTCGATGAGATCCGGCGGATCGGCCTTGTCGGCATCAGAGAGGTCATGCACGCCGATGCCGAGCAGCCGGTAGCGCGTGCCGTCCAGTTCCTTGTCGAGCAGTTGCAGCCCTGTCTCGAAGATGCGGTCGGCGAGCCGGGTAGGGGCGGCCAGCTGACGGTTGCGGGTACGGATTTTGAAGTCGGTCGTCTTCAGCTTCAGCACCACGGTGCGTCCGGCAATGCCGCCCTTTTTGAGCCTCGCAGACACCTTTTCGGAAAGCGCGCGCAGCACCGGGGCGAGTTCCTCGCGTGAGGAGATATCGACATTGAAGGTGGTTTCGGCGGAGACGCTTTTCTCCTCGTGGTTGGCGTGAACGGTGCGGCTGTCCTCGCCACGCGAGAGGTGAAACAGGCGCTGTCCCATCGTGCCGTAGCGGCGCATCAGGTCGGCCAGTTCCATGCGCTGCAACTGGCCGATGGTGCGGATGCCGTCGCGCTCCAGTGTGGCAGCAAACACCTTGCCGACCCCCCAGATCAACGAGACCGGCTGGTCTGCCAGGAAGGTGACAGCCTCGGCCTCGCCGATGACTGAAAAGCCACGCGGCTTCTTCAGATCGGAGGCGATCTTGGCGAGGAACTTGCAATAGGACAGGCCGGCAGAGACGGTGACGCCGATTTCACTCTCGACCTTTGTGGCGAAGCGCGCCAGCACCAGCGCCGGCGGCAATCCGTGCAGCCGCGCCGTGCCGGAGAGGTCAAGGAAGGCCTCGTCGATGGAAATCGGCTCGACCAGCGGCGTCAGCGCCTGCAT
>CAYZQP010000292.1:2108-2912 GCA_964480545.1 uncultured Mesorhizobium sp. | reverse complement strand
TGTAGCAGGCGGTGGAGACGACGCCGCGCCTGCCGCCGCCGATGATCACCGGTTTGTCCT
Source organism: uncultured Mesorhizobium sp. (assembly GCA_964480545.1). GTDB lineage: Bacteria > Pseudomonadota > Alphaproteobacteria > Rhizobiales > Rhizobiaceae > Mesorhizobium_G. Next base: position 2,852 of record CAYZQP010000292.1, on the reverse strand, counting down.
TCAGTTCAGGATTGTCCCGCTTCTCGACCGAGGCGTAGAAGGCGTCGCAGTCAATATGTGCAAGCTGCAGAGCGTAGAGTTCGGGATGCCGCACCAGACGCGGACTTCCGCAGGAATAACAACGCCTTGCGACCTCACGCTGAAGCGTCAGGCAGTCTTGGCAAAAGCCATGTTCGGGGGCGTTGACGGCCTGTTGCATGAAGGCGACCGGAATTTTGCGCTAAGCATGTCGCGATCTTTCAGGCGCGACATGCCCCAGTATAGGGGTTAGACACAGCGCCAGCAAACGGCTGCGTTCACGCTCCTGACACGCCAAGCGCCCTGGCGATCATCGGCCCTGCGTCGGCCCAGGTGTCGACCGGGGTCACGCCGTCCGGCAAGGGAGGCAGCAGGGGGCGCAGTTCCGGCATCGACATCAGGTGAAACCCGGCGACATCAGGCACCGAGGCCAGCGCCGACTTGTGATTGTGCGGCATGTCATCAACGAAGGCGATGGCGCGGGGCGTGTCGCCGCGCAGCACTTTTAGCGCCGGCCCCTTGGCCATTTCGGTGGTGAGCAGCGGGTAGGGCAGGTCGAGTGCATCCATGTGCAGCCGGCGCTGGCTGCGATAGCGATGCGGCATGGCCGTCAGCATCACGACCTCGGCCTCACGCGCGATCTCCGCGATCACGTCGGCAGCACCCTCCATCAGGTTTTGCCAGTCGGCCTGCGCGTCAAAGAAATTGTGGATCATCGCATCGACG
>CAYZQP010000292.1:0-2098 GCA_964480545.1 uncultured Mesorhizobium sp. | reverse complement strand
TCTCGTTGTCGGCCAGCTCGCCGGTCTCGCGATTGCGAATATTGCCGTAGAGCTTGAACACCTCGAGATCGAGCCCGTGGCCCTGGCTGTCGACGTAGCGGATGAAGGGGCGCAGGAATTCCAGCACCACATCGTCGACGTCGAGCACCAGCAGCGGTCGCGTATCGAGCGACAGTTCCCTGATCTGGCGCAGTGTTTCGGGATCATCGCTCATGTGGATCGCTCGTATTCATCGTCGCCCGAAGGCAGGAGGCGCATTGCCTGTGTGATCTGGTCAGGTTGCACGTCAGCAGCTTGCGCGAAGGCCAGCAATGTCGGCTCGTGGGCGGCAATGAAGTGCAGCACACCGGCCAGAAAGCCAGGCTCGCCGGCCGCGCGGCGGATATCGTCAGCCTCAATGCCGGTGATCGCCAGAAACCTGTGCAAAAGCCTGGAATCACCGGAGATGAAGCCAAGCGCCGATATCGCCAGCGCCTCCGCATCTTCCCGGTTCATGTGATTGGATTTCAATTGTTTTCCAGTTTCTGTGCGGTGTCTGGTATGACTGTTTGCGCGCTCTTTGGTGCAGGTCGCGCCGCCGCTTTGCAAGAGCGAATTACCACTTCGTCAACGTTCTGGCAGTAGTATGTTCTCCGGGTGCGTGCGCAGGTTTGCCCGGCGCGCCCCGCTGGGCCATGGGTTCGGACCGGTTGGAATTGGAGATTCGATGCCCAAGAAGGTGATGATCGTCGAGGATAATGAGCTCAACATGAAGCTCTTCCGCGACCTTATCGAGGCGAGCGGCTACGACACCGTGCGCACGCGCAATGGCCTCGAGGCGCTTGATCTGGCCCGGCAGCACCGTCCGGACCTGATCCTGATGGATATCCAGTTGCCGGAAGTCTCGGGCCTGGACGTAACGCGCTGGCTGAAGCAGGACGAGGAACTGCACTCCATTCCTGTGATTGCGGTGACCGCATTCGCCATGAAGGGCGACGAGGAACGCATCCGCCAGGGCGGCTGCGAGGCCTATATTTCCAAGCCGATCTCGGTTCCCAGGTTCATCGAGACCATCAAATCCTACCTCGGCGACGCCTGACGGGAACATTCTGATGACCGCACGCATCCTCGTTGTCGACGACATCCCGGCCAATGTCAGGCTGCTCCAGGCACGCCTGTCGGCAGAGTATTTTGAAGTGGCCACCGCCTCCAACGGTCTCGACGCGCTCGAGGTCTGCGAGAAGGAAAAGATCGACCTCGTGCTGCTCGACGTGATGATGCCTGGCATGGACGGGTTCGAGGTCTGCCGCCGGCTGAAGGCCGACCCGGCATTGTCGCATATTCCGGTCGTGATGGTGACAGCACTTGATCGAGCCTCCGACCGCGTTGCCGGGCTTGAGGCCGGGGCTGACGATTTTCTGACAAAGCCGGTGAATGACCTGCAGTTGATGGCGCGCGTGCGCAGCCTGGTGCGGCTGAAATCGCTGACCGACGAGTTGCGGCTGCGCGCCTCGACGGCGCGCTCTATCGGTATCGAGGAGATGCTGAACAAGCGTCTGCCGGATGATGTCGATTCTGCAAAAGTGTTGCTGATTGATTCCAGTGGCTCGTCGGCTGACCGCATCGCCCAGTTGCTTGAGGATACCTGCAAGCTGGACGTTGTGGCCGATGCGCAAAACGGCATCATCCAGGCGGCGGAAGGTGACTACGAGAGCATTCTCGTGTCGACCCGGCTCGGTGAACACGATCCGCTGCGGCTCTGCTCGCAGTTGCGCTCACTTGACCGCACGCGGTTCCTGCCGATTGTGCTGGTTGCTGACGACGGCGAGGATGCGCGCATCATGCGGGGGCTGGAACTCGGCGTGAATGACTTCGTTGTGCGCCCGCTTGAAAAGCAGGAGCTGATCGCGCGCCTGCGCACGCAGATCCGCCGCAAGCGCTATAACGAGCAGCTGCGCTCCAGTGTGGCACAGACGATCGAGATGGCGGTGATCGACGGGCTGACCGGCCTGCACAATCGCCGCTACCTTGACAGCCATTTCGACACGCTGTTCCAGCGCGCCGCGGCGCGCAAACGCGCGCTGTCGATCATGATCACCGACCTCGACCGCTTCAAGGC
>CAYZQP010000291.1:0-4627 GCA_964480545.1 uncultured Mesorhizobium sp. | reverse complement strand
CTCAGCACCGAGGACGGCAAGAACCTGCTGGCCGGTGCCAGGCGCGCTGCCAACATTCTGGCCATCGAGCAGAAGAAGGGCACCCGCATTGCCGACAGCGTCGAACCCGCCAAATTCACCGCGCCACAGGAAACCGCACTGTTCAAGTCGTTGAATCAGGCCGAGAGCCTGGCCGCGCAAGCGATTCAAAAGGAAGACTATTCCGGTGCCATGGCAGCGCTTGGCGCATTGCGTGAACCGGTTGATTCATTCTTTGAGGCGGTGCTGGTAAACGACGAGGACGAGGCCGTGCGCGCCAACCGTCTGGCGCTGCTGGAGCGCATCCGTGCAGCTACCATGCAGGTCGCGGATTTCTCGAAAGTCGCTGGCGGCTAGACCATGATGCCGAACCGCTAGCCAGGTGTCTCGAGTGGTACCAGTGGCTGGTGCTTCTCGGGCTCTGGTTCGGGCTCAGGCTTCTGGGCAGCCTTTCTCCGTTCTTCCCGTGTCGGCTCCTGCGCAGGCAGTTCCACCGGCGCCGGCATTTCGTCGCCGAACAGGCCGCCGCGGATCAGCAGCGGCATGCGCGCCGCAGGCTTTGGCTTTGGCGGGCGAATGGATGCGACAACCTCGCTGGCAACCGGTGGAGCCGGCTGGCCCATGGCCACAACCGACTCCGACACCGGTCGAATCTCGGGCAGTTTCAGGCCGGGCATCGGGGTATCTTCAACGCGCGGAGCTGGCGTGCCCATGGCAAGCATAGACACAGAAATCGGGTTTGGCTGCGCCACTGTGCAGGCCGGCGTGCGGGCTGGTCCGGCAAGCGGCGCGCCCATGGCAATGATCGACGGTGCGGATGACGGCTCTGGCTCACCGGTCGCATCGAGCTTCCCCGTCGCCTGTCCATAGGCAACAACAGATGACCTGCCCGACTTCGGCGCGCCGATCACCTTGACGCTCTTCGACTCGCCCGCCCGGATAACTGACGTGGGCTTTTCAATGCTGGACGTACCCATGACGACGAAGGACGAGGCCTGGGCCTGACCTGCCAACAATATGCCGAAAATGACGCCGGCGATGATACGCATTTTTACGCTTCTACTCGCACACTGATACACACTGGCGGTTGTATCTACAGCTCATTACGATCAGATTTACGCACGGATCGAATTGCGTAACACCCTCAATGAAAACTTAATCTTGCAGCCGCCGGGCAGGCGCGATAGCTCACCCGCCATGAACGTGATGAGTGCAGATCAGGCGTTGGACGAGGCGTGTGCAGTGCTGGCGCGCGGCGGGCTCGTCGCAATCCCGACCGAGACGGTTTACGGCCTTGCCGCCGATGCGGCCAATGGCGAGGCGGTCGCCCGCATCTTCGAAGCCAAGGGCCGGCCGCGCTTCAATCCGCTCATCGCCCATGTTGCGGATATGGAGATGGCGCAAACCGTGGCGCGTTTCGATCCGCTCTCCACCAGCCTGTCGCGCGGCTACTGGCCTGGCCCGCTGACCCTTGTTCTGCCGCGTGCGGCAACCAGCACGGTGCATCCGCTGGCAGCCGCCGGGCTGGACACCGTGGCGGTGCGCATGCCCGCAGGCTTTGCCCGCGACCTGCTGCGTGCCTATGGCCGGCCCATTGTTGCACCTAGCGCCAACAGTTCGGGCCGCATCAGTGCCACCTCCGCGCAGCACGTGGCAGATGACCTTGGCGAGCGGGTTGACCTGATCGTCGATGGCGGCGCCACCCCGGTCGGCGTTGAATCCACCATCGTCAAGGTCGAGGATGGCCGCCTGCTTCTTTTGCGCCCGGGCGGCGTCCCGGTTGAGGGGCTGGAGAGCTTCACCGGTCTCGAGGTCGAGCGCCCGGGACAGGGACAGGGAGCCAGCAAGGTGGAGGCACCCGGCATGCTCGCGTCTCACTATGCGCCCCGCGCGCGCGTGCGTATGAATGCCCGTGAGCTGCAATCGGGCGAGGCGCTGCTGGCCTTTGGTCCCTCGCGTGCGGCCAATGCGTCGCTGTCGTCTGCTACGCTCAATCTTTCGCCAGCCGGGGATCTGCGCGAGGCCGCCAGCAACCTGTTCGCCTTCATGCAGGAACTGGACCGTACGGGCACCCGGATCATTGCCGTTGAGCCGATCCCGGATCATGGTCTGGGCGAGGCGATCAATGACCGCCTGTCGCGCGCCGCTGCGGAACGACCTGGAGAGACGCATGGAAGCGACGCTGCTTGACCAATTCGCCGCAATTGTCGGCGACCGATATGCGCTGCGCGCACCTGACGACATCGCGCCCTATGTGAAGGAGGAGCGCGGCCTCTGGCCCGGCGTCTCGCCGCTGGTGCTGCGGCCCGGCAGCGTGGCGGAAATCAGCGCCATCATGAAGCTGGCCACGCAGACCCGCACACCTGTTGTACCGCAGGGCGGCAATACCGGGCTGGTTGGCGGTCAGATGCCGGACCGTTCCGGCAGCCAGATCATACTGTCGCTTGGCCGGCTCAACCGCATTCGCGAAATCGACACCCGGTCCAACACGATCACCGCCGAGGCTGGCATTATCCTGGCCAACCTTCACAAGGCAGCGGAAGATGTCGACCGCCTCTATCCGCTGGCGCTGGCTTCCCAGGGCACCTGCCAGGTCGGTGGCAATCTGTCAGCCAATGCCGGCGGCGTTGGTGCGGTGTCCTACGGCATCGCGCGTGACCTCTGTCTCGGCCTGGAGGTGGTGCTGCCGACCGGTGAGGTGCTGGACGACCTGCGCAAGCTGAAGAAGGACAACACCGGCTACGATCTCAAGGACCTGTTCATCGGCGCCGAAGGCACGCTCGGCGTCATCACCGCTGCGGTCCTTAAATTGTTTCCAAGACCGAGGAGCCGCGATGTTGCCTGGATCGGGCTGAAATCTCCCGATGCAGCGCTTGATCTGCTGAACGCTGCGCTGTCCGGGGCCGGCACCGGCCTGACCGCATTCGAGCTGATCCATCGGCGTGCTCTTGAGTTCCAGGCGAAGCACTTCCCCGGCACGCCTTGCCCGATCAGCCTTGACCATGAATGGTTCGTGCTGATGGAGATTTCATCCGGCCGTTCGGAAAGCGACGCGCGCGAATTGTCGGAAGGCATTCTTGGCGATGCGCTGGAATCCGGCCTGATCGACGACGCCGCGATCTCGGAAAGCCTGACGCAGGCCGACACATTCTGGCGCTTGCGCGAGGAAATCCCGGAATCCCAGAAACCGGAGGGCGCCTCGATCAAGCATGATATCTCGGTCCCTGTTGCCGCGATCCCCGATTTTATCGCGCGGGCGGCAGTAGATGTAGAGCGTGTATGCCCCGGCGCGCGGGTGGTCTGCTTTGGCCACATGGGCGACGGCAACCTGCACTATAATATCTCGCAGCCGGTTGGCTGGGAGAAGCAGGCTTTCCTTGATCTCTACAGGCCGATGAACAAGGCAGTACATGATGTGGTGCGCGCGCTCGATGGTTCTATTTCCGCCGAGCACGGAATTGGCGTTCTAAAGCGCGATGAACTGCTTTCTACAGCGCCGCCCGTCGCCATCGACCTGATGCGGAGAGTAAAAGCTGCATTTGATCCAGCCGGTATCATGAATCCGGGAAAGATTATCTGACCGGCACGCGCACAATGCACCATTGCAACTTCAGCGGTAAAGTTCTACCGTGAGTGGTATAGGCCAGATAACCTTACCTCTCATAAAGCGTGCAGATCAGCAGTTAATCATATGCGTTAAGTCTAACGCAAGAAAACGGTCGTACTCCGCTAACCATCAGATCGAATGATACAAATTTAACCGAACTCATTAAGCGCCTCAGTAAGTAGCCACGCGTAGCCTTCATGTCACAAGAGGCCGGACAACCGGCCCGGAGGACCGGAAACAATCCGGCTCTCAGGAGTAACAGGAAGGCAAGTCAAATGAGCAACACCAGCCTCAAGCCGGTCTGGGCAGGTCAGAAAATGCGTCTTGATCCGTTTCGTCTGCCGCAGACGGTCAGCTACGCCACCCGCGACGTGGACGGTGACGTCATGTTCTCGATCAACGAGCGCGGCGCGGTGATCAAGCGCGTGCTGGTCCACAGCGGCCTGCCGGTTACTGTTGCCCTGCCGAGCCGTGCATTCCGCGGCGTTGCAGCTCGCGCCATCGACGATGGCGAAGGCAACGTTACGGTTACGCTTGAGCTGATGCATGATGATGGCAGCCTCTCGGTGCCTCTGCTTGTTGCAAATGATCTTGACGATGTAGCTGCTGACTGGCGCGCCTGGTCGGCCGCCTACAAGCTGCCAATGCTGCTGGTTGAGTCCGATGGCATTGCCCGCACGCTGGATGAATCAGCTGGCTATGCTGCGCGCATCCTGCCGCCGAAGCCGCGCCGCAAGCGCATGGGTCACCGCCGCCCGCGCTTCCTGGTCCGCCGCAAACAGGGCGGTCTTGGCCTGCGCCTCGTCATCAGCGGCGAAGAGATCATCGCCCGCTCGTAAGGGCACCCATCTCATACCTTGCCGTCTTCCTCGGGCCTGACCCGAGGATCTGCTGAGCTATCTCTACGGCCATCCATTCGTCCGGAGGTTTACCGCCGGGCGCATAGTCACGTGTGGCTCAGGGGACAGTTTACTTTCTTCCCGCAGAAACGCGCATGTCTTC
>CAYZQP010000290.1:0-4674 GCA_964480545.1 uncultured Mesorhizobium sp. | reverse complement strand
GGAATCCGCAACCCGCAAGCCATCGACGCCGATGACGCGGCACTCCGGATCGACCACGGCAAGCGGGTCGCTGACGCTGCCCATCTTCGCTGTGCCGCAGGGGTGGAAAGCGCTCTCGGCATGTTCGCGAATGAACTCGTCCAGTTGCGCGTCGCTCTGCACGTGGGCGCCTGGCGAAATCTCCCTGCCGCGGAACGGTGCAAAAGCCTCCTGCCCAAAGATCTCGCGGGTCAGCCTTATGCAGTGGCGGAACTCGGTCCAGTCATCGGGGTGGGACATGTAGTTGAACTGGATGCGCGGCTTGTCGTTCGGGTCGCCCGAGCGCAGCGTCACCGCCCCGCGCGACTTCGAGCGCATCGGCCCCACATGCGCCTGGAAGCCATGACCACGCACCGCAGCCTTGCCGTCATATCGCACCGCTGCCGGCAGGAAGTGATACTGGATATCCGGATACTCGATGCCCGGTGCAGAGCGCACAAACGCCGCCGCCTCGAAGTGGTTTGTCGCGCCAAGGCCGGTCTTGAACAGCAGCCATTCGAGCCCGATGCGCGCCTTGGAAATCGGGTTCAGGATCGAGTTCAGCGTGATCGCCTGGGTGGCTTCCTGCTGGATGTAGAGCTCCAGATGGTCCTGCAGATTTTGGCCAACGCCCGGCCTGTCCGCCACCACCTCTATGCCGTTTTCGCGCAGATGCGCTGCCGGGCCGATGCCCGACAGCAGCAGGATTTTCGGCGAGTTGATCGACGACGCGGCGAGGATCACCTCACGCTTTGCATGAACAACCTGAATCTGTCCGCGAGCTTCGATTTCGACGCCGGTGGCGCGTTGATTCTGAATGACCACGCGCCGCGCGAAGCCGCTGATCAGACTCACGTTTTTGCGCTTCATGGCAGGGCGCAGATAGGCGTTCGCAACCGACCAGCGCCGCCCGCCATGGATGGTCTGCTCCATATGGCCGAAGCCTTCCTGCTGCGCGCCGTTGTAGTCCTGAGTGACCTGAAAGCCCGCCTGCTGGCCGGCCTCGATGAAGGCCTTGTAGAGCGGGTTCTTGCGCTGGCCGCGCTTCACGTAGAGCGGGCCGTTTGTGCCGCGCCAGCCGTCGTCGCCCTCCTCGGAATTCTCCATGCGCTTGAAGTAGGGCAGCACATCGGCAAAGCCCCAGCCGCGCGCGCCGGACTCTTCCCAATGGTCGAAGTCCCGCGCATGGCCGCGCACATACACCATGCCGTTGATCGAGGAGGATCCGCCCAGCACCTTGCCACGCGGGGTGACCAGCCGGCGGCCGCCGAGATGTGGCTCGGGCTCGGTACCAAAGCCCCAGTCGTACATGCTCATGTTCATCGGGATCGACAGTGCCGACGGCATCTGGATCAACGGGCCGTAATCGGTGCCGCCATATTCGATCACGATGACGGAGTGCTTGCCATCTTCGGAGAGGCGGTAGGCGAGCGCAGACCCGGCCGAACCGGAGCCGACGATCACATAATCTGCCTCGGCCCCAACCGAACTCATGCCGCGCCGTTGGTGACGGTGTCGATATAGTTCTCGATCATGCGGATGACGCCGGCCGGGTTGGGCAGGCCATCGCGCAAGGCACGGCGGATATAGAACCCGTCGATCAGGGCAGCGATGGCTTCGGCCGCTTCGTCGGCCTCTGCCTTTGGCAGCAGCGCGCGCAGGCCGGACAACAGGTTCGAGCGCAGGCGATGCGTGTAGACGCGCAGGACACGGCGCAGCTCCGGCGAGCGCTGTGCCTCGACATAGAAGGCGAGCCACGGCGCGACAATTTCCGGGCGGAACTGGTTGGCCGAGAATGAGATGCGCACCAGCGCCGACAGCCGCTCGCGCGGCGTCTCGGCGCGCTTGAGGCCAGCGCGCATGTCGAGGATCAGATCGGTGACCAGCTGGCGCATGGTTGCCAGAAGCAGGTCTTCCTTGCCGCCGAAATAGTGATGCGCCAGCGCTGACGACACGCCCGCGCGTTTGGCGATGTCGCTCATGGTGACATCAAGTGAGCCGCGCTCGCCGATGGTGATGATGGCGGCGTCGATCAATTCCTTGCGCCGTACCGGCGACATTCCGACTTTTGGCATGGTCCGTCCTCCATGAGAGCCGAAACTAGGCTTCATTGACTGCTCAATCAATAAACGAGGGCGACATGTCAGGTCGCATGCGGAACTGAAGGTGAGCAGCTACCGCGTGGTGGCGACAGCAACGCCTGCGCCGACCATGACGCCACCCGCGACCCGGTTGACCCGGCGCACCACGGCTGGCGTGCGCAGCAGGCGGCGCGCGCGCACTGCCAGCAACACATGGCCGCCGATAACGACCACCTCTACCGCGAGGATGACAGCCGACAATACTGCGATACTTGCCAGGGTTAGCGAGGCTCCGACCACGTTGGGCAACAGAGCGATGTAGAACAGCGGCATCTTCGGGTTGCCAAGGTTTAGCGCCACGCCTGTGGCAAATACCGCAAGCAGCCCGCGCCGCTCTGCCACGGGATGCAGGTCGGGCACGACAGGCTCGGCGGTCCACAGCTTGACGCCCATCCAGATCAGGTAGGCAGCACCTGCATAGCGCAGAACGGTCATCACCACACCCATCTCGGCGGCAAGGTAGGACAGGCCAAATGCGGCGAGCGACAAAAACACCAGAATGCCGACAACTGTTCCCAGCCCGTAGGCGATACCTGACGGCGCGCCGTGCGAAATGGTACGCGCAACGATGGTCATATTGTCGGGGCCCGGGCTTGCAGCGAACACGAAAAACGCGGCGGCAAAAGCGAGCAACGTGGCGAGTTCCATCGTCATTCCCCGAGATGGTGAGAGCCGCAGAATACATCGATTCCAGTCCGGCGGAAGCGGGTCACGCGACTGGCTCATCGCAATCAGCTTGAGGCCCGGTGCGGGCTGCGCTAGCAGCAGAGGACAACAAGGCGTTCAACAATGTCAGACCCGATCCTGGTGGAAGTCACGCGCGGCGGTCACGTCGAGAGCGCGCATCGCGGCGCGGTCTCGGTGCATGATTTCGACGGCAAGCCGGTGCTGGCGCTCGGCGACGTGACCCGTGCCACATTTCCGCGCTCCTCGGTGAAGGCAATCCAGGCGCTGCCGCTGATCGAAACCGGCGCAGCCGATGCGCTCGGCTGGGGCAATGCAGAACTTGCGATGTCCTGCGCCTCGCACAAGGGCGAGCCCGGCCATGTTGAGCGCGCAACGAAAATGCTGGGCTCGGTCGGCCTGGGAGAATCAGCACTCGAATGCGGATCACACTGGCCGTCCAGCCATGAGGCGACGCTGGAGCTGGCCCGCGCCGGCGGCGCGCCGAACCAGTTGCATAACAATTGTTCGGGCAAGCATTCCGGCTTTCTCGCCACCTGTCGGCACTGCGGTATTGACCATCATGGCTATGTCGCAGCCGGGCATCCGATGCAGGAGATGATCCGCGAAACGATGGCGGAGGTCACCGGCGCGGTGCACAGCGCGGAAAACAGCGGCATCGATGGCTGCTCGATCCCGACCTACGCGGTGCCGCTTCAGAGCCTGTCGCTTGGCTTCGCCCGCATGGGCGGGGGCAGGGGACTTGGCGAGGTTCGTGCCAGGGCGGCGCAGCGCCTGATAGCAGCCTGCATGGCCGAGCCATTCTATGTCGCAGGCTCTGGCGGGGCGGATACCGACATCATGCTGGCCGGGGCAGGGCGCATCTTCGTGAAGGGCGGCGCGGAGGGCCTGCATTGCGGCGTCGTGCCGGAACTGGGCCTCGCCTTCGCAGTGAAATGCGACGATGGCGGCCATCGCGGCTCAGACACGGTGACAGCAGCCTTGCTGGAAAAACTGTTTGCGCCGCGCGACCCGGCGCTGGCCGCAAAGCTTGGCGAACTCGCACGCGAGCCGATCAAAAGCCGCAACGGCGCAGAGGTCGGCGGCTTGAGGCCTGCAGCGGCGCTGAGCGAACTGAAGTTCTAGCGCGACCACTCTTCAGGTGGATTATAACCACCGTTGCAACTCGCGCCGCTCCATGTTATACATCACGTTATAACGTGGAGCATCGCCATGAACACCGTCATTCGCAAGATCGGCAATTCCGAGGGAGTTATCCTGCCGAAGGAGCTGCTCAACAAGCTGAACCTGAAGGCCGGGGATTCGGTCCTTGTCGTCCAGGAGGGCGATGAATTGCGCCTGCGCCGGGTCGAGGATTCCCCTGAGGAGTTCGAGCGCAAGATGGATGTCGCCCGCGCGCGAATGAAGAAATACGAAAAAGTCTATCGCGCCCTGTCCAAATAACGGGGTAGCCCGCTATGACCGAATTTCATTCTCTCGATTTCGTCCTGGCGATGCACGCCGAGCAGTTGCGGCTGCATGGTGGGGCTGCTGGCGTGCGGGACGAGGGCATGCTGGAATCTGCACTTAATCGCCCGCTGCAGAAGGCGGCATATGGTGAGCCCGACCTGTGCGAGCTCGCCGCCGCCTACCTGTTTGGCATCGCCAAGAACCACCCATTCGTGGACGGCAACAAGCGCACCGCGCTTGCTGCGGCGGACCTCTTTCTGTTTTTCAACGGGCTGGAGTTGCAGGCCGAGGATGAAGACCTGATCCAGTTCGTGCTGATGGTCGCCGCCGGTGAGATCGACGAAGATGGCGCGACGGCTTTCTTCCGCGACCACACCGCGCC
>CAYZQP010000289.1:4296-4692 GCA_964480545.1 uncultured Mesorhizobium sp. | reverse complement strand
GGTTGGCAGCGATGTCGGTGTCGAGCTTGGCATAGATCGGCGCGCCGAGACCGGCAGGCACGCCCTCTGCCACGACCTCAATGATCGCGCCAACCGAGTTGTGGTCCTTGCGAAGACCGTCGAGATAGTCAGCGAAGACCGGCACCGAGGCCGGGTCCGGCGTGAAGAACGGGTTTTCGGCGTCATGCACGAAATCCCAATCCCAGTTGGCGCGGTCGATATCCTTGGTGCCGATGGACACCAGCGCGCCGCGCACCACCAGTCCAGGCACGACCTTGCGGGCCAGTGCACCGGCGGCAACGCGCGCTGCCGTCTCGCGCGCCGACGAGCGGCCGCCGCCGCGATGATCGCGCAGGCCGTCCTTCATGTCATAGGCGGAGTCGGCGTGGCCGGGCC
>CAYZQP010000289.1:0-4286 GCA_964480545.1 uncultured Mesorhizobium sp. | reverse complement strand
ATCATGGAGATCGGCGTGCCAGTGGTGATCAGCGTCTCGCCGTCCTCGTCGGTGATGACGCCGGACAGGATCTTCACCTCGTCCGGCTCGCGGCGCTGGGTGACAAAGCGCGACTGTCCGGGCTTGCGGCGGTCGAGGTCGGCCTGGATGTCGGCGGCGGTGAAGCGGATGCCGGGCGGGCAGCCATCAACCACGCAGCCAAGCGCAGGCCCGTGGCTTTCGCCCCAGGTGGTGACCCGGAAGAGGTGACCGAATGTGTTATGCGACATCGAAGAGGACTTTACGCGGCCAGGATTTCAGCCTTCTATATGGCGTTTTCGGAGGCGGTCAAACCGCCGCCACGCCTGCTCAATCATTTTGACACATTCAAATCGTAGCCAGCCACCAATCATAACGTCGGGAAGAAACGAAATGCGTATTGCGTTGACACTTGCTGCCGCACTGTTTGCCTCCAGCGCCGCCTTTGCCGAAGATGCCGAGGGCGAGATCAAGAAGATCGATGCCGGCAAGCAGACCATTACCCTTTCTGATGGCAATACCTACAAGCTGCCAGGCGAGTTTGACGTCGCCAGCCTGAAGAAGGGCATGGACGTCGTTCTGTCCTATGACGAGGTTGATGGCGAGAAGCTCATCGCCGACATGCAACTGCCTGAGTAGTTCGCACTGCGAATCCAACTGGTCGTCATCCTCGGGCCTGACCCGAGGATCTGCCGAATGGATGATCGCAGCGTGTCTGGTCTTCGGCGCGTTTTGCTGAAGGGCCAGCAGATCCTCGGGTCAAGCCCGAGGATGACGGCAAACGTGGGGCGGTATACGTGGGACGGCCGCGCAGCGGAACCCGGAATGACGTCCTGGAGACGTTCAAAGCCACTCGAACGTCCCGCCCTGCAGGCGCGCTATGCGGTCCTGCGGGATTCCGATGTGTGAGGCGTCGGCGTCGCTGGCACCTGTTACGAGACGCAGGATCGAGCGCATGACGCCGCCATGCGAGACGCAGACCGTCGGCGTCTCGATCGAGCGGAACCACGGCTCGATGCGGGCAGACAAAAGCGCGTAGCTTTCCGCGCCCTGCCCCGGCGGCACGATGTTCCACTTGTCGCGTTCGCGCATTTCGGCAAAGCCCGGCGTGCGCGCTTCAAGCTCGGGGTAGGTGAAGCCCTGCCAGTCGCCGAAATGGATTTCCTTCAGCCGCTGATCCACCGTGTAGCCGTCGCGCGGCAGGCCGACTGCCTCGCGCACAATCTGCATGGTCTCGCAGGCGCGCTTCATCGGACTGGAGACCCAGGCAAAGCCCGATCCATCGCCGACCAGCCCACGCAGCCGTTCGCCATTGCGCAGCGCCTGCCCGCGCCCGACATCGTTGAGCTCTATATCGCTCTGGCCCTGGAGGCGCGATTCGGCGTTCCAGTCGGTCTGGCCGTGACGGATGAAATAGATGAGCGGAAGCGCGCTCCAGTCCGTCCCGTGAGGTACGGACGCGCCCGTCATTCCTTGACCACCGACATGTCCGGCGCGTCGACCGACTTCATGCCGACGATATGATAGCCAGAATCAACGTGGTGCACCTCGCCGGTGACGCCCTTCGAGAGGTCCGACAGGAGGTACAGGCCGGAATTGCCGACCTCCTCGGTTGAGACGTTGCGCTTCAGCGGCGAGTTGTACTCGTTCCAGCGCAGGATATAGCGGAAGTCGCCGATGCCCGAGGCTGCCAGCGTCTTGATCGGCCCGGCGGAAATTGCGTTGACGCGGATGTTCGAGCCGCCGAGATCAACCGCGAGATAACGCACGCTGGCCTCGAGTGCTGCCTTGGCAACGCCCATAACATTGTAGTGCGGCATCACCTTCTCGGCGCCGTAATAAGTCAGCGTCACCAACGAGCCGCCATCGGTCATCAGCGGCTCGGCGCGCTTGGCCACTGCCGTGAAGGAATAGACCGAAATGTCCATCGTCATCAGGAAGTTGTCGCGCGTCGTCTCGACATAACGGCCGTCCAACTCTTCCTTGTTGGAGAAGGCGATGGCGTGCACGACGAAGTCGAGCTTGCCCCACTTCTCCTTGATGAACTCGAATACGGCATCGACGCTTGCCATGTCGGTGACGTCGCAGTCGCCGGCAACGATTGCGCCAAGTTCGGCAGCCAGTGGCTCGACGCGCTTGCGGAACTGGTCGCCCTGATAGGTCAGGGCAACCTCGGCCCCGGCATCGGCACAGGCTTTGGCGATCGAGTACGCGATCGAGCGATTGTTTGCGACGCCCATGATGAGCCCGCGTTTTCCCGCCATGAGGCCTTGCGTACTTGCCATTTTGGCTGCTTCCCGTCGAAAGTTGTTTGGCTGGCCTATGGCATAGGCTTCGCGGGGCTTCAAGCTTTGCGCCGCGTGCGCTTCAGACGCGGAAGCTGTGCCAGGCTTCGCCGCAATGCAGCTCAAAGCGCTCTTCGGCGAACCGGACTGGACCGACCAGCGCGCGGCCATATGCGCGGCATGGCACGGCGTGGAAGTGATACGGTCCGCCGACGGTCGACCCTATGTGTTCATCATCCCGCGCGAGCGTCTCACCTGAGCGGGGATCAAGCAGAACACGCCGTGCGGGGTCGTCACTTTCGGTCGAGATGTAGCAGACAGGCGCACCGGCCCCATGCGTTCTGAAGAACAGGAAGCCGTGCAACTCGACCTCGGTGCCGTCGGGCAAATCCGGGAGTTCGGCAAGGTCTTCAATGTTGAACTGGCGCATGTGATGGGGCGGTCTCAAACCGCGTCGAAGCCGGGGTGAAACGCGACCTGTCCGGCGGCCGGAGGGCCGGCAAGCACCAGGCGCATGAAATATTGCGCCAGTTCGTCATTGTAGCGCAATGCCGGGTCGTTCTCGAATCCGAAGCGCCGGTAGTAGGCAGGGTCGCCCATAAGTACGCAGCCAGCGGCATTGATTCCCTGCAAGCGCTTCAGCCCGTCCCGGATCAGCGTGCTGCCGATTCCTTTCTGCTGCTGGTCAGGGCGAATGGACACCGGGCCGAGCCCGAACCAGCCGATGTCCTGCCCGTCTATGGTGACCGGCGAGAAAGCGATATGACCGACTATCTCGCCATCGCTCTCGGCCACCAGCGAGACGGTCAGCGCTCGAGCAGCCCGCAGCGCATCGACAATGGCGGCCTCCGTCTGGCTACTGTACGGCATGGTGGCAAAGGCGGCGGTGGTGATGTCGCGGATCGCGTCAATGTCGGACGGCTGCTCGTCGCGGATGATCATGAGTATATGTCCGGCGCAGGATTGTCGGCGACCGAGCCGTCCTCCAGCCGGCGTTTGTGGTGCGTAAGCGAACAGGCCGCTGAACACAGCACGCCGCGATCCGACCAGTAGGCCGGCCCAAGCTCAATCTGGCCGTGGTAGTAAGCGAAGGTTGGCGAAAGAGACGTGGTCCCACATTCTACACAACGGAAATTATCTGGTCTGGCGAGCATGAATCATCTTTCATCCGGGCTGGGAGCATTGCACATTTCCGGTTCGTGGACGAGCGTCCAGGAATGGCAACAAGTTTGACGTTTACGTAAGCAGTCGTTACTGCTGTCGCTATCGGGAGGACATTCATGAGCTATCGCGCGCCGGTAGAAGAGATCGCTTTCACCCTGAAGCATGTTGCAGGGCTTGAAGCCGCCATCGACGCCGGGCGCCTGGGCGACCTTTCGGGCGATCTGGTGGACGCCATTCTGGAAGAGGCTGGCCGGTTCGCCACCGACGAGATTGCGCCGCTGGCCCCGGCGGGCGACGAGATCGGTGCGGTCTGGAAGGACGCCGCCGTCACCACGCCGCCGGGCTGGAAGGATCTCTATCGCCGCTGGGCCGATGGCGGCTGGAATGCTCTGGAAGGGCCGGAGGAATATGGCGGCCAAGGCCTGCCTGCGATGCTTGGCATGGCAGCGCTGGAGATGTGGAATTCCGGATCGATGGCCTTTGCGATTGGCCCGACGCTCACCATGGGGGCGGTCGAGGCGATCACAGCGCATGCCAGCGATGATCTGAAGGAAAAGTATCTGGCGAAGCTCGTTTCCGGCGAGTGGATGGGTACGATGAACCTGACCGAACCGCAGGCCGGTTCTGATCTGGCAGCCTTGCGCAGCCGCGCCGAGCGCGTCGGCGACGGCACCTACAGGATTTTCGGCCAGAAGATTTTCATCACCTATGGCGAGCACGACCTGACTGAAAACATCGTTCACATGGTGCTGGCGCGCCTGCCCGACGCGCCCGCCGGCACGCGCGGCATCTCGCTGTTCCTGGTGCCGAAGTTTCTGG
>CAYZQP010000288.1:0-4727 GCA_964480545.1 uncultured Mesorhizobium sp. | reverse complement strand
CCTGCACGGTTGCGCCGAGATAGTCGCCACGGCGCTCGCGGTCGATAATGTTCTTGTAGATGCGCCCGGTGGTGATGTTGTCCGACTTGGTCGCCGAGCGGCCGGTGAAGCGCTCGTAGTGGCCGAGATCGAGATCCGTCTCCGCACCATCGTCGGTCACAAACACTTCGCCGTGCTGATAGGGCGACATCGTGCCCGGATCAACGTTGAGATAGGGGTCGAGTTTCCGGATGCGCACGCGATAGCCGCGTGCCTGCAACAATGCTCCAAGAGCTGCTGCTGCAATGCCTTTGCCAAGCGAGGAAACCACGCCGCCGGTGATGAATACATATCGCGCCATGGGACTTGGTGCTTATTCCCCTCGATCCGATTCCGCCAGAGAAAAAAGACCTCGGTCGACGCTTTCCTCAACCGGGCAGCGCGATATGGTTACTGTAGCCGGATCCGCACCGATCACGCGGCATCGTTCTCGATAGTATCGGGCAGTCCCGTGCCCGTCTCGATGAACTCCCTGAGACTGTCCTGGATAAGGCCGGTCCAGCCATTCTTGCAGACCTCGAAACATTCGACCTGAGGAACCAGACCCACGTGGGTGAAGCGGATTTCGGTCGCATCACCCTTCGGCGTGATCTCGAAAACAAGCTTCGTTCCGGTCCACTCGGCCGTGTCAGTAAGGAAAGACAGGCGGCAGGCAATGACATCCCAGACCACGCGCTTGCCCCGCACCAGTTCTGCGTTCTGTTGCGTGCTGGCGTGCAAATCCTTGTACCGATAGGTCCAGATGTCCCCCGGCGATGTGGTGCTTCCTTCAATGTCTCGTCCCCACCAGTCCCGGGGAGAGAGAATTGCATCAAAAGCCCTTTCGGCATCGGCTCTGACCGTGATTGCAGTCGTGAAATCGGTCATGCTTTTCCTCCTCCGGTCGAGGCGGCGCCTGAAGTGTCAAATCGGGTCTCGTATGCGCGCCGAAGCCGTACCCAGCCAGGCCAGAACGGCGCGGGCGCCTCGCCACCGACACGGGCGACCAGGATGTCGAGGTGCATGTGCCAGCCGCTGGCAATCGCGAGGACCATTCCGTCCGGCAGGCGGCGATGCACAAGGGTGAGCACCACAACCTGACCGACCGCTTTCAGCTCAAACGAGACCTCGCTGTCGTTGCCCCACGCGATCACCAGCCGGTTTGGCGGGTCGGCCTCCTTGACCCGGCAGCCAAGCGTCTGCACCTCGGCAAAACCCTCAGGCCTCTGCCCTGGCTCTGACAGTTCGTCATTGCGCCAGACAAAATCGAACGGCGCTTCCGGCTCCAGCTTCATGTCACCGGCAGCAAGCCATTGGCGACGCAGGTCACTGTCGACGATGTAGGACCAGACGCGCTCGACAGGTCCCGGCAACCGGCGCTGGATCGTTAGCGTGCTGCCGTCCAGCCTCCCGTAAAGATCAATCTGCCCGGCCATCATGTCTCCTGTTCGCTTGTCGTGTTGATGGCCTTGCGCGCGTCATCCTCGCGCAACAGCCGGTCGAGAACATCCAGACGGCTGGTCCAGAACTGCTCGTAGAAACCCAGCCACTCGTGCACGGTGGCAAGCGGCGCAGGCTCAAGCCTGCAGATATGCGCACGCCCCCTCACCTCCCGTCGGATCAGACCCGCAGCCTCCAGCACCTTGATGTGTTTCGATGCCGCCGCCAGTGACATATCGAAAGGCGCTGCCAGTTCGCTGACCGTGTGCTCGCCAGCGGCCAGCGCTGACAGCATGCGCCGGCGCGTCCCATCGCCCAGCGCGTGAAACACGGAATCGAGTTCGGGTGCGAAAAGATCAACCATATGGTTGAATATCCCTAGGCGAAATCGATTGTCAACCGAATGGTTGAATATTTTCCGGGAGCGCCTGTTCCAGTGGCTCCCCCAGGGCGGTTTCGGTGACAGACACGACTTGTGATTTGCGAGACAGGATAGCGCTGCTATGTACTGCCTATGCGATCCCTTTGCCTCTTTCTTGCCCTTTGCCTCTCCTCACCGGCCGCACTGGCGGGGGATGCCCTGCCCGGCGTCAAGCAGCCTGAGCCAATCGTCCAGCCTGCGCCTGAGCCTGAAGACCAGCCCGCCAGCGAGGACGGGAGTTTCATGGTCGGCAACACGAAGGTGAAGATTTCAGGCAGTGTGACAGTCGATATCGGTGCCGGCAAAGGGCCGCCGCCCCGGCGCTGAGCCGCTTCCGGCGCACAGGCTTGCGTCCGGCAGACGCAATCGTCAGGTGAGTGCCTGCGCGGTCAACCGGCCATTCTGCAACAGGTGCTGCAACGCGTAGGTGACCGATAGCGCATCATCCAGCGCGTCGTGCCCCTGCAGCGGCGGGTGCTCGATCCCGAAATAATCGGCCAGCTTGTTGCTAGGCGTCTTCGCAAGATCCTCCAGCGGCATGCCGGCTGCGAGCAGCAACTGCACCGCATTGCCGAAACGTGGTGCCGGGATAGGCGGCGCGATCCCCTCCACATAGCAGCTGATGGCGACCATATTGAACTCGTCCTTGCCCCAGGACCAGAATCGCGCGCCTTCAGAAAACGCATTCACCGCGTCCAGAGCCTCCGCCAGCGACACGCCCTCGGACGCAATCACCTCCTCCGTGATTCCGGTCAGCCGCGTGAAGAATGGATCAATCGGGAACTGACCGCCGAGCCTGTCCACCGGTCGGACGTAAGATTTGTGCGTATCAACAATCCCGAACGGCTCAACCAGACCGAGCTTCACCGCACCAATCTGCGCGATCACCGGATCGGGATCATGCGGCCCGCACCAGAACCGGCGCTGCGAGCCTTCGATGCACAAAAACTCGCAGTCAAAAATGATCGCTGTCTGCATTGCGCCCTCTACGTACATCCCAGAATGCTTGGCTCATCGGCGTTGCCCATAAACCTCTGTTCGCCGACGAGGTGCCGCTTGTCAGCATCCGCGACATCCAGCACCTGCGCCGACGTCTCCAGATCCTTCGCAATGTCGGGTATGCCAAACGCATTGGTGCTGATCGATCGCGTCTCACCCGGCTCGATGCCGCCGCTGATACTCATGCCGAAATCCTCATCAGACCATGGCACACTGCGTCCGGGCGTAATCACCTTGTAGCCGATATGAACAAACGAGATTACCCAGGGCAGCCTGTTGGTCACATCCAGCTTGATGTTGTGACCGAAACTGGACGTCTCGATGCGCGCATTCGAAACAGTCACATTGCGCTGAAGGCAGGCGCGCATCCGGGAAAAGTCGGGCTTGATCCGCCCGGTCTTCTGGTCGGGCCTGCTCGCCAGTTCGCGGCCGCGCGCCAGTATCTCCGTCCGCGTGACACCGTTCATCGTCGTGTGCGCCACCTCCACCGCCTGCGGCATGAACGCAAGCAATGCGAACCCTTCTGCACCCTGCGCTGGCGGGTAGCGCGTGATGATGAGGTTCAGCAGCCCCTTCTGGAAGAGCTCCTTTTCCTCCGGGCCGAGATCTTCGGCCATCTTCGCAGTCGAGTTCGCGAAACTCTCTTTGCTTGTGCCGTCAATCCTGAGTTCATCTGCCAGTGAAGCTGAAGCCGTCACGGCCACCGCAAGCAACAGGGACAACACTATACGGCGCATCCTGACATCCCCCAACGTCTGAGGGAACTTACTCTGTCTTCCCGAAGCAACAAGCGCGTTTTTGCCTGGTCTCAACAAACCGAACCACGCCCCCAACAAGGATGAAGCTCCGGCGCGGCAGCGCACGGAGCTTCCTTGTTCATCGGGAACCTGCCCGAACACGAGCTATTTGATTATGCCCGTCTGAGTTTCGGACGCTTCGCGGCAAGGCCGGCGGTCCGACTATCGTCTCTGATTGTGTTCTGGAATGCGGCAGAGGCGGTCAGGGTCCGGCGCGCACGCCGGTGCCAGCGCTCATTCCTGCCGTGGCTTCGCGGGCGTCATCGCGTGGTTTGCCGGAAAGACTTGGGAAAATTCCGGCACCGCGCTCTACGCGCAAAGCCTGCTGGGACTGTCAGGTGGGGTCAAGACCTCGCTCCTTCTTTTCCGTTGCATCGGAACCCTGCGGTCAACCGCAAGTCCGGCTCACAGGTGGGATGCTGCGCCCATCTTGCCCCAGCGTCAAGCCCCATCGAAAAATCGTGATCGGCATTTTCAGACAAGTTATCCCATCCCAAATGTCAGCAGCCTGTTCGAGTTTTGTTCTTTTTGCTTGCGGGTCTGCATCCGCGAGCGCTAAACCGCGTTAAGGTGGACTTTAATGTGAGACTTGGCAGGGCTCGATTTCGACATCGGGCATGCCTACATAGCGGCGCGGGCCAAAAGCCCTCTCCCGGACAATGACAGGCGGCAGGCGGCAATGGCCGATCACAAATACATTTCCATTCGCGGCGCGCGCGAGCACAACCTCAAAAATGTCGATCTGGACTTGCCGCGCGACAGCCTGATCGTGATGACCGGCCTGTCCGGCTCGGGCAAATCCTCGCTCGCCTTCGACACGATCTATGCCGAGGGGCAGCGCCGCTATGTCGAGTCGCTCTCGGCCTATGCGCGCCAGTTCCTGGAGATGATGCAGAAGCCCGATGTCGACCAGATCGACGGCCTCTCCCCCGCCATCTCCATCGAGCAGAAGACCACCAGCCGCAACCCGCGCTCCACGGTGGGCACCGTCACCGAGATCCACGACTACATGCGCCTCCTGTGGGCCCGCGTCGGCGTGCCCTATTCGCCGG
>CAYZQP010000287.1:0-4753 GCA_964480545.1 uncultured Mesorhizobium sp. | reverse complement strand
GCTGAGCCGCTCAGGTCTGATCGGCTCAGCACCTCGCGATAGGCGGCCGCAGCATGGCCCCAGTCACGCGGCAGTCCGGCAAGTGCGCGGACGCGCCTTCATTCGCGGTGGCCGCGCAACGCTGCGCCAGGCGCTCTATCTGCCGGCCCTCGTGGCGACCCGCTTCAATCCCGAACTTGCCGCCAAATACGCCCAACTCAGGGAAAACGGAAAACCGCCGAAGCTCGCCATCGTCGCAATCATGCGAAAGCTGATCATCCTTGCCAACGCACTCATCCGCCAAGGGCGGAAATGGTCGCCAAAACCCGCTTGATCAATACGGATACTTTAGCGCCTCCTGGCGCTGATGATCAGGCCGTTGACAGGCGCGTCGCGATCCATACGGATCGGCTCGCGCCGCACGGTCACATTGTAGAACTCATCTGCCAGCAAGGACTCGATATATGGCTGCGCATGCGCATAGCGCCGCGTTTCACGCAAGATAAACGGCTCGCGAGTGTCGAGTGCCTCTACCGAGAACGCAAACAGCCCACCCGATGCCAGCATACGGGCGACATCGACGACAACATTGTCAAGGCGGCCGACATACATAAACACGTCCGCTGCCGTGACCAGGTCGGCTGAAGGCTCAAACAGGGCGGGAGCCATCTCCTGCAGGTCGGCCTTGCCAAGCGCATCATAGACGCCCTTGGCGCGGGCTTTGGCCAGCATTGCTGCCGAGATGTCAAATCCCTCGAGCCGCGTGACCATCTTGCGCAGACGTTCGCCCATCAGCCCGGTGCCGCACCCGAGGTCACGCGCCAGTGCAAAATGCCCACCACCGGCGGCATTGATCGCAGCCTCAAGCAAGATGGGCACCCTGTATCCCAGCTTCTCCACCAGTGCCTGGTCAAAGCGGTCAGCATACTGGTCGAACAATGTCTCGACAAAGGCGCTTGGCGGTCTGTCAACTACAGCAGAAGCGCCCGACAGCGAGAGTTTCAGTGCCGCGCCGGCCCGATCTTCGGGATCAAGCTTCTGCGCCATTCGCCACGCTTCGACCGCAGCCTCCATACTGCCGGCTGCCTCGTGGAACTCGCCGAGTCGGAACCAGCCCAGCGCCCATCCGGGCGCAATCTCGAGTGCATCGATCATCAAACCCGCCGCAGCTGCGTGTTCGCCGTCAGCAAACAGCATCTCGGCATAGTCGGCGCGGCGGTCGGCGAGCAGGTCGCCCGAAGCAGTTGAGCTCATACTGGTGCCGTAGAAGTTTAGTTGACGCGCGTCCAGCTGAAGCTACGGCAGACCAGACCGCCGAGGATACAGCCGTTCATCGTCATGCGGTTGCCGGTGACCCTGACGTTGAGCGTATAGGTGCGCTGGCTCTTCGGGTCCCACGCCGTGCCGCGCAGGGTGGTAGCGTTGCGCGGCTTCAGCGACATGATGAGCCGGTCACCCACCGCCTCGCCCCGGCTGGTATCGCGGATCCAGAGGTTGGTGACGCAAAGGTCTGCCCCGCAGCGCTCGATCTTGACGCGGGAATTGCCATCTGTGCGGCTCCACAGCCCGGTTGCGTCCGGGCCGGACTGGGCAAGCGCAGGGGATGCAGCGAACACAAACACGGCAAGTGTTGCGGGCGCGCGCATCATGTCCGGCGCCGCACCACCATCGGCAGGCCACCCTGCGGCTGCGTGGTCAGTTTCTGCACCGGCCACGGGTTGCAATCCTCGGCCGCATCAAAGCGGAAGCGCGACATCAGAACACCCAGCGCAATCACCGCCTCCTGCATGGCAAAGGCCATGCCGATGCAGACGCGCGGCCCCGCCCCGAACGGCAGGTATTGATAGCGGTCTATCTTCTCGCGATTTCCGGGATGGAAACGCTCCGGCATGAAGGCGTCCGGCTTGTCCCACAGCTTGCGGTGGCGGTGCACGGTCCACGGCATGACCAGAACGGCGGCCTTGGCGGGAATGTCGAGGTCGCGCCAGCTCTCGGGCTCGATCGGCTCGCGGTTGATCGAGGGGGCAGGCGGGTAGAGCCGCATGGCCTCCTCGAACGCCGCCCGGGTGTAGGGCATGGTGTCCAGCCACTTCGTCGGGTCCGGCTCGCGCGCCAGCACGGCATCAATCTCGGCCTCGACGCGGTCGCGTTCCCATGGAGCCTGCGACAGGCAGTACAGCGTCCAGCCAAGCGCACGCGCCGTCGTCTCGTGGCCGGCACCGATGAAGGTGATGATGTTGTCCGACACTTCGTCGCGCGTCAGCCCGTCGGGGCCTTCGGCGCGCAACAGTAGCGTCAGGAAATCTTCTGGCGCGCCCTCGGGATCGCGCTTCAGCCGTTCCGAGCGCTGCGCGACCGTGTTGGCTACGATGTTGCGGAAGAAGTCCATCGTCTTCTTGCCACGGATGCGGGTGAGGCGCGGCAGCCATGTCGGCGCACGCAACAGGTCGAGCGGATCGACGCGGCCCATTGTCTCGAACAGCTTGTCGAGCTCCTTGGCGAAGTCCACGGCCTCGCCGGCAATCTCGCCGGAGAACAAGGTCTCGGCCAGAATGTCATAGGTGAGCAGGGTCATGTCATGCGCGATATCGTGGCGCGATCCATCTTCGTATCGTTCGGCAAAAGCAAGGCTGCTTTTCAGCATGGGCTGGGCAAAGCCGAAGATATGGCGCGGGGTGAACACCGGAGCCATGGCCTTGCGCGAGCGCTTCCAGACGGCACCCTCGGCGGTCAGCAGACCATCGCGCAGGATGGGCCGCAGCACCAGCTGGCGCACCGTCGCCATCTTGTAGTTCTTGGCATTGTCGACCAGCACATGTTTGATCAGCGCGGGGTCGTTGGCGATGACCAGTGGCCCGCCAATGCCCGAGGGCACACGGATCCACGGTTCGTTGTAGGATGGCTCGCCCCACAACTCCAACGGGTTGCGGTAGACAATCCGCATCATTTCCAGCGTCGACGGCGGCGATGAGCGCGGCGTCGGCGCGGGCGGAATGAAGGGTGCGGGTGTAGCGTCCAAGGTGCCTCCTTGCCGCTGATATAGGGGAGAAAAAGTGTGGCGGGAAGGTGTCGCACCGCGACGCTGGTCCCGCGGGCGCCTCATTCTGTTGCTCCGGGTTCGGTGGCAGCGGTTGCGCCAGGTCAACTTTGCAGGCAAATGTCTGATAAATTGAACGAGGAGTCTTGCGGATGTTTCGCTGGGGTGTGTTGTCGACGGCCAAAATCGGGCGTGAACATGTAATTCCTGCTTTGGCAGATTCGGACAATGGCATTGTGGCGGCCATAGCCAGTCGCGACAAAGCGAGGGCCCAGGCGCTTGCAGACCGGTTTGGAGCGCCACATGTTTTCGGCTCTTACGACGAAATGCTGGCCTCGGATGTGATCGATGGTGTCTATATTCCACTGCCAACCTCGCAGCACGTCGAATGGGCCGGCAAGGCAGCCAGTGCAGGCAAGCATGTCCTGGTAGAGAAGCCGTTGGCTCTCGACGCCGCCGATATCCTGCCGCTGATCACGCTGCGTGACGAGAAGAAGGTGCTGATCTGCGAGGCCTTCATGGTTACCTATCACCCGCAATGGCTGAAGGTCCGGGAACTCATCGCCGAAGGCGCGATTGGTCAGCTGAAGCAGGTGCAGGGCGCGTTCACCTATTACAATGTCGATCCGACGAACATGCGTAACCAGATTGATCTCGGTGGCGGCGCGCTGCCGGATATCGGCGTCTATCCAACCGTGACAACACGCTTTGCCACGGGCAAAGAGCCGCAGCGCGTGCTCGCGCGGGTCGAGCGTGACCCCGTATTCAAGACAGATACGCATTCATCAGTCCGCGCTGATTTCGGTGATTTCGAACTGAGTTTCTATCTCTCCACGCAGCTTGCGGCGCGCCAGTTGATGGTGTTCCACGGCGACAAGGGGTTTATCGAGGTTCGCTCGCCCTTCAATGCCGGGTTGTACGAGCATCACAAGGTGGAACTGCACAACCAGAAGCATGCCGAGGCGACCGTGTTCCGGTTTCCTGGAGTCAGCCAATACCGGTTGCAGGCGGAGGCCTTTGTTCGCGCCGCGCGCGGCGGCAAGGACGAGATGTTCACCCTGGAAAGCTCGATCAGGAACCAGAAGCTTATCGACGCGATTTTTCGCGCGGGAGAGAGCGGCGGCTGGGAAACGGTGTAGCCGTCGCAGTTTCACTTTGGGACCCGATTCTCGACAGACTGCCATGACCAGGACGCTGACCATCAACGGCGCGGCCATCCGCGACATCCCGAGCTTTTACGACGAGGTCAACCGCGTGTTCATGGGGGCGGAGGACTGGAAACTCGGCCCCAGCCTCGATGCGCTCTCCGACATGTTCTATGGCGGGTTTGGCGCGATTTCGGGCCGCGAGCCGGTGCGGCTGGTCTGGCGCGATATCGACAAGAGCCGCGAAGCGCTGGGCCATGAGTGTATCGTTGCATTCTACGAGGCGAAGCTCGCCCAGCCCGAACTCTTCAATGCGGAGCAGATCCGCAGGCAACTCGCCGCACTGCAGGCCGGACACGGCCAGACCTATTTCGAGATCATTCTTGAGATCATCGCCGAGCACCCGAACATCGAGCTCGTGCGGGCCTGATCGCTTTTCTCGACATCGCGGCGCGCCTTTGCTAATTCCGCGCCCGAACGGAATTTCTCTGCATGACCGAATCGATCAAGGACGCCGTTGCGCGGCGCCGCACATTTGCGATCATCGCCCACCCTGACGCCGGCAAGACCACGCTGACGGAAAAGCTGCTGC
>CAYZQP010000286.1:0-4784 GCA_964480545.1 uncultured Mesorhizobium sp. | reverse complement strand
CTCGCCTTTGGCTGCGGGCGCGCGGGCGAGGCATCAAGGATGGTGCAGAGTTCGTCATCCCGACGATGAACTAGCCCGACGGTTCTTTGCTTTTGCGCGTCCTCGCCTTTGGCTGCGGGCGCGCGGGCGAGGCATCAAGGATGGTGCAGAGTTCGTCATCCCGACGATGAACTAGCCCGACGGTTCTTTGCTTTTGCGCGTCCTCGCCTTTGGCTGCGGGCGCGCGGGCGAGGCATCAAGGATGGTGCAGAGTTCGTTATTCCGACGATGAATTAACTCCGATTACTCACCCGCAGCGGGTGGCAGAGAAAAGACCCGCCGGTCACCCGGCGGGTCTTTTTCTTTTAGGGGGCTGTTCCCTGCATCGGCATTGTCCACGTTCTAGCTGCGCACGGCGCCGATGCGACGGGTTTGCGCAACCCTGCGAATTCGGGTGAGGCAGAATTCAGCGTCTGGCGAATTATAGTTGAGAACTCCTGTCATGTTATGTATCAGAAACCCTGGTCCCGAACTCCCCGAAAGAGGTTCTGCTTTGACGCTGTTTCGAAATCCGCCTATGTCTTTGACTGGCCAGCAGCTTCGGCATCAGGGCATCGACGAGCAATCATCGGAGGCAACATGCGCGCACTAATCGTTGCGTCCATTCTTGCGGCACAATCCACCATGGCAGGTGCGCAGTCAGCTAACACTGGCGCACTGTCGCTGGAATTGAACGCCGCACAGGCGTCCGAGAAAGGTTGCCGGCTGACATTCGTCGTCACCAATGGTCTTGGTTCCGACCTGACCAAGGCAGGTTTTGAGATCGTGCTCTTTGACAAGGCCGGCGTCGTTGATCGCATCACGACGCTCGAGTTCAAGGAGCTTGTTGCGGCAAAAACCAAGGTGTCGCGCTTCGACCTCTCCGGCGTGAATTGTGACAATCTCGGGCGCGTGCTCATCAACTCGGTGGCTGACTGCGAAGGAGCGGGCGTCGAACCGGGCCTGTGCGCCAGGCAGTTGAAGACCAGCAGCAAGGCCGGACTCGATTTTGGTACGTGAAGTCGGTCGCTGTCGAGCGGCTGATCTGGAACTGGAAGTAAAAATGCGTTCAATCGTGCGACTATTCGCGATCTTTCTGGTTGTCCTCGGCTTCGTTGCGGGTGCTGCGACTGCTCAGGAAACACCTGCCCCAACCTCACCGCCGGTTGTGCAACAGGCCCCTGCCCAGCAGCCAGCGTCGCCTGCCGAGGTCCCCGCATCGCCCGCGAGCGAGGCCCCGGCGAATGACGGCGCGCCGGGATCTGCGCCAGTTGCAGCCCCGGTTCCGGAAGCTCCTGCTGACGGCGATCAGCAAGCCCAGCCAGATCCGGATCGCCCGCTTCCGCACAATCTTTCGCCCTGGGGCATGTTCATGGCAGCCGACCTTGTGGTCAAGGCGGTCATGCTTGGTCTGGCCTTCGCTTCGCTGGTGACCTGGACCATCTGGATCTACAAGAGCATCGAGCTTGCCGCTGCGAAGCGCCAGGCGACAAAAACCCTCGGCGCGATTGCCGACGCACATAGTCTCAATGATGCAGCTGCGGCTGTTGCAGGCCAGAAGCATCCATCTGCGCTGCTGGTGCAGTCGGCCGTGCAGGAGGTTGCAATGTCCACCGGCGCGCTCGACCACGCGGACAGTTCCGGCCTCAAGGAGCGCGTCGCATCGCGGCTGTCACGCATCGAGGCCCAGGCTGGCCGCGCCATGACACGCGGCACCGGCCTGATCGCGACTATCGGCTCAACCGCGCCATTCGTAGGCCTGTTCGGCACCGTCTGGGGCATCATGAATTCGTTCATCGGCATTTCGGAATCGCAGACCACAAACCTCGCCGTGGTCGCGCCCGGCATCGCCGAGGCCCTGCTGGCAACCGCGATCGGCCTGGTTGCGGCGATCCCGGCGGTTGTGATCTACAATGTTTTCGCGCGCGCCATCGGTGGATACCGCCAGCAACTTGCCGACGCATCTGCCGGGGTCGAGCGCCTGATCAGCCGTGACCTCGACTTCCGCGAAGTTCCCGGTCAGCGCCGCATGGCGGCCGAGTAGCGCCATGGCCTCGAAGATCCGTGAAAACGCCGACGAACTCGAAGAGACGCACGAAATCAACGTGACGCCCTTCATCGACGTTATGCTGGTCCTGCTGATCATTTTCATGGTTGCTGCGCCGCTGGCGACAGTCGATGTCAATGTCGACCTTCCGGCCTCCACAGCCACCGTACAGCCGCGGCCGGAAAAGCCGCTCTTCCTGACTGTGAAGAAAGACCTGTCCATATCGGTTGGCAATGACACGATCCCGCGCGAGGGTTTCGGCCAACGGCTTGACCGGATCACCGGTGGCGACACCGAGACGCGTATCTTCCTGCGTGCTGACAAGACGGTGGCCTATGGTGACCTGACCGATGTGATGAACCTGCTGCGCAACAGCGGCTACCTGAAGGTTGCGCTGGTCGGCCTCGAATCGGTTGCAGTTCCCCCGGCTGGCGCGCCATGAAGGAGGGCCGCGCATTCGGTCTCCCACAGCTGTCGCTCGTTCGCGATGCGCCACGGTGGACCCTTGCCGGCGTTGTCGCGATTGCGCTTCACGCAGCGGTTGGCCTGACGGCTGCGGCCTTTGCGCCGGAGCGTCAGGAAAGCGCACCGAACGAGGAGATGATTGTCGAACTCGCCCCGATGATCATCTCGGAGCCCGAGCCCGTCGAGGAGGTCGAGACTGTCGAGGCGCTCGAGCCCGAGAAGCTGACCGAGATCGAGCAGCCGCCGCCCGCCGAGGAAGTCGTTGAGGAAGAGGTCGCCGAGGCAGAGCCCGAGGAAGTAATCCAGGAAGAGCCGGAGCAGATTGTGGCCGAAGCCCCGCCGGAAGAGGTGGTGCGCGAAGAGCCGGAGCCGGTGGTCGAGGAAGAGCCCGAAGAGGTTGTTGAGGAAAAGCCGGTTCCCGAGGTGAAGACCGCAACCGTTGTCCTGCCCAAAAAGCAGCCGCCCCGTAAGCCGAAGGTGGAGCCCAGAAAAGAGCCGAAGAAGGTTGAACGTCCTCGACCGGTAAAAAAGGTCGAGGCACCGAAGAAGGAGGCCCCGAAGCGGGTTACGCGCCGCAATGCGAACCCTGAGGCGCGTGCGTCCAACACGCGCAACAACCGGCCGCGCCAGGCGCAGGCCTCGGCTCCGCGCGTTGACCCTGGTGCGTGGCATGGCCGTGTCCGCTCTGCAATCTTCAGCCGCAAGCCGGGCGGCATCGGACAACCGGGCCGTGTCGGGTTGCAGATCGTCGTCAACACCGGCTCGGGCGCGATCACTTCCGCCCGGGTGTCCCGTTCATCCGGCAACTCAAGACTTGACCAGCTGGCACTGTCGATGACGCGTGGGCGAGTACCTGCAGCACCCGCCGGCATAGGTCGGGCGACCTACTCATTCTCCTTCACTGTTACGTTCGAGCGGTAATCATTCCCGGCGTCACAGCTGGCACAGGAAAGTTCCAGATTTTTCGGGCAATATCACGCGCCCGATTCGCTCTGGCTGCATTGAACCGAACCACGGAATGCCCTGATGCTCCGTCGCCTGGCGCTGATCCTGCTTGCCTACCTGATTGCGACCGGCGCGGCCGCTCTCACACTGAGTATCGCTGGCCAGTTGCTGATGATGGCAGATGGCATGGCACTACCGGCGGAGCACGTGCCGGGGTCTCTCCTCAACACCGATGTCTGGAGGTCGATCTCGATCGGCGCCGCCGCGCCATCCGCACTCTCCATTGCACTGGTGGAGTGGCGCCGGATCACCCGGCCCGTTGCACATGTTGCGCTCGGCGGCGCCAGTGGGCTTGCGACCATGGCAGGCTATGTCTATCGCACCGGCGCAACGCCAGACTTTCAACCGTTGCTGATGATTTTGGTGGCGGGGCTGCTTGGCGGAGCGGTTTACTGGGCACTCATGCGCACGGTGAACTGATCCTATTCCGGCGACCTGCCAGGACGTTCCTGCTCCAGCCATTCCGTCGACTGCATCTCGATCAGGCGCGAGACAGTGCGATCAAATTCGAACGCCTCAGTTGTGCCAGCGCGCCCTGCGTAAAGCTTGTCCGGCGGCGCCTCTGCGCTGATGACAGTCCTGATCTTCCGGTCGTAGAATGTATCGATCAGCAGAATGAAGCGCTTGGTCGGGTTGCGCAGTGACTGGTCAAGCACTGGCACACGGTCAATCATGACAGTGTCGTAGCGCCCGGCAATCGCCAGATATTCGCGCGCGGCCAGCGGCATTTCGCACAGATCCTCAAAGCTGAAACGCGCCGCGTCGCCTGCTGCTGCCGGTACCTCGATCGTGCGCCCCTTGATCGCCAGTGTCTCTGCGGCGACCGGAAGATCGCCCGCGAGGACCGTCCAGATTTTATCCATCTCGCGGTCAGTCGCAGGCGTGAGTGGTGTCAGGTAGACCGGTGCACGACCGATTTTGACCAGACGATAGTCGGTATCGCCGTCAAGACTCATCACATCGACATTCTGCTGCAGCGTCTCGATGAAGGGCAGAAACAGCCCCCGGTTGAGCCCGTCACGATAGAGATTGGCAGGCGCCACGTTCGACGTCGCAACCAGCACCACGCCCTCGGCAAACAGCGCCGAGAACAATCGCGACAGGATCATCGCATCGGCAATGTCGGTCACTGTGAACTCATCGAAGCACAGCACCCAGGCCTCCTGTGCGAGTGCTCTGGCCACCGGCGGTATCGGATCGTCTTCCTTGACCGTGCCTTCCTTGCGCGCCTGCCGGTGCCGGGAAATGC
>CAYZQP010000285.1:0-4801 GCA_964480545.1 uncultured Mesorhizobium sp. | reverse complement strand
GACGTGAAGACCGAAGACCAGATCATCAGGCTGCTGCGCGAGATGCGCGACGAGGGCCGGGTGATGCTGGTCTCCACCCACAATCTCGGCTCCGTACCGGAATTCTGCGACCGCACGATCCTGATCAAGGGCACCGTTCTGGCCTATGGCAAGACCGAGGACACGTTCACCCAGGCCAATCTCGAAAAGGCCTTTGGCGGCGTGCTGCGCCACTTCGTACTGACCGATGCATCGGGCAAGCAAAAGGCGGTCGGCGTGTTCACAGATGACGAGCGTCCGCTGGTGCTGGAAGACGGCAAGGCAAAGTCGCACAAGCCCGAGAGCCGTTCATGATCGCGACGCTGCTCGAGCCGTTCACCTATGGCTACATGGTCAACGCCATGTGGGTCTCTGCGCTGGTCGGTGGCGTCTGCGCCTTCCTGTCCTGCTACCTGATGCTGCGCGGCTGGTCGCTGATCGGCGACGCGCTCTCGCACTCCATCGTGCCGGGCGTGGCCGGAGCCTATATGCTCGGCTTGCCGTTTGCGCTTGGCGCATTCTTCTCGGGCGGGCTGGCGGCAGCCGCCATGCTGTTCCTGTCGCAGCGCTCGAAACTCAAGGAAGACGCCATCATCGGCCTGATCTTCTCCGGCTTCTTCGGCCTTGGCCTGTTCATGGTGTCAATTTCGCCGGTCTCGGTGAACATCCAGACCATCGTGCTCGGCAACATCCTGGCGATCACGCCGGGCGACACGCTGCAGCTCGCCATCATCGGCTTCGTCTCGCTGGCGATCCTGCTGGTGAAGTGGAAAGACCTGATGGTCGTGTTCTTTGACGAGAGCCACGCGCGCTCCATCGGCCTCAACCCCGACGCGCTGAAGATCATGTTCTTCACGCTGCTTTCGGCCTGCACGGTTGCGGCGTTGCAGACGGTCGGCGCGTTCCTCGTCATCTGCCTCGTGGTGACGCCGGGCGCCACCGCTTACCTTTTGACCGACCGTTTCGAGCGGCTGCTGATCATCGCGGTTCTGATCGGCTCGGTGACGTCCTTCATCGGCGCCTATGCGAGCTATTTCCTCGACGGCGCAACCGGCGGCATCATCGTGGTGCTGCAGACATTGGTGTTTCTGGTGGCGTTCTTCTTTGCCCCCAAACACGGCATGCTGGCGGCGCGCCGCCGTGCGGCAGAAGCGCTGGAGAAAGCGCAATGATTGCATATACCCCCTCACCGTCTCGGGCTTCGCCCTCGCCACCTCTCCCCCACTTCGTGAGGGGAGAGGAGAAGCAGCTCATAGCGCAGCCCAAACCTGGCTCCACTCCTCTCCCTTACGTTAGTGGGGGAGAGGTGGCCCGAAGGGCCGGTGAGGGGAACCTTTTCAAAAGGCGAGACCGCTCTCCTATGATCGAAACCCTGCTCCAGCCGTTCCAGTTTCCGTTCATGGTCAACGCGCTGACCATCTCGGTGCTGGTGGCGATCCCGATGGCACTGCTCTCCTGCTTCCTCGTGCTCAAGGGCTGGTCGCTGATGGGCGATGCGATTGCGCATGCTGTATTTCCGGGCGTTGTCATCGCCTACATCGTCGGCATTCCCTATGCGATTGGCGCGTTTGTCGCCGGCATGTTTGCCGCCCTTGCCACCGGCTTCCTCACCGAGAACAGCCGCATCAAACAGGACACGGTGATGGGCATCGTGTTCTCCGGCATGTTCGGGCTCGGGCTGGTGCTCTACGTGAAGATCAAGTCCGACGTGCATCTCGACCCCATCCTGTTTGGCGACATGCTGGGCGTGGCCTGGAAGGACATCGCGCAATCGGCGATCATCGCGGCGATCACCGCAGGCATCGTCTTCGTAAAATGGCGCGACCTGCTGCTGCACGCGTTTGATCCCGCGCAGGCGAAGGCAGTCGGCCTGCCGGTCAACTTCCTGCATTACGGGCTGCTGGCGCTGATCTCGCTGACCATTGTCGGCGCGCTGCAGGCGGTCGGCATCATCCTGTCGATTGCCATGCTGATCGCGCCCGGTGCCATCGCCTTCCTGCTCACCCGGCAGTTCAGCGCGATGATGTTGCTCTCTGTCGCGATTGCGGTCGTCGCCTCGTTCTTCGGCGTCTATCTGTCGTTCTTCATCGACAGCGCCCCGGCACCGACCATCGTGCTTCTGCTGACGATCTTCTTCATCGCGGCCTTCATCTATTCCACCCGCAAGGCGGCGCAGACAGAGAGCGCTGTCTAGAGCATAATACCGAAAAGTTGCAGACTTTTCGGACAAATATCATGCGTCAAAACAATAGTTAGAGCAGCGTGCCCGATTCCTTTAAGGGCACTCTACGCTAGGTGACGGCTGGCTGCCGCCCGGCCAGCCATCGCGCCAGCGCCACACCCAGCAGCATGGCAGGCACGAAGGCCAGCACTCCCGGTGCGCCGAGACCAAGGCCGGTCAGCGCGGGGCCGGGGCAGAGCCCGCCGAGCCCCCAGCCAATGCCGAAGATCGCAGCACCGGCAACGAGGCGGCTATTGATGTCCCGGGAGGTTGGCACCTGGAAGCTTTCAGCCAGCAGCGGGCGGGGCTGTCGGAACACAAGGCGATAGCCGACAAAAGCCACCAGCACCGCGCCGCTCATGACGAAGGCGAGCGACGGATCCCAGTTGCCTGCGAGGTCGAGGAAGTTCAGCACCTTGGCCGGGTCGGACATGCCGGAGATGACGAGGCCGGTGCCGAAAATCAGGCCGATCATGAAGTTGACGAGCAGGCGCATCTCACCCTCCGGACACGTGGCGGGTGAAGAACACGGTGAGCACCGCAGTCGCCATGAAAATCAGCGTTGCGGCCATCGAGCGGGGCGAGAGCCGCGACAGACCGCAAACACCGTGGCCGCTGGTGCAGCCGCCGCCCCATGCCGCGCCAAAACCGGTGACCAGCCCGGCCAGCGCCATCAGCGGCAGGTTGGCCGAAACGGTTTGCAGTACCGGTTCGCCAGTGAGTGCCTTGACCAGGAAAGGTGCTGCAATCAGCCCGAGAATGAAGGCCAGTGCGCCATCCGGCTGCGCGCCGCTGCGCCAGGGTGGCAGCGCGCGGCCGACTATGCCGCTGATGCCGGCAATGCGGCCATCCGCCAGCATCAGCAGTACCGCCGCAAGACCAATGAGGCAGCCCCCGATAAACGAGGCAATCGGGGTAAACTCAGTCATCGAGGGCTCCTGCCTGGGTCGCGCGCGAGTATTTGCGTCCCGGCCTTCGAACGGTCAAAATACCCCCTCTCCGTCGCGCTTCGCGCGCCACCCTGCCGGGGCGAGCCACTTGTCTCGCCCGTCCTTCGGACCCCCCCGTACCGGAGGGAGAGGATAGGAGCCAGGCTGGAGAAGCGCCGCAATAGCAACTGCATCTCCTCTCCCCTCACGAAGTGGGGGAGAGGTGGCGAGGGCGCAGCCCGAGACGGTGAGGGGGATACTTGCAAACAGGCTCACCGGCTCACACGAATGGACGGCCGGTGGTGAACTTGCGCGGGATCAGGCGCTCGAAATATTCGACGCCCTTTTTCGACAGGTCGGTGCCTTCCTTGTTGAGGAAATTGTCGGGCATGTGCCGGGTCTTGGCGGCGACATTGCCGAGCGGCACCGGCTTGAACACGGTCTTGCCGTCCTCGTATTTCAGCGCGATGGAGGCGCCGCCCTTCTCCGAATATTTCACCGCCAGCGCGCCGGCCTTGAAGGCTTCCTTCTGGTCGGTCTTGTTGATCGCGCCGATGTAGCCGCGCGGCATGTAACCCAGCGCGTCAACGCGGGCGCGCTTGCCCGGCAGACCCTCGGCCAGCGCCTGCTCCAGCGCGCGGTTCAGGTCGGAGCCGGAGAGCTTGACGTTGCCATGCGCGTCGCGCTCGACCTTGTCGGAGCC
This sequence comes from uncultured Mesorhizobium sp., assembly GCA_964480545.1. Taxonomy (GTDB): domain Bacteria; phylum Pseudomonadota; class Alphaproteobacteria; order Rhizobiales; family Rhizobiaceae; genus Mesorhizobium_G. Next base: position 930 of record CAYZQP010000285.1, on the reverse strand, counting down.
GATGATGGACTCGACCAGCGACTTGCCATCGGCGGTGGAGACACCTTCGGAGACGGCGACAATGCAGCGCTTGTGCTTGTCCATGGTGCGCTTCACGTCGTCGATGAACTGCGCGGTGGAGAAGGCGCGCTCGGGCACGTAAATCAGATGCGGGCCGCAGTCGCGGTCATCGCGCCAGGCGGCGGAGGCGGCGGTGAGGAAGCCGGCGTGACGGCCCATGACGATGGCGACATAAATGCCGGGCAGCGAGCGGAAGTCGAGGTCGACGGTCTTGAACGCACCGGCCACGAACTCGCCAGCCGAGATAAAGCCCGGCGTGTGGTCGTTTTCCATCAGGTCATTGTCGATGGTCTTCGGCGCATGCATGAACACCATGTCGCCACCGGCTGCGTCGGTCAGGATCTGCTGCGTGCCGGACGTATCGTTGCCACCAATGTTGATGAAGACATCAGCCTTCACCTTCTTCAGGCCTTCGAGCACCAGCTTCGTGTAGGCAGCATCGGGCTTGTCGCGGGTGGAGCCAAGGGCAGCACTCGGGGTGTTGGCGATGGCCAGCAGCTCCTTCTCCGGCACCTTGTGCAGATCGACATAGATGCCGTCGCGGATACCGCGCACACCATGGATCGCGCCCAGCACCTTCGACTTCGGGTAACGCTTGCGCGCCTCGAGGGCGGCACCCGCCATGGTCTGGTTGATGACAGCGGTCGGGCCGCCGCCCTGCGCGATGACGAAAGTTTTTGGCATGAAGTCCTCCAGAGATGTCGGGGCATCTTCTAGCGCATTCGTGTGACAGTGGAAGGGGCCAGGCAGCAGTGGGTTGGTGGAAGAGCGAGGAATTGATGGCAGCGTTGGTCTGGCTGCCGATCCTGGGCTCTGGGGACAGCGACTGTCTTTGAAATCAAGCTGGTTTCCATGGTTTTTGGTCTCTGA
>CAYZQP010000284.1:0-4847 GCA_964480545.1 uncultured Mesorhizobium sp. | reverse complement strand
CCAAAATGCTGCTCCTCGTCGATGATCAGCAGGCCAAGGTTCTTGAACGAAATCGCTGAGCCCAGCAGCGCGTGCGTGCCGACGACGATGTCGACGGTGCCATCGGCAATGCCGGCTTTCGTTTCGGCAAGCTCCTTGGCACCCACCATGCGCGAGGCCTGGCGGACATTGATCGGCAGCCCGGCAAAGCGCTGGGTAAACGTCTTGTAGTGCTGGCGCGACAGCAGCGTGGTGGGCACGACGACGGCGACCTGAAAGCCCTCCATCGCCGCCAGAAACGCGGCGCGCAGGGCCACTTCCGTTTTGCCGAAACCGACATCGCCGCAGATCAGGCGGTCCATCGGCTTGCCAAGGCCGAGATCGTCAATCACGGCGTCAATCGCGCCCTGCTGGTCGTCAGTCTCGTCATAGGGGAAGCGCGCGGCGAACTCGCCATAGGTGCCTTCGGGTGGCAACATGATCGGCGCGGCGCGCATCTGGCGCTCGGCGGCGAGTTGTATCAACTGGCCAGCCATCTCGAGCAGGCGGCGCTTCAGCCGCGCCTTGCGCGACTGCCAGGCACCGCCACCCAGCCGGTCGAGCACGGCCTCGGCATTGTCGGAGCCATAGCGCGACAGGAGCTCGATGTTTTCGACCGGCAGATAGAGCCGGTCATCGCCTGCATAATGGATCTCGATGCAATCGTGCGGCGCGCCAACCGCCTCGATCGTTTTCAGGCCGATAAAGCGGCCAATGCCGTGATCGGCATGGACAACGATGTCGCCGGCCGACAGCGCGGTGGCTTCCGAGATAAACTCCGAGGCGCGCTTGCGCTTCCTGGCGCGGCGCACCAGCCGGTCGCCCAGAATATCCTGCTCGGCCACGACGACCATCTCGGCGGTCTCGAAGCCGGTTTCCAGCGGCAGCACGGCGAGTCCCGCCTGCCCCGGTCCAAGCGTCCCGGCATCTGCCAGTGTCGCGACATTGCTGAGATTCTCGAGCTTGTGCTCGGCCAGGATCTGGCCGAGGCGGTCGAGCGAGCCTTCAGTCCAGCCGGCAACCAGCACGCGGCGCTTCTTTGCCCGCTCGTCGGCAATATGCTGCACCACCGCGTCAAATACATTGCCCTGCGGTGCGGCGCGCTCGGCGGCAAAGGTGCGCCCGGCTTTTGAGCCGGCATGCAGCACCTTCTTGCCGCTGGTGAAGGGGGCATCGAAGGGCGTGAACTCGATGGAGATGCGGTCGGGCTGCGCGGCGGCGACCTCGTCTGGCGACAGATACATGAGCGCCGGCGGCACCGGCTTGTAGGGCGTCGCGTCTTTCAGCTTCGAATCGCCCTGCTGCTTGCGCGCCTCGTAGTGGTCGACGATCAGCTCATGGCGTTCAGCCAGCGCCTCGCGCGCCAAATGGTCGAAAACGAAAGGGGCATCCGGCAGATAGTCGAACAGGGTTTTCAGGCCGTCGTAATAGAAGGGCAGCCAGTGCTCCATGCCGGCAAAGCGGCGGCCCTCGCTGATCGCGGCATAGAGCGCATCGGACGGCATCGCCGCGCCAAAGGCCTCGACATAGGAGCGTCGGAACCGGCTGATCATGTCGGGCGTCAGCGTTACCTCGCTCATCGCCTGCATGACGAAGGTCGGGCGGTTGCCGGTGGTGCGCTGCGTGGCGACATCGAACGCGCGGATCGACTCCAGCGTGTCGCCAAAGAAATCGAGCCGCAGTGGTTCATCAGCACCCGGGGCAAACAGGTCGAGAATGCCGCCGCGCACCGCGTATTCGCCAACGACACGCACCGTTGGCACCCGGTCGAAGCCGGCGGTTTCCAGCCGCGCCACCAGCTCTTTCATCTCGATCTGGTTGCCGGCTTTCAGCTTCAGCGTCTGCGCTTCGATCGCGGCCTGCGGCGGCAGGCGCTGCAGCAGCGCGTTGACCGTGGTCAGGATTACGGCGCGATGCGGCTTCTTGGCCAGCGCGATGATGCCGGCCAGCGCATCCAGACGCCGCGCCGCGACATCGGAGCCGGGCGAGACGCGGTCATACGGCAGGCAGTCCCAGGCCGGTAGTTCCAGCACCGGCAGTTCGGGCGCTGCGAAAGCCAGTTGGTCGATGATGGTGGGCAGGCGCTGGCCATCGCGCACGACGAATACAATCGGTCCGTCTGGCGCGCATTCCTGTGCGGCGCGCGCGAGCGCGAAGGCCTCGTAGCCATCGGCCACGCCATCGACAATGAACTGGCCGAGCCCGGATTTAGGCAGACCTATGGAGGGGACAAGCGACATGTTCAGAACTGAAGAGACTGGCGAAACGCCTTGATTTTGTTCACGATTGGCTGGGCGATATCGACAGGCTCGCCCTGCCCCGTCAGCCAGGGCAGAATTTCGGTATCGGTGCGGTCCAGCAGCGCCTCATATTGGTCGATTTCGGCCTCGGTCAAGCCGGATATCTCTGCATCGGCGAAGCTGCCGAGGATCAGGTCGCTCTCGCGCATGCCACGATGCCAGGAGCGGAAAAGCAATTTGCGGCGGCGGGCATCGAGCCCCTCGCCTGTATGTGTCGAGCCGGTCATTCGTGGCATTCCCAGGATGAGCGGCGCATATAGCGTGGAAAGGTGCGCGTGTCAGCCTTGCATGCTGATCTCTCCTGCCTATCGTCGTCAGGATGATCCGGTTGGATAATACAGATTTCTCAAAGAACCAGGGAGCAGCACATGCGCCCCTCGATCCTTGATCCGCTGTTTGCCTCGCTGGGCACCCTGCCCGGCGTCGGGCCTAAACTGGCGACACTCATAGAGAAGGTCGTACCCGCAAGCCTGTCCGACCGCGAGGCGCGCATCGGCGACCTGATCTTCACCCTGCCCCATTCGATCATCGATCGGCGCAACCGGCCGGGAATCGCGCGCGCTGCCGAAGGCGCAATCGTCACGCTTGAAGTGCGCGTTGACCGCCACCAGCCACCGCCGCGCGGCAACAAGCGTGTGCCCTATCGTGTTTACGTGCATGACGACACAGGCGAACTTGGCCTGACCTTCTTCCACGCCCATGCGGCGCATCTGGAGAAGGTGCTGCCCGAGGGCGAGACAGTGGTGGTGTCGGGCCGCGTCGAGTGGTTCAACGGCCGCCCGACCATGGTCCATCCCGATCACATCGCGCGGCTGGGCGACACCGATGCTCTGCCGCTGGTTGAACCGGTCTATCCGCTGACCGCCGGGCTGACCTCGCGGGTGCTGCGCCGGGCAATTTCAGGCGCGCTGGAGCGTGTGCCAAAACTGCCGGAATGGCAGATGCCGGATATCATGACGCGGCAGACCTTTCCGGCTTTTGATGCGGCCTTGCAGCGCATCCACAATCCTTCCGATCCAATTGACGTTTCTCCGGAAAATCCGGCCTGGCGCAGGATCGCCTATGACGAGTTTCTGGCCGGACAGGTGGCATTGGCGCTGGTGCGCGCCCGCGTGCGCCGCGCTGCGGGGCGGCCACTGGTTGGAGATGGACGCATTGTCGACAAGCTGACTGGCGAGCTGCCTTACTCGTTGACTGGCAGCCAGCAGTTTGCACTGGCCGAAATCTTCGCTGACCTTGCCAAGCCTGAGCGCATGCTCCGCCTCCTTCAAGGCGACGTCGGATCGGGCAAGACGGTGGTGGCACTCATGGCGATGGCGCGCGCCGTTGAGGCCGGCGGTCAGGCAGCGCTCATGGCACCGACAGAAATCCTGGCACGCCAGCACTTTGCCACCATCGCCCCCCTGGCGATGAAGGTTGGAATGCGTGCAGCGATCCTCACTGGCCGTGAGAAGGGCCGCGAGCGCTCAGATGTGCTTGCCGGGCTGGCAGAAGGCACCATCGACATTGTCATCGGCACCCATGCGCTCTTCCAGGATGCGGTGAATTTCCGCCGGCTGGCTCTGGCCGTTGTCGACGAGCAGCATCGCTTTGGTGTGCACCAGCGACTTGCCATCACCGCCAAGGGCGACGCGCCGGACATGCTGGTCATGACCGCAACGCCGATCCCGCGCACGCTGGCGCTGACCGCCTTTGGCGACATGGACGTCTCGAAGCTCACCGAGAAGCCGGCTGGCCGCCAACCCATCCGCACCGTTGCCATGCCCCTGGAGCGGCTGGACGACCTGGTGAACCGCATGCGGCAGGCAGTGGAAGAAGGCCAGAAGATCTACTGGATTTGCCCGCTGGTCGAGGAATCCGAAGAGATCAAGCTGATGTCGGCGGAAGACCGCTTCGCCTCTCTGAAGCCGGTATTCGGCAATCAACTCGGCCTTGTCCATGGCCGCATGAAGGGTGCCGAAAAAGACGAGGCAATGCGTGCCTTCAAGGACGGCGAGACACGCGTGCTGATCGCCACCACCGTCATTGAGGTCGGCGTGGATGTGCCGGACGCGACGATTATGGTGATCGAACATGCCGAGCGCTTTGGTCTGTCCCAGTTGCACCAGTTGCGCGGCCGCGTGGGGCGGGGCTCAAAGCCTTCCTCCTGCGTACTGCTCTACAAGGACCCGCTCGGCGAAACCGCGCAGAAGCGCCTGGCGGTGATGCGCGAGAGCGAAGACGGTTTCCGCCTGGCCGAAGAAGATCTGAAGCTGCGCGGCGAGGGTGAGTTGCTTGGCACGCGCCAGTCCGGCACGCCGGGCTTCCAGGTGGCGCGCATTGAGTTCCACGCCGACATGCTGGAAATCGCCCGCGATGACGCACGGCTCCTGCTCAATCAGGACCCGGAACTGACCTCCCCGCGCGGCGAGGCGATCCGCACCCTGCTCTATCTGTTTGGGCGGGATGAGGCGATCAGGCTGTTGCGGGCGGGTTAAAGCATGTCGCGCAAAAGTGTGAAGCGGTTTTGCGACAACGACATGCGCCAAA
>CAYZQP010000283.1:0-4860 GCA_964480545.1 uncultured Mesorhizobium sp. | reverse complement strand
GGAGCGCGAGGACATCGCCCGCTTCGTCCTGGTTCATGCCGGAGACCATCTCGTCGAGCAGCAGGAGTTTTGGCGAAACGGCAAGCGCGCGACCAAGCTCGACACGCTTCTGCTGGCCGTAGGACAGCGCGCCGACCGGATGGTCGCGGATGTCCTCGATCTCGAGGAAGTCGATGATCTCCTCGATCCGGTCGCGTGCGGAGATCTCCTCGCGACGGGTCTTGCCGTAGAACAGGGCTGCCGAGAGCGGACCCGACCTGAGATGCGAGTGCACGCCGACGAGCAGGTTGTTGACCACGGTCTCGTGTTTGAACACGGCGAGGTTCTGGAAGGTGCGGGCGATACCAAGACCTGCCAGTGCGTGGGTCGGCAGCCGGGTCAGGTCCTCGCCGCGAAACAGGATGCGGCCCGACGAAGGTTTGAACACCGAACTGATGAGGTTGAACAGCGTGGTCTTGCCGGCACCGTTGGGGCCAATCAGGCTGTAGATCTGGCCTTCCTCAACGGTCAGGCTGACGCTGTCGACGGCGACCAGCGCGCCAAAGCGCCTGGTGACGTCGTGCAGTTCCAGAAACGCGCTCATGACAGCCACCGCTTGCGGCGCTTGTAATGTTTGACGTCGCGCATGCTTTTGCGCTCGCCGCCGGAGAAGCCGAGGTAGAATTCCTGCACGTCGTCATTGGCCCGCAGCTTTTCGGCGGCGCCGTCGAGCACGATGCGGCCGTTCTCCATGATGTAGCCGTAGGAGGCAGTCTGCAGCGCCAGCTGGGCATTCTGCTCGACCAGCAGGACGGTCATGCCGTGGCTGCGGTTCAGTTCGATGATGGTCTCGAAGATCGCGTCGATAATCTGCGGGGCGAGGCCAAGCGATGGCTCGTCAAGCATCAACAGTCTGGGCCGGCCCATCAGCGCGCGCCCGATCGCCACCATCTGCTGCTCGCCGCCCGAGAGGTAACCGGCGATCTGGGTGCGGCGCTCCTTGACGCGCGGAAACAGCAGATAAACGCGCTCGAGTTCGTCTGCGGATTCCTTGCGGCTGCGCGTGTAGCCGCCCATCAGGAGATTTTCCTCGACGGTGAGCGTTGCGAACAGCGCCCGGCCCTCCGGCACCTGCAGCAGGCCGCTGCGCACGATGTCGCGCGGCGAGCGCCTGGAGATGGGCGTGCCTTCGAGATGGATCGAGCCGCTGACGATCTCGCCGTCCTCCTGGGAGAGAACGCCGGAGATGGCCTTCAGGATGGTCGACTTGCCGGCACCGTTGGAGCCGAGCAATGCAACGATTGCACCGGCGGGCACCGACAGCGAGACATCGCGCACGGCTTCAATGGCTCTGTCGTAGAGCACCTGAACGTTGTTGAGTGCGAGCATGTCCTCCGTCTCGCGAATAAATGAGCTTCACTTATCTTTTGCTTGACGTGGTCGCAGAGCTACAGGCGCATGTGAAACAACATGCCCCGTATCGCGACGATTTCGCGCCAAACAGACTGAAATTCCTCCTTTATTCACCAGCTTTCAGGTCTTGCAATGCTCTGACAGATGATGAATTATCCTCATTAACATGAGCGATTGCGGGTTTGTCAATCTGCAATTTTCGAGGGAGTGAGGCGCGATGGCGGAGTTGCCGCTGACGATTGACTGGCCACTGGACGGCGTTGCGCGGATAACGCTCAGCAATCCGCAGGGTCACAATACTCTGACAAATGAGGCTCTGGCGCTGTTTGACGAACTGGTGGCGCAGGCCGCTGGAAAGCGCGCGCGGGTGGTGATCATCACCGGTTCTGGCAAGGCGTTCTGCGGTGGCGCGCATGTGAAATACTTCAGCGATCCGGCCTCGCCGCTGTACCGCAATGCGCGGGCAATCCGCGACGACTACGTCCGGCCGATCGTGCGCAGCTTCGGGCGGTTGCAGCGCGAGCCGTTCGTTACAATCGCTGCGATCAATGGTTACGCGCTGGGCGGCGGTTGCGAACTGGCGCTGGCCTGCGACTTCCGCCTGATAGCCGACACGGCGCGGATCGGGCTGCCGGAAGTCAGGCTTGGCGCACTTGCGGGCGCAGCCGGTGTACAGAGCCTGGCGCATATTGTGGGCCGCGCAAAGGCGCTGGAGATTGCGCTTCTGGGGGACCAGTGGTCGGCGCAGGATGCACGGCAGGCCGGGCTGGTGACGGCGGTGCATCCAGCGGATGCGCTCGCCGATGCGGCGGTTGATTTTGCGCGGCGGTTCCTCGCCAACAGCCCCATTTCGGTTGCGGAAACCAAACGCGCCTTGTACCGCTGCGAGACCGCATCCGCCGAAGAAGCCGACGAAATTGCACTCGATGCCGTCGCAGCGGCAGCTGCCGGTCCGGAATGGTGGGAAGGCATGGGCGCATTCGTCGAAAAGCGAAGGGCGAGCTTCAACACGGAGGGGTAATGAGCAGCCGTACGCGACGACAGGTATTTCGCCTGCCCAAGGAGCAACGCGTTTCCGACATCATGGCGGCAGCGCGGGAAGTGTTTCGCGAGAAGGGCTACGAGGATGCGCCGCTATCCGACATCGCCGAGCGCGCGAATGTCGTCGAGGGCAGCATCTACCGCTATTTCGACAACAAGCGCGACCTCCTGGTGAAGGTGGTCGAGGACTGGTACGAATCGATGCTGGCGGATTACGACCAGCAGCTCTCCGGCATCAGCGGCACCCGCAACCGGTTACGCTTCATGATCTGGCGCCACCTGCAGACGGTGTATGACGAGCCGGCGCTGTGCAACCTGATGTTCCAGTATTTGCGCACGGGCCCCGACTACAGCAAGACGGGTGTCTATGAGCTGAACCGCGCCTATACGCGCCGGACCATGGACATCATCCGCGAAGGCATCGCAGCCGGCGAGTTGCGTGACGATGTCTCGCTGCCGCTGGTGCGCGACATGATTTACGGCTGCACCGAACATCGGACCTGGGCCTATCTGCGCGGCGAGGGCGATTTCGACCCGAACACGACCGCAGACGCAATTGCCGACTTGGTGCTGAGTGGCCTGGCGAAGCGCATCGAAGCCGGAGCTTCAACGGCTGACCGGATTGAGCGGGCAGTGTCGCGGCTGGAGGCGCTGGCCGGGCCGGGCTGAAATTCTGCGGGGGCGCAGATCAGGGAGGATCGTAGCGTGCAACCGGGTGAAACTATCGAGGCGGCAGGGCGGCTGACGGTGTACGGGCTGTTCCGGTCGCGCGTGCGGCGTGACCCGCAGGCGCTGGCCGTCCAGACGGCGACCGGCGCGCTGACCTATCAGGAACTCGACGAGCGGGTCTTGCGGCTGGCGGCAGCACTTACCGGTCTTGGGGTCAAGCGCGGCGAGCGTATCGCGCTGCTATCCGAGAACCGGCAGGAATATGTGGAGCTCGAACTGGCAGCAGCCTCGATTGGCGCGATTGTCGCCTGCCAGAACTGGCGGCTCGTGGCGGCCGAGTTGCAGCATTGCATCGATCTCGTGGAGCCTGCGCTGGTGCTCGTGTCGGCGCGCTTTGCTGACACCGCGCGCGGGCTCGAACTGCGGGATCGGCGCGTGATCGTCATAGAGGACGCATATGAGGCCTTGCTCGATATTGCGCCGCTGGCGGACCTGCCATTTGTCGACCCAGAGGATGGCCTGGTTATTCTCTACACGAGCGGCACGACCGGTATGCCGAAGGGCGCGCTGATCAGTCACCGTGCCGAGATTGCGCGCAACATGGTGTTGCGGATCGACATGCATGCGAAGGCGAGCGACGGCTTCATCGCCTGGGCGCCGATGTTCCATATGGGATCGACCGACCAGGTGCTTGGTGCGCTGATGTCGGGAGCGCCCGTATTCATCGTCGACGGGTTTGATGCCGAGCGGATCGTCGGCATCATGGAGCACCACGAACTCGGCTGGATGCTCTTGATGCCGGGCTCGATCGAGCCGGTCGTTGAACTGCTGCGGTCAAGCGGCCGCAAGGCGAAGAGCATCCGCGCTGTCGGCGCCATGGCCGACCTTGTGCCAAAGCATCTGATTGCCGAACTCTCGCAACTCACCAACGCGCCCTATCTCAACAGTTTCGGCTCGATGGAGACAGGCCTGCCGCCCGGCTCGGCCTGTATGTTTGAGCCCGGCACGGTGCCACAGAGCCTGTCAAAACGGCTGAGCAGCGGGTGCGATCTGAAGTTGGTCGATCCGGAAGGGCGCGAGGTTGCCGATGGAGAGCCCGGCGAGGCGGCCGTGCGCGGGCCGACCGTGTTCAGCGGTTACTGGAACGCGGCGGAAACCAACGCGCGGGACTTCGCCGGTGGCTGGTTCCGCATGGGCGACCTGTTCCGGCGCAACCCGGATGGCAGCTACGATTTTGTCGACCGGGCGAAGTACATGATCAAATCCGGTGGCGAGAACATTTATCCCGCAGAGATCGAGCGGGTGCTGCTGTCGGACCCGCGTGTCAGTGATGCCATTGTGGTCCGGCAGAAGGATGAGCATTGGGGCGAGGTGCCGGTCGCCTTCGTGTCACGCAATGACGACAGCCTCTCGGCGCAGGATATCGAGACGATCTGCCGGCGCGAGCTTGCCGGCTACAAGCGTCCCAAGGCGGTGCATTTCATCCCGTTCGAGGGGTTCCCGCGCAGCACGACCGGCAAGATCCTGCGCCACGAAATGGAAGCTCGGCTGAAGCAAGGGGTAGGGGAGTAAGCTCTGCCCGGCGCAGATCAGTGCACGGCAGCGTACATGATCTTCTCCTCCGTGGCCTCGGCGGGCGAGAACTCCTCGACCACGCGGCCCGCACGGCAGACCAGGATCCGATCCGACAGGTTCATCACCTCGGGCAGGTAGGACGAGATCACGACCACCGCCAGGCCCTCATCGGCCAGCTTGTTG
>CAYZQP010000282.1:0-4890 GCA_964480545.1 uncultured Mesorhizobium sp. | reverse complement strand
CCGCTTACGAGAGCGCCAACACGCTGAACTCGACCATCCTGGCAGGCACCAACTTCGTGCTGCACTCGGCTGGCTGGCTCGAGGGCGGGCTGGCCTCCTGCTACGAGAAGTTCATGATGGACATCGACCAGCTCGGCATGCAGCAGAAATTCGCGCAGGGCGTCGATCTCTCCGAAAACGGTCAGGCGATGGACCCGATCCGCCAGGTGGGGCTGAGGGAAGTCGACAGGCACTATCTCGGCACCGACCATACGCTGGCGAACTTCCAGTCGGCCTTCTATCAATCGACAATTGCCGACAACAATTCGTTCGAGCAGTGGGAAGCCGAAGGTTCAAAAACAGCACCGCAGCGCGCCAACGAGCTCGCCCGCCGCTGGCTGGAAAGCTACGAGGCACCTTACCTCGATCCGTCGATTGACGAGGCGCTGAACGCGTTCATCAGGCAGAAGAAGGAGTCGATGCCTGACGCCTTCACTTGAAAGGAGCCCGAATCAAGCCGGGCTAAAGTGGCTGAACTGATACACAAGGAAGTCTGGCGCAGCGCCTTCAGCAGCCCGGACAGCGCCAGCCGTGGCTGACCTGGAGGCAATTGCCCGGCAACTGGATGAGCTTGGTCTCTCGCTGCGTGGCGGGTTCAGCTTCCTGCCGAACGAAACTGCCCCTCAGGGCGTTGCCGGACAGGCGCGTAGTCTGGTCCTGATCGGGAACATTGGCGGCAGGTTCTGGCCTGGCTTTCTACATTGGCGGCTGCAGCAACCGCCTGAACTCGCCAACCCGCTGGACACCTGGACGAGATCGGTGATCGCCCCGATTGCGAGGCAGGCTGGTGCGCGGGCGCTGTACCCTTCCGACAGACCCTACCATCCATTCCAGACCTGGGCGATGCGGGCTGAAGGCCTGCAGCAGTCGCCGCTTGGCATCCTCATGCATCCCCGGTTTGGTGTCTGGCACGCCTATCGCGCAGCGCTGGCGTTTGATGATGACGTCCAGTTGCCAGACCAGGCGATCGCGACTCACCTGTGCAACGCTTGCGTGGATCAACCTTGCAGATCCGCCTGTCCGGTTGATGCGCATGCAGGCGCCAGCTTTGCCTACGGGACGTGCCTGGACTGGGCGAATGGTGCGCAATCGACCTGTCGCGGTGCCTGCCTCGACCGCAACGCTTGCCCCTATGGCACAGCGTTCCGCTATCCCCCGGACATGCAGGCATTCATCATGGCTGCGTTTTTGAAACGTTGAGAAACTAATCCCGGCCGAACAGGCCGCCGCTGCCGAACAGCCCGGCGCTTGGCTTCTGGGCACTGGCCACCTGGCGTTGCACCTGACGCGGGGGCTGCGCCTGCGTGGCCCGACGCGCGCGCTGGCGCGGCGCTGCCGAGCGTCCGCCCACGAACGAGCGCCAGATGTAACCGGTCTGCCCCTTGTAGGTTACCCGGCACCAGTTTCTGCAGTCACCGGACAGCGTGACCCGCGCGCCGCCGGGAATGGTGCCGATGATTCGTGAGCCGCTGCGGCCGGCAGAGCGCATATTGACGCCCGTGTTGATAGTCACCGTCCGTCCACCGCGCGCCTCGGGCTCGTCATCCTGGCTGGTCGTCCTGCGCACCTCGCGGCGCGGAGCCGGCGTTGGCAGGTCGTCGATGGTCTCTTCCAGTTCCACTTCGCCAGAGCCCATCACGGCAAATGGATCCGAAGACCGCGCGGCAACGCCTTCGGACCTGGCATCATCGGCAAAGGCGGACTGCAATTGCTGCTGGCGCTCCTGGGCGACTTTAGGCAGTGCTGCATTGCGCGCCCAGCGTGGATTGGTCCGGTGAAGCTCGTCAGCCTTCGGGGCTGCGGCAACCGCAAATTCCTGCGCAGGCGCCGGCGTCTCCGCACTTGCGGGGGCGGCCGCAACGGTCACGGGCGCGACAACCCCGGTCTGTTCGTTCCCCGTCTGATCGTTAGGTGTGAGGGTGATGGTTTTGACCTTCTTGACGGGAACCTGGGCAACAGATGCCGCGTTTGCCTGTGTCGGAAGGTCAGAGAAAAAAGACGCGAGCGAAATTGTAAGCGCAGCTGCGCCGACCATAGCGGCGCATCCGCCGGCGATCAGTACGAGCGGCCCCTTGGTGCTCATGCCTGCCAGATCCTGTGTGAGTTGTTCTGGCGGCAGCAGATGCGATGGGTAGTCTGCATCATGTCCTGATAAACTGTTACGCGTGGGGTTGGTCTTACCAAGCCACGGTCTCCCGTTCTATGGCCAAATGTGGCCATGATGTGACTTGGGTTAATTCGACGGCACGGATCAAGTGTCGCGCACAAATTATGGGCAGGAAAATTATGAGCAAGAAAAAAATTCTCCGGCCCCCCAGGGAAAGTCGAAATCGTTGCGTCTAACAGCGCAAACAGGATCGCAACTTTGGATCTGACCGGCGCGTCCGACGACAATCTGATCATGCTGGCGAAAGCCGGCGACGGGCTTGCTTTCGGCCGGCTGCTGGAGCGCCACTATGACTTCATCTACCGCGTTGCCTGGCGTTGGAGCGGCCGCAAGATGGACGCCGAAGATATCGCGCAGGATGTGTGCATTCGCCTGTCGAAGGCCTTGGCTTCCTATCGCGGGGCAGGGGCCTTCACGACCTGGCTCTACACCCTGACGCTGAATGCAGCGCGCGATTTCCGCCGCAAGACAATGCGTGAGGACGCAAAAGGCGAGGCGTTTCGCGTTCATTCTGTGTGTGTCGACGCGGTGGCAGAGGCTTTTGGCGCGCAGGATCCCGTTGATGACCTCTGGGCAGCCGTACGCCAGCTGTCTGACAAACAACGGGAGGCGGTGCTTCTGGTCTATGGCGAGGAACTCTCGCATGCCGAGGCCGCCGAGGTGATGACAATTTCGGAAACAACCGTCTCCTGGCACATCCACGAGGCAAAGAAGCGGCTCCGCGTCCTGATGCGCGAAGTCGAGGTGGCCTGACCATGATCGATGACAGCGACCTGAAAGCACTCGCCCGGCGCCCCGCGCCACAGCCCTCGCAGCGCGCGAAAGCCGATGCGCTGGCCGCCGCCATGCGCGCCTTCGAGGATGAAAAGGCCAGACCGGCCCAAGGAAGTGTGGCGCGCCCGCGTCTCAGCACCAGAGCAACAAACCTCTGGAGCATGATGATGAAACCGCGACTCTTGACCACGTCGGCGCTGGCCGGACTGATTGCCCTGCCGCTCGGCGGCTATGCAGCGATCAACCTTCTGCGCGAGCGGCCGGTCATTTCGGCACCCGCATCGGTCGACGAGAAGGCCCTCGCCAGGAAGGACGTGCCAGCCGCGCCGACAGCCTTTGCGCCGACGCCAGCTGCTCCGCCAATTCCGGCCCCGACAATTGTAGCTCCGACACCCGCGGCACCTGCCGCTGTCGAAGCTGCGCCGGCTCCCGTACCACAGGCAGCGCCCCCGCAGATGACGCAACAGAGCGTGCAGGTGCCGACTACGCCCGAGCCGATGGATTACGTCCGGATCTGCCAGGCCCAGGGCGAAACGGGGTGTCTCGAAGCCGGCATACGCGCGGTCCCGCCAGAGATACCGGCGAACGCTGACGCTTCGGCAAAGGTCGATGTGCAAGGCGGAGCGCCTGCGGATCAGGCACCAGTTCAAGCGCCGCAAGCTGCCCGGGCCGTTCCTCCTCCGCCTGCTACGCCCGAACCGGGTCGAATCCAGACCTGGACCGGGACCGAGACGGAGCTCGGGACGCTGAAGACTTATGGCGAGACGAGGCTGGTGCGCCGTCATGCGGAGCCGTCGGGCTCGGCATCCGCACCCGCTCGGGAGCCGATAAGACTTGTACCGGCGAAGCCTGTTTCACCCGCGCCAACTGCGGGTGATCAGGTGCAGGAACTCTCTTTCGGCGTTTCGGCGAGGTGCTGCGAAGAGCCGGCTGCCACCGAACCCAACCGCAACCGTATCGAGACCTTTGAGTCGAACGGGATCAAGACCGTCGCCGAACAACCCGTGTCCACCTTCTCGATTGATGTCGACACGGCGTCATATTCCATGGTGCGCCGGTCGCTGAAGGACGGCAGTTTGCCCGATCCGCAGACGGTGCGGGTCGAGGAGATGATCAACTACTTCCCCTACGCCTGGCAGCCGCCGCAGGATGCGTCGACGCCGTTCAACACGACGGTCACCGTCATGCCGACGCCGTGGAACCAGAACACCAAACTGATGCATGTGGCGATCAAGGGCTACGAGACGCCCCGTACCACCCAGCCGCCGGCGAACCTGGTGTTCCTGATCGACGTTTCCGGCTCGATGCGTGAGCGGGATAAACTGCCGCTGCTGCAGGCGTCTTTCCGCATGCTGGTCGGCAGTTTGAGGCCAGACGATACGGTGTCAATCGTCACCTATGCCGGGCGCAGCGGCGTGGCGCTCGAGCCAACGAAGGCCGCTGATAAACGCAAGATTCTTGAAGCTATTGACGGGCTTACGGCTGGTGGCTCAACTGCCGGTGCTGCCGGCATCGAGGAAGCCTATCGACTGGCGCAGGACAGCTTTGTCAAGGAAGGCGTCAACCGCGTCATGCTGGCGACGGACGGCGACTTCAACGTCGGCCAGTCCAGTGATGCGGAGCTGAAGAAACTGATCGAGGAGAAGCGCCAGTCCGGCGTCTTCCTGTCGGTCTTCGGCTTCGGCCAGGGCAATCTGAACGACCGGATGATGCAGACCATCGCCCAGGCCGGAAACGGTCAGGCCGCCTATATCGACACGCTCCAGGAAGCCGAAAAGGCGCTGGTGCAGGAGGCCGGCGCGACGCTCTTCCCGATTGCGAAAGACGTGAAAATCCAGGTCGAGTTCAACCCCGCGATCATCTCGGAGTATCGCCTGATCGGTTACGAGACGCGCGCCCTCGCACGCGAG
>CAYZQP010000281.1:3267-4911 GCA_964480545.1 uncultured Mesorhizobium sp. | reverse complement strand
GGTAGCGGCAGGGGCTTGATGTCAGGGTCGTAGTACCACTCGCCTTCATGCCAGACCGGCATCGGCATCTGCCGGACATCGAGGGTGTCACGGATCGCCATTCGGGCGAGGATGATGAACATATAAAAGAGGCACAGCTGTGCGGAATGTTTGTCGTGGTGATGTGCTGCTTTCAAATCCATCTGCGCCTCCTTTCCGGTTTGCGGGAAGGAGTATGAGGCACGCCGGAGAGGGGTAGAAAGGCTCAAGAAAATATTCCTGACATCTCCTGACAATCCAGTCATCGGAAATGTCAGTCGAGCAACGCCTGCAGCGTTTCGATGCGGTCAGCCTCGGCGGTCGGCTTGTCCCAGCGGATGCGGGAAATGCGCGGGAAGCGCATGGCAACTCCGGATTTGTGCCGGGTCGAGCGGTTCAGCCCCTCGAACGCGACTTCAAGCACCAGACCATGCCGGATATCGGCACGCACGGAACGGACGGGACCGAAGCGCTCGATCGTATTGTCGCGCACGAACTTGTCGATCTGCTTCATTTCCTCGTCGGTAAAGCCAAAATAGGCCTTGCCGACAGGCGTCAGCGCCTCGGCGCCGAGTGGCCCGGTCCACACACCGAACGTGTAGTCCGAATAAAAGCTGGAGCGCTTGCCGTGGCCGCGCTGGGCATACATCAGCACGGCGTCAACGACATGCGGATCGCGCTTCCATTTGAACCACGGCCCTTTGGGTCGGCCGGCGAGATAGGGCGAGTCCCTGCGCTTCAGCATCACGCCCTCGATGATCGGGTGTGGCGGTTCGCGGCGCAGGCCGGCCAGGTCGTCCCATCCCGTGAACGCGATGTTGCGCGAGACATCAAAGCGGCGCGGCTCGAGCGCGCCGACAAAGTCTGCGAGATGCCTGCGGCGGTCCTGATAGGGCAGGTCGCGAAGGTCGTCAGCGCCTGATTGCAGCAGATCATAGGCACGCACAAAGACCGGATAGTCGCGCATCATCTTTTGCGAAACGCTCTTGCGGTTCAGCCGCTGCTGCAGATCGGAAAACGTTCCGGTCTGGCCAAGCGGGTCGCCGACCAGCAACTCGCCATCGATGCAGCCAACATAGGTCATCGCCTCCACAAGATCTGGGAAGGCGCCGGAAATGTCGTCGCCGGTGCGCGAGTAGAGCCGGCGGATGCCGTTCTCGACGGTCGCCTGCACGCGGATACCGTCCCATTTCCACTCGGCGGCAAAATCGGCGGGGTCGAGCTTGTCCAGTTCGCCTTCCTCCAACGGGTGGGCAAGCATGACCGGCCTGAACAGCGCCCGCGCGGCCTTCTCGGGCTTGGGCGCGGTGCCATCCAGCCACGCAAACAGCGACAGGTAGGGCGGCGTCAGTCCGTGCCAGAGCTCCTCGATCTCGCCGACATCGACACTGCCGAGATCGGCCAGCGCCTGCTTGGCGAGGCGCGCGGAGACGCCGATGCGCAGGCCACCGGTGACCAGCTTGATGATGGCGAAGCGCGCGGACAGGTCCGAACCGTTGAGCAGCCTGGCCAGCACGTTCGGCCCGTCAGAACGGCTGGCACGCTGCAGCGTGGTGACCACCTCCGTCAGCGTGAAATCGTGTTCCGTCGCGTTGCTCTCGCCGGCCGGCCAGACCAGCGACATCG
>CAYZQP010000281.1:0-3257 GCA_964480545.1 uncultured Mesorhizobium sp. | reverse complement strand
GTAGGAATAGCCGAACAGCACCGGGTCCATGCGCTGCACGATCAACTCGCGCAGCAGCGCCGGTTTGACTGCCGGAAAGTTCAGTTCGCCGGTCAGTGCTGCCAGCGCCAGGCCGCGATCCGGATCCTCGACGGTGCGGAAATAGTCGGTCATCAGCCGCAGCTTGCCATTGCGCGATGGCGTCAGCACCAAACGGTCGAGCAATTCGGCGAAGCGGCGCATCAGTCGCCCTCATCCTCGAAGCCAACGAGATGCAACGCGCGCGCAGCGATGTCGTTCAACTCGCACCAGCGCACCAGCGCTTCCTCACGACCATGCGTGACCCAGACCTCTTCTGCGCCGGTTTCGACGATGGTCTGGGTGAGTTCATCCCAGTCGCAATGGTCGGAGATAACAAGCGGCAGCTCGATGCCCTGTTGTTTGGCGCGCTGGCGGATCAGCATCCATCCCGACGCATAGCAGGAGACCGGGTCGGGGAAGCGTCGCGCCCAGCGGTCGACAAAGGCCGAGGGCGTTCCGATGACAATTGCGCCGGCAAAATCTTTCTTCGCGCCGGGCTTGACCGTCGCGGCCTCGAGTTGTCCCAGATCAATGCCCTGGCTCTGGTAATAGTCGCAGAGCTTTTCCATCGCGCCGTGGATGTAGATTGGCCGGTCAAAGCCGGCCTCGCGGATCAGCTTTATCACGCGCTGCGCCTTGCCCAGCGCATAGGCGCCGATCAGGTGTGAGCGCTCGGGAAACTGCGCCACCGAGCGCATCAGCTTGCCGATCTCGTCGCTTGCCGCAGGATGGCGGAAGACCGGCAGCGCAAACGTCGCCTCGGTGATGAAGACATGGCAGCGCACCAGCTCAAACGGCGCGCAGGTCGTGTCGGGGCGGCGCTTGTAGTCGCCGGAGGCGACGATACGCAGGCCCTTGTGCTCGACACAGATCTGGGCCGAGCCCAGCACATGCCCGGCTGGATGAAAGCTGACGCGCACATCGCCGACATCCAGCGTTTCTCCGAATGCGGCGGGTTGCGTCGCCCCGGCGAAATCCACGCCATAGCGCAGCGCCATGATGTCGAGCGTCTGTTGCGTCGCCAGCACCTTCGCATGGCCGGAACGTGCGTGATCGGAATGGCCGTGGGTGACCAGCGCGCGCTCGACCGGGCGCACCGGATCGATGTAAAAATCGCCGGGCGGGCAATACAGCCCTTCCGGGCGGGGGCGGAGCAGGTCTTGCGGGCGCATGGCCTCAAAGATAGGCATCGCGCGCGCCAAGGAAAGGCCTGCTCCTGACAGCCCTATGTCAGGAGCCTTGCGACGCGGGTCAGACCAGCGCAATGACGCGCGCCGGCCCGCCGCTGCCCTTGGCAATCTTGGGCGCGCCGACGACGATGGTTGCGCCGCTTGCAGGCAGCTTGTCCAGATTGGCGATCCCCTCAATCCCGTAGCGTCCTGCTGGCAGCCAGGTCTTGTGGACGATGAAGTCCGGCGACTTGCCGAAATCGAGCGACAGGGTGTCGACCGCAATGGCCCTGGCCGACGTCTCCAGCAGTTGCTTCACCGCCTCCAGGTGGAAGCCGGGGAAGTGCATCGCCTTGTCCTCGCCGACATTGCGGAACTTGTCGGTAGCGACATGCTGGCCCCAGCCGGACAGCATCGCAACGACAGCGCCGTCCGGGATCGGGCCGTTCTTGTCAGTCCAGGTCTTGATATCGTCCGGCGTCAGCTCGGCATCTGCGTCGGCATCGGCCTTGGCGCGGATATCGATGACGGCCAGAGGCGCAACCAGATCCGCAACCGCCAGTTCGCCGACCCCCTTGCCATCTGCCGTGAAATGCAGCGGCGCATCGATATGGGTGCCGGTGTGCTCCAGCAGTCGCCACTGGTTGATGTTGAAGCCATCCTTGGCGAAGTCGTTAGTCTTCTCGATCCAGAACTGCTGCGAGCCGAAATAGGTCGGGAAGCTCTCGACCAGGTCGTGCGTCAGATCCTCTGCTTTCAGCTTTGTCGTTGATGCCGTCTGCGCCGCTGCCGGAGTGGCAGCAACGGCAGTCGCAACACCTATTGCAGCAGCACCCTTGAAGAAGCTGCGCCGGCTCAACATGTCCTGCTTGACGCTTTCAATCACGCAATGATGGCACATCGAAATTCTCCCTCTGGAAAGCCTGAGCTTCTGCCTGTGTCTTACCTGCCGCAAGGTCAATTTTTGCGTGCTGGACGCGAAGCCTGGAACGGATGCCCCATACGCTGCCGGGCGCGTCAGTTTGCGCCGGGAGCGAATCCGGCCAAAGGCTTGGAAATCCAGCGCAAAACACCTATATCTCGGGCAATATAAAGTGCTCGATTCGATCAGCAGTCTGAGCGCTCTCCCGATTAACAGACCGAAAGCAATTCATGAGCGACGAGACCGAAAACGGCAACGGCGTGCCAGCCGAATACGGAGCCGATTCCATCAAGGTTCTCAAAGGGTTGGACGCGGTGCGCAAGCGCCCCGGCATGTATATCGGTGACACCGATGACGGTTCGGGCCTGCACCACATGGTCTATGAGGTTGTCGACAACGCGATTGACGAGGCGCTGGCAGGCCATGCCGATCTCGTCACCGTGACGCTGAACGCCGACGGCTCCTGCACCGTG
The DNA here is from genome assembly GCA_964480545.1 of uncultured Mesorhizobium sp. Taxonomy (GTDB): domain Bacteria; phylum Pseudomonadota; class Alphaproteobacteria; order Rhizobiales; family Rhizobiaceae; genus Mesorhizobium_G. The sequence goes on along the minus strand of CAYZQP010000281.1, from coordinate 633 downwards.
ACCGACAATGGCCGCGGAATTCCTGTGGGTATCCACGCCTCCGAAGGCGTGTCTGCGGCGCAGGTCATCATGACGCAGCTGCATGCCGGCGGCAAATTCGACCAGAACTCCTACAAGGTGTCGGGCGGTCTGCACGGCGTCGGTGTTTCCGTCGTCAACGCACTGTCGGTCTGGCTGCGGCTGAAGATCCGCCGCGACGGCAACATCCACGAAATGTCATTCACGCACGGCGATGCCGATGCTGATCTGGTTGTCACCGGCAGCTATGAGGCGAACCCGGCACCCGGCCAGAACGAGGGCCGTTCGGGCACGGAAGTCACCTTCCTGCCGTCGACCGACACGTTCAAGGGCGTGACTGAATTCGATTACAGCACGCTGGAACACCGCCTGCGCGAGCTCGCCTTCCTGAACTCCGGCGTGCGCATCGTGCTGTCTGACAAGCGCCATGCCGACCTGAAAGTGCAGGAGCTCTATTACGACGGCGGCCTGACCGAATATGTGAAATATCTCGACCGTGCCAAGAAGCCGCTTCTGGGCGCGCCGATTGCCATTCGCGCCGAGCGCGACGGCATCACCGTCGAGGTCGCGATGTGGTGGAACGACAGCTACCACGAGAACGTGCTGTGCTTCACC
>CAYZQP010000280.1:0-4928 GCA_964480545.1 uncultured Mesorhizobium sp. | reverse complement strand
CTTTTCAGGAAATACAGATCGTTTTCGTTCGGGTGGTCTTCGTATGTTGTCTCGTCCATCGCTGCCTCCTTTCCGTGTCTGGGCAAGGAGCATTATGGGGCAGCGTGGAGGGGTGTGAATAAAATCCTGAATGATTTTTCGTGAGAAATGATAAATTATTGAAATACAATGTTTATTTCTGCTTCTTTTGTGGACTGCGGGTTATTCTCTGAGCCCTCCCGCACGTTGCAAGAGAGAAGATCCTGAGAGCGCGCTTCGGCGATCCACACTACCAATGCGTTCGCGCTGCTTCACTCCCGACTGCCAATCTGCTACACGACCCTCTCTCCGTATTGCTGCGGCTGCTGAACCGCCCATCCCGGAGAACTGCCATGACCAGGTCTGTCGACACGCTCGACCGTCGCCACGTAACTGTGAGCGGCCATGTGGTGACGCAATTCGTCGCCGCATCCGAACCACCGCGCGAATATCAGAAGGCTTTGCGTGATCTGGCCGAGGCTCTGCCCGCGCCGGATGAACTCGCGCGCCATGGCGCACGGCTGGACACCATCATCACCACGCCGGATTTCCACCCCGGCAAGCCGGTGCCAGTCGGCGTCGTCGCTGATCTTGAAGGTGCGGTCATGCCGCACTTCATCGGCTCGGACATTGGCTGCGGCATGCGCATGCTGGTGCTCGACGGCAGCGTGGCCGATGCTCTCGCCGCTCCCGATCTGGAGCGCCATTTGCGCCATCTGTTCTTTCAGGGCGGCCGCGATATCGCACTGACCGGTGCCCAGCGGGCAGCCGTCTTGCGCGAAGGGGTGCCGGGTCTGCTCGACGCATTGGCCACGGGGCGCACCGGCCTGCTGGCAGGGCTCGACATGGGTCAGGCCTGGAAGGACGCCGACCGCATGTCGGATGGCGGCTGGTTCCCGTCCGGGAGCATCGAGCCTGCCTTTGCCCAATATGCCGATGCGCAGACCGGACTCAGCCATGATTCCATCCTGGGCAGCGTCGGCGGCGGCAACCATTTCGTCGAAATTGGCACGGTGGACGAAATCCCTGGCGGCGGCTTTGCCCGCACTGCCGGAATCAGCCCCGGTGCGGTGGTCATCGTCGTGCATTCCGGCTCGCTGGATTTCGGCCAGCGTGTCGGCAGCCAAGCGCGCGAAACGCTGGCTGGCAGCCGCCTGTTTGCGGAAGACGACCCGCGCTTTGCGCGCTACCGCGACGGCCACGCCAATGCCGTCAACGCCGCCTTTGTGAACCGCTTCTTCCTTGGCCTGATGGCGGTCGAAGCCGTCAGCCGCACTCTTGGCCGCAAGCTGGGCCATCGCCTGGTCTATGACGCCCCGCACAACACGATCTGGCAAGACGGCGCAATCTGGAGGCACCGCAAGGGTGCGTGCCCGGCGGGCGGCCCCGGCTTTCAGGCGGGTTCGCCCTACGAGTGGCTGGGAGAGCCAGTCATCCTGCCGGGCTCCATGGGCGACGGCTCCTGGCTACTGCGCGGGCTTGGGCATACCGACGCGCTTGCCTCGTCTGCGCATGGCGCGGGCCGCAAACTGTCGCGCGGCGATGCACGCCGCACCAGTGAAGGCATCGGCGCGTTACGCGTCGTTGGCCCGGTCGCGCGCGAGGACCTGCGCACCCGGCCTGATGTTCTGGCCGAGCTCGACGGGCGTCTGCGTGAGGAAGCGCCCTCGGCCTACCGCCCGATTGAGGCTGTGGTTGAGCCAATGGAACAGGCCGGGATGGTAGCGCGTGTGGCGCGCATCCGGCCGGTGGTGACGGTGAAGGGTTAGGCTACTTACGCTGCGGCGCGACAGTCCTGTGGCCGAGCAAGACAGTCACGCATCATGCCCGACACCTTGGCCTGCAACCGCGTCGAAACTGCCTTGTCCCATTCCCTGGCGACATCGGTTTCAGTGCGCGGCATGGCCATCAGCCGATCAACGATCGACATGGTCTGCGACATGGCAAGCAGTGCCTCGATTTCGGGGATCGGGGTTGCGTCCGTGAAGTGATCTGCGCGTTCCTGTACCATGAGGTGAAGATACCGCAGGGTGCATGACAGCTTGAAGGCAAGACCTTGCAGATTGTGCGACAGCGCGTGACAATTTCGAGTCACAGAAATCGCCAAGTGTGGAAAATCCAACCACTGACGTCATCCCGGGACGCGAAGCGGACCCGGGTTCCAGAGATGTGAACTCTGCCACCTTTGCTCAACGACAACAGCAATCGCGCTAACGTGACAAATGTGGCACTCTGGATCCCGGGTCCGCTTCGCGTCCCGGGATGACGCCAATGTAGGCGCTCAACCCAACGGCAGCACCGGCCACTCATCCATGATCTTGCCGCCAGCATAGACCCGGATCGCGCCAAACTGCTGCAGCACGAACTCGCTCTGCGTCGGGCGAAAGAAGGCGAAATCATCCGGGCTGATCCGCGCATCATCAGGCAGCGCGAAGAATTGCTGGTTGGTCGATTGCCCAATCGTCGTGTTCACCCGCATGCCGGCTGGATGTTCCGGTCTGGCCATCCACTTGCCGCCATAGACATAGATCCCGCGCTTCGGCAGCAGGCCGAGCGACTGCGCCGCACCTGACTTCGCATCCAGACCCGGCAGTTGCACATCCACCACCTTCAGCACCGGCGCGGCGATGAAGATCGCAGGCTGCAGGGCAGCGAGGCTCGGCACATCAAAATCCGTCGGCTTCACAAAGGCCGAGCCAATGGAAATCTCGTTGGCCCCGACTTCAGCATCATAGGTCAGCGCCGTAGTACTGCCGCCGAGGTTGAGGATGCGGCGCTGGTCTTCGCCCAGCCGCGCCACAAACGCCTGAAACAGCGCGATGCTCCTGGCGCGCGCCTTTTCCGGTCCGCCCAGAAAACCGGGGATATGGCCGATATGCGCCTCATAGGCCATGATGCCGTGACACCGCAGCAGCGGCCATTGCCTGAGCTGCGCCAGGGCAAGGGTCAGCGCATCCGGCGACGACAGCCCGCCGCGATGCAGGCCAACATCCACCTCGAAGCAGAAATTGATCTGTCGCCCCAGCACGCCGGCAATCTCGGCATATTGCGCCAGCCGCTCCGGCGTATCGATCAACCAGACGATTTGTGTTGCAAGTTCAGGTTTCTCCGCCAGCAGCTGCCGCGCCAGCGCTGCCGGCATCGGCTTGCCATAGAGCAGTTCGGCGTCAGTCCAGCGCTTGCCAACAGCCTTGGCCACCGGCGGATGAAACGTCATCACGCGGTTCGTGTCGAACGCATCGCGCACCCGCTCGCTCAGCTTCCGTCATGGCAGCGACTTGTCGACAATGCGCAAAGGTGCTGCCAGCTTGGCCCTGACATGGGCAATGTTGGCATCCAGCCGGTCGAGGTCGAGCACGAGGCTTGGCTGGTAGATACCGGCCTCCAGCAGCGCTGACTGCAACGCACCGAAATAACTCAAACACGCACTCCAAACAGATCCGCAATGTAAGGCGACACGAAACGCCCGTCCGGGTCAAGGTCGCGGCGTGCCGCCATGGCATCTTTGAAGCGCGGATAGAGCTTTGCGAGCTCTGCCGCCCTGAGGCTGTGCATCTTGCCCCAATGCGGCCGCCCGCCATGTTTGCGGAAAATCGGCTCCATCGCGTTGAAATAGAACATCGGGTCAGTGCCCGCCTGATGGTGGATGGCAATCGACGCCGTCGGGCGCTTGTAGAATGGGCTCAGCAGCGCGTCGTCCGCCGCCACGACGCGCACCTCGATGGGGAAATACACAGTCGGATATCGCCACTCCAACTGGTCGATCAGTTCCTTCAGAACGCGCGGCCCTTCCTCAATGGGCAGGTGATACTCCATCTCGTTGAAGCGCACATTGCGCTCCGACGGATAGACGGTCAGCCAGTCGGCGACGTAGTCCTCCTTCGCCACGCCCTTGATCGCCTGCTTCAGGATCAGCCGCCGCAGCCAGGGTGCCCAGCTGGTAAAACGCTGCACCCTGGCCAGCGTCTCCACCGCGTCATTGTCCTCGTCTGGCGGCCGCGCGCCCGCCGGCTCGTCGGAGAGGTCGGAGGCAATGAACAGCGCCATGCGCGAATGCGGAATGTAATAGAACTCCGCCGAACGATGCGCGCTCATCATCGGCATGAACTCGGCAATCATCTCCTCGATAGGCAACACCCAGCGCCGCCGGCGCAGCCGGTAGCTGGCGACATTCTGCAGCGTCACGCTGGTGATTGCGCCAAACGCGCCAAGCCCCGGCACAACGGCCAGCAGATCATCCGCGTTCTTTGCACGCGAGAAGCTGCGCACCTGCCCGCGCCCGTCCACCAGCTCAATTGCCTGCAACTGCGTGTGATAGGCGCCCAGCGTCACGCCCGAGCCATGCGTCGCCGTGCCAAGCGCGCCGCCAAAAGCCTGCTTGTCGATGTCGCCCATGTTCGGAAAGGCCTGGCCAACGTCGTACATCGCCCGCGCCAGATCACCGATCTTGCTGCCCGCTCCGGCCGTCAGCGTCAGCGTTTCGGGATCATGCGAGGTCACCCCGGAAAACCGGTCCAGCGACAGGATCGTGCCACTCGTCGGCACCAGCGGTGTGAACGAATGCCCGGTGCCGACAATGCGCACCGGTCCGGGCGATGTCCGGACTACATGCGACAGCGCATCGAGGTCAGCCGGCTCGGCATGTTCCTTCGGCATCGCATGCTGATAGCCCGACCAGTTGCTCCAGGTAGTGGTCATCAGATCCTCCCTGAGCAGCAATAGCCGCCTTATAAGAGGACAGCCAGACCCGCCTCACACATAGCGGTTGACGATGTTCTCCAGCAGCTCCTGCTTGCCCGACTTCGGCTGCGGCTCGATCTTCTTCTTCACCACGCGCTCGGCGATCTCTTCCAGCGAGCGCTTGCCCGACAGCATTGCCTTGCCCTCGGCACTCTTCCACCCGGCATAGC
>CAYZQP010000279.1:0-4936 GCA_964480545.1 uncultured Mesorhizobium sp. | reverse complement strand
GCGCTCGATGCGGCGCGAGACCTGCAACTCATCGGCATCGTTGAAGGCGATGGGTGCGGTGCGGTCGTTGTTTTCGAGGAAGAGCGTGACTTCGGCAGTGTTGCGCGACGGGCGCGTGCCGGAGCCGGAGAAGATGACGTCGTCCATGCCGGACGCGCGCATGTTCTTGTAGGAGTTCTCGCCCATGACCCAGCGCAGGGCCTCGACGAGGTTGGATTTGCCGCAGCCATTGGGCCCGACGATGCCCGTCAGGCCCTTTTCAATGACGAAATCGGATGGCTCCACAAAGGACTTGAAGCCAAGCAGGCGCAGCTTGGAAAACTTCATGCGCAGCCACCGGCACGTGAAACACGCGCCGCCTCCGCCCGGACGATAACGTCAGAGCTTCGGTTCAATGATGGCCGACAATTGCTCAATCGAGAGCGCCCCCGGATATTTCTCGCCATTGATGAAGAAGGTCGGGGTCGAGGTGACACCAAGCTTCTCACCCTGTTTGCGCACTGCCTCGATCTGTTCCATCAATTTCTGGTCGGTAAGGCAGGCTTCAAAGCTTTGCTGGGTGAAACCGGCGAATTTGGCAAGGTTGAAGAGCACCTCACGCGCATTTTCCACAGACGGATCGGCCCAGCTCGCCTGCTGCTTGAACAGGACGTCGGTCATCGGGAAGTAGCTTTCCTTTGAACAACGGGCCAGCATGAAGCCGGCAATCGAGCGCGGATCGAACGGGAATTCGCGCATGATCAGCCGCACCTTGCCCGTGTCGACATACCTGGATTTGAGCTCCGGCGCGGTGTTCACAGCGAACGAGGCGCAGTGCGGGCAGGTCATCGAGGCATATTCGATGATGGTGACCGGCGCGTCGGCCTTGCCAAGCGCCATTTCGGGCAGCGCGCCCGGAGCCATCAATTCAAGCACGCTGACCGTGCCGGCAGGCTTGGGTGCTGCGACCGCCGTAGCCGCCGGCGTAGCGGGTGCCGGTGTTGCTGCGGGTGCGGCCGGAGCCTCGGCGGTTTCCGCCGGTGCGGCAGGGGCTGGCGTTGCCGGAGCGGGCGTCGCCGGGGTCGCAGGCGCTTCCGCAGACGTGGCAGGTGCCGGCATCGATGGCGCAGGTGTTGCAGGGGCTTCAGCCGTCGTCGAAGGCGCGGGCGTAGCGGGCGCTTCCGCGGCAGGCGCAGGCGTGGCTGGCGCCGGGGTGGACGCGGCAGGCGCTTCGGTCGTCTTCTTGTCGCCGGAATCGCTGCACGACGCGACGAGAGCGGCCACCGAAACTGCGGCCAGCGGGTAGAGTACAGCCCTGCCAAGGGTACGGAACATGCGAATCACCTGAGTTGAAGGTTGGATATTGCGGCGTTATCGCCACAAAAGGCGAGAGTCCGGGCGAATTATGGCAAAGCCTATAGCAGGCCAGAGGCCATTGTGTCGTGGCCGATCACAAAATGGCGATGAGACATCAATCACGGATTTCGCCGTGGGCCAGCAACTGTGCCGCACAATACTCAATCCCGGCACTCAATCCCGGCGTCTGAGCGTGCCGCAGCCGCGAGTTGCGCCAGTTCAGGTTCAGGGCGTCAATCAGCGCGGGATTGCGGTCGAACACGTTCCAGAGGACGAAATAGATCCAGTCTTCATCGGCTGACCGGAGAACCGTGCGAACATGAGGTGCCAGTGGCGCGCCAATGCCTGCAAGGAATGGCGCAATCACGCGCGCGACCGGCAGTTGATGTCCTGAATCCATTCCAGCAATTCTGGCAGCACCGGCTCGACTGTCGGGTAGCCGAGCGCAGCAAGCCGTTCTACAGCCGCGACGTCGTGTTTGTCCCTGGGCAGCAGTTCCAGCAGTTGCGCGCGGGTGAGACTGGTCACGGCCTGCGTTTTGCCCGGACCGAGGCGCCCAGCCGCTCCAGCGAGGCGCGCAGGCCCTCATCCTCGACCTCGGCGACGGTGCGGCCGATCTCGGCCTGCTCGGCCTCGGTCAGTGCGCGCAGCTTTGGCCGGGGCGGCGGGGCATTGTTGACCGGCTTCTGCACGATGCGGATACGGCCGATGGCGGCGTAGCCAAGGAAGGCATTGACGCGGCCAATGATCTCGGTGGTTTCGTGTTGCAGGTGCAGTGCGGCCAGCCCTTCGCAGGCGATGACCAGCACGGCAGGCTCGTAGGGGTCATCGTCATGTATCCGGCGCGCCCACTGTATCTTTTCAGGTCGCGACGTGTTGGCCAGTCGCGGGCCGGCAATCTCCTCCCAGCTTTGCACGAGCGCGACCGACATGCCGGTGCGCTTGCGCAGCACCGGGTCGAGAATCGCGCCGGTCAGATCACTGACCGGAACTGCATTGCTGTAGCGGGGTTTCCCTGCCATGTGAGCCCCAATGAACCTGCACGACCCAGCAATCGCACCGGATGGCGGCGACCGCAAGGCAGACAGCGCAGCAATGCGCCTGCTTGCCTGGTACGACGCGCATCATCGCGACTTGCCCTGGCGGGTGACGCCGGGCCAGCGGGCGCGCGGCGTGGTCAACGATCCCTATCGGGTCTGGCTGTCGGAAATCATGCTGCAGCAGACGACGGTCGAGGCCGTGAAGCCGTATTTTCGCGATTTTCTGGCGAAGTGGCCGGACGTGCAGACGCTGGCGGCGGCACCGTCCGAGGATGTGATGAAAGCCTGGGCCGGGCTCGGCTATTATTCGCGCGCCCGCAACTTAAAGAAATGCGCTGACTATGTGGCAGGCGAACTGGGCGGCATGTTTCCCGATACGGAAGCCGGGCTGCTGAAGCTGCCGGGGGTTGGGCCCTACACGGCAGCGGCGATTGCGTCGATTGCGTTTGATCGTCCTGCGGCGGTCGTGGATGGCAATGTCGAGCGGGTGATGACGAGGCTTCACGCCATCGCGACGCCGCTGCCGGAGGCGAAGGCCCGGATCAAGGCGCTTGTCGCTGTTATGCTCCCCCCTGCCCGACCGGGTGACTTTGCGCAGGCAATGATGGATCTCGGCGCAACCATCTGCACGCCAAAGCGTCCGCGCTGCCTGCTCTGTCCGCTGAAGGAGGATTGCCGCGCGCTGGCCGAGGGCGACCCGCAACTCTATCCGGTGAAGGCGGAAAAGCAGGCCAAGCCATTGCGGGTTGGCGCAGCGTTTGTGGCAACGCGCGCCCAGGATGGTGCGGTGCTGCTGGCGCGGCGGCCCGAGAGCGGGCTGCTCGGCGGCATGGTTGGCCCGCCGACCACCGCCTGGACGTCACGGCAGGATGGCGCGACGGGTTCGGAGGCAGCTCCCTTTCCCGGCGACTGGCAGCCGCGCGGCGTGATCAGCCATATGTTCACGCATTTCGAGCTCAGGCTGGAGGTGTGGTCGACCGACGTTCCTGCTTTCGAACCACCTCACGAACTGTATTGGGCCAGTCGCGATGATTTACCCGGCGAAGCTTTGCCGACTGTCATGAAAAAAGCTATCGAAGCCGCACTTCCTGGCGCAACCCTGCGCCACAAACCGAGGACCTGAATGAGCCAGATCAATCACATCGTGTTCGACGTCGGCAAGGTGCTGATCCACTACGATCCGAACCTGCCCTACTCCCGTCTCATCCCCGACGAGGCCGAGCGCAAGTGGTTCTTCGAGAATGTCTGCACGCACGAGTGGAATATCGAGCAGGATCGCGGTCGGACCTGGGAGGAAGCCGAGGCGCTGCTGATCGCCGAACATCCGCAGCACGAGGCGAATATTCGTGGTTTCCGCCAGAACTGGAACGAGATGGTGCCGCATGCCTATGAGGACAGCGTGGCGATCATGCTGGGCCTGATCGCTCAGGGCCGCGATGTGACCATGCTCACAAATTTTGCCGCCGATACGTTCAAGGAAGCGCGCGGCCGCTTTGATTTTCTGAACAAGCCGCGCGGCGTGACGGTGTCAGCCGAAGTCGGGCTGATCAAGCCGGATCGCGCGATCTACGCGCTGCACGCGCAGAGCTTCAACCTCGACCCGGCGCACACGATCTTCATCGATGATGCACCAGCCAATGTTGATGGCGCTCAAGGTGCGGGCTGGCAGGCGGTGCTGTTTACCGGCGCAGACAAGCTGCGGGCGGATCTGGCAGAACGAGGCGTCAGCGTCTGAGACCATGTCCGATCGCGATCCGGATTCAGTCGAGGCCATCTTCATCGAGCTGATGGCCGGGCGCGGCTACAAGCGCAGGGCGATGAACTGGTACATTGACAGCGGCGAGGTTGTGGCGGGCGTCAACCTGCAGACTTCGAAGTATAATGACCGGAAGCATTGGGGATTACACTACGTCAATGCCGGCTGCTTCGTGCGAGATCTCGATGTGGCGCAGATTTATGCCACCAGGCTTCCGCCGTACTACTATTTCCACGTGCGACTCCGGGTTGGCGACGAGACGGACCCCACCGGAAACCGCGTGCACTGCCTCGACGACAATCTGGCTATGACGACGTTGGAACGCCGGCAGGCAATTGGCGCTCTCATTGATGGAAAAATATCGCCACTGGTCCAGCAGCTATCAACTGCGGACGGCGTTGTGCTCGCCTACACCAACCGTCAACTGGCAGACCATCATTTCGGCAAGCCGCTTACGGACTGGATCATGGCGCGGCATGCGGCAAATCGGGCAAAGGGATAAGTGCGTCGAATCCGGAACGAGCGCCTGACCCGTCAGGTGCCGTCGCCACGCCTCACGCCATCTTCGTGCCGCCGACCGTTATCTGGTTCATCCTGAGATGCGGCTGGCCGACGCCGACCGGCACGCCCTGACCGGATTTGCCGCAAGTGCCAATGCCTGGGTCAAGTTGCGGATCGTTGCCAATCATAGAGACGCGGTGCATGGCGTCGGGACCATTGCCGATCAGCATTGCGCCCTTGATCGGGCGGGTCACCTTGCCGTCCTCGATCATGTAAGCCTCGGTGCATCCGAACACGAACTTGC
>CAYZQP010000278.1:0-4964 GCA_964480545.1 uncultured Mesorhizobium sp. | reverse complement strand
CGATGGATTTCGTCGATGAACAGCACGTCGCGGTCTTCGAGATTGGTCAGCAGCGCCGCGAGGTCGCCGGCCTTGGCGATCACCGGGCCTGACGTCGAGCGGAAATTCACACCCATCTCGCGCGCCATGATCTGCGCAAGCGTCGTTTTGCCGAGGCCGGGCGGTCCGACGAAGAGCACATGATCCAGCGCCTCGTTGCGTGACTTCGCCGCCTCGATAAACACTTTCAGGTTGGCGCGCGCTGCCTGCTGTCCGACGAAATCATCGAGCGCCTGCGGCCGCAAGGTGGTGTCGGTATCCTCGCCGCGCTTGGCAGCAGAGATGAGGCGGCTGTCGTCGTCGGTCACCTCAAAACTCCCATGGCGAAATGAGCTCGAGCCCGGTCGTTTCGAAATCGCGCCTGTTCCGGGTAGCAAGCTTCCCACCATTCGTCATAGTGATCGCCGCAATCATCCCGTCGGGCACAGACATGGGCCTTCCGGTGCGAACGGCGCTGCCCATGAGTCTTCCGTAAGTCAGTGCAGCCTCCTCGGTGAGACCAAAGACGCGCCCGGCGAAGCGGCCTCGCCATTCAGTCAGGCCTTGCTCAAGTCGCCCTGCCCGCTGATCGGGTTTGATCTTCTCAATACCGAACGCGATTTCGCCTAAAACGACAGTCGGCAAAGCCAGTTCCGCATCGAAGCGCACGAGCCATGCCAGCACCGCATCTGAAGGGTCCTTCTTCAGGGTCTCGGAAACCACATTGGTGTCGACGAAGATCACAGATCAATGCCCTGATGGAGCTTTCGATCCTCTTTGGCCACAGCGTCCAGATCGACATCTTCGCCATACTCCGCAGCGAGCCTGCGATAGAATGACTGGGCTGGCTCGCGACCCGTCTCTCGAACCTCGTAGGCCTCAAGCGCCCGCTCTACGATGTCGGCCACCGTGCGGTTCTCGCGTCGCGCCAGACGGTGCGCCAGATCGCGCGCCCTGGCGCTACGGACAGACAATTGCGGTTCAGCCATGCGCGGTCTCCATCTTCAACAAGATAGGCTGATTACTGCCTGCCATCAAGATGGCAAACGATGGCTTGCTGTCAGACCAGTTACGCCAACACGGCGCTGACCGCCGCGACGGCTCCTGCTTTCAATTCTCGTCTGGTGGCAAATCGCTGACATCCCACGACATGTCGTACAAATCGCGAACACTGTCCAGCCGCGACGATGTCACGGCGACGCGGCGCAGCTCCTTTTTCAGCGCCTCGACGCCTTCGCGACCGTCAAGCAACTGAAAAGCAACTGCCTGCAGCCGCTGATCGACCTTGGCCTTTACCGCCTCGGCAAACTCGCGCCGCTCGATGCCCCGATGGGCTTCAACGAACCCGTTGAGCGCCACGAGATTGCGGTTCAGCGCCGCCATCACGCGGTCGCGATAAGTGACGAGCTTGCCCGCCGCCTCCGGCGACAGCAGCGGAACAATGTCGTCGACCGCGTCGTTCGCCACCCATTCGAGCACGTTCTTCTCAAGCGAGATGTCGGACAATGCCTTATGGCGCAGCGCGTAGTAGGCAGTCTTCAGCTTCAGCCGATGGCCGTCCTCGAAGGCAATGACATAGCCCTCCTTGCCCGCTTCCTCACGTGCAAGCTGCACGAAGTCGCGCGTCGATCCGGATGCAACCGGCCGCACCATCTGCACGCCAAAGCGCTCCGCCAACTGGCCAAGCTCGTCGCTGGTCAGGTAGCGGCCAGTGCGGTTCTCGCGCGCAGCCAGCAGGGTGATTTCAGGCTGATCATAGGCAATGACGACGCGGTTCATCGGCGAGGTGAACTCAAACATCGCAGTCTGCCCGGCATCGAGCGTCGCCTGCGCAAGATCGAGCACCCGCTGGTCTGCATAAGACAGCGCCAGCCGCGCCTGTTCGGTCACGCCCATGCGCGTCATGAACACCAGTTCGCCGTTGACGATGCAGGGGTGCACCATCGAGCCGTCCAGCTTGTCGAGCACGACATGCGGTCGCGACCAGTCGACATCGGCCGGCTGCTCGCGCTCACCCAGATTGAAGAACTTGTGGAATGGCCGGGCAAGCAACTGGCCTTCCTTGGAGAATTTCAGGCCGCGGCATTCCAGCGCCATCGGCGTGCGGAACGTATCCTCGCCGACAAATCCGTAATCGACGACGTCATAGTCGGCGAAGCGGGTGACGAAGAAGCCAATATTGCCCTCGATGAACGGCCGGACGTCATCAAGCGTCTCGATAACCGGAAACATTTCTTTCTCTCCAAAACAAAAAAGCCGCCCGATGGGCGGCTGGCAAAACAACATCCGGAGATGACTAGTCTGCGTACCGCCAAACACCAGTAACACCGGCCACGGAGGCCAGTGCGCGGGTGGATTCTTCGGCGAAATACGTAAACATAGCGGGCGCTACATACGTCGTACCAACGATTTATTCAACTGACCTGCGTGAGCCCGGCCGGTCGGCACGTCAAACGGCCCAATGCCAAACCGATCATTGTTTCTGTTTTGTTCACATTTTGCTGGCAACGCTTTGCCGGACGGCTAAAGTGGACATGATGGAAGCGATTCGAATTCTTGGCATCGATCCTGGCCTGCGGCGCACTGGCTGGGGCGTGGTGGAAGCGCGCGGCAACGCCCTGCGCTTCATCGCTGCCGGCACGGTAAAATCCGACGACAAGGGCGAACTCGCAGTGCGCCTTTGCCAGATACATCACGGCCTGACCGAGGTGCTGCGCGGCTACGAGCCTGAGGAGGCTGCCGTCGAAACCACCTTCGTCAACAAGGACGCGACCGCCACCCTGAAGCTTGGCCAGGCGCGCGGCATCGCCATGCTGGTGCCGGCGCTCGCCGGTCTGCGCGTCGCCGAATACGCGCCCAACGCGGTGAAGAAGGCCGTCATTGGCGTCGGTCACGGCGACAAGGGCCAGATCGCCATGATGGTGAAGGTGCTGCTGCCCAAATCGACCCCAGACAGCGAACACGCTGCTGACGCGCTGGCCATCGCCATCTGCCACGCACATCACCGGCAGAGTGTCGTGGGCCGGTTGGCTGCGCTGGCAGGATAGCGTAGCAATCCGCTAACCACGCCTGCTGTGCCCTCCCTTAATCTCCTTCTGTCATGCTTCTGGCATGTTCGGCTCTGCACGCAAAAACTTCGAAGCAACACGCGATGAGGTCCAGGCGCATTTCCTGGCTACCGGGACGCGGCCGCGCGTACTGTCTGCCGGCAACCTCAAGGGTGCGCTTGGCGAGATCGGCTATGCATTTCGTCTGATCGCACAGGAGCCGGAGATCCTGCTCTTTGCGACGGTTCAGTGGGCTGTCATCGCAATCAGCTATCTCGTCTGGGTGCAGATGCTGGACTGGATACCCCAGGAAGTCTGGGACGCGATGCGCGAGGCCAGCAGGAACGATCAGGACTTCCCCGCTATGGCGATGAATATCGCACTGGGTGTGTGGTCCCTGCTGATTGTTGGCGTTGCCGCCTATCCGATATCGGTGATGAACTCGGCCATGAGTGCAGCGCACTTCCTGCGCGCGAGTGGCAAACCGTCGACTTTGGGTGCCTGCCTCGCCATTGCCTATCGCAACACCGGCAGCCAATGGGCATTCACTGCTGTCGACGCCTGGATCACGGTAAGCGCCATCGTCGACCGTCTGCCGAAGAAGCGGCGCGCCGGAGAGCGTAGCCGCACCGCCTTGGACGAGTTGCTCTACTATGCCTGGAAGATCGCCACGATGGGCGTGTCCCCCTCGCTTGCCGCCGGCAATGGCATGCTTGAGGCTGGCAGCCAGTCCCTCAAACTGTTTCGCGCTGATCCGCTGCGCATGATCCGCTTGCGCATGGGCTACAGCTTGTTGTGCTGGATCGTCGGCATCGCCGCCTATTTCGGCTCTGTCTACTGGCTGATGTTCCACGCTGACGTTTTGGGCGACAATGACGTCTACGGCGCGTACAGCCTTGTTGCGCTACCGATCGCGATTGCAGTCAGTGTCGTGACCGTCGGCCTTCGTCCGGTCTATCTGATTGCCCTGTCGAGCATCTACACCGAGCATTTCCCGCTTGAGGCAGAGGTCACCGAACCGCAGTCCCGCGCCCGCAGCACCGCACTCGAATTTGTCATCGCCGTGCTGGCAATCGCCATCTTCAGCGCAGTCTTCTTCGCCGACCAGCTTGGCATTCGCGGCTACATCGAGCAGCTCGCCGCCGGCGACCTGCAACTGTTCGGCACCGCGACCTGAAGCCAGCCGCGTGGTGTAAATCTGAAACATGCGACGCAGGCGTTTTTCGCCGTAGGTAGCAGATGACGGCATTTCTCCGTTCCGCTAAGGAAACGCCAACGGAGGCCCGCATGTCCAATCCCTACGAGAACAATCTCGACAAGAATGCTGCGAACTATCAGCCGCTGACGCCGATCACCTATCTTGAGCGCGCGGCGAAAACCTACCCGCAGCACATCGCCATCATTCACGGCAACCAGCGCATATCCTACGGCACGTTCTGGGAGCGCTCGCTGCGCCTTGCCTCGGCGCTGGCCAAACGTGGCATTGCCAAGGGCGACACCGTATCCGTCATGCTCTCCAACACGCCGCCCATGCTGGAGGCGCATTTCGGCGTGCCGATGGTCAAGGCCGTCCTGCATTCGCTCAACACCCGCCTCGATGCGCCGATCATCGCCTTCCAGCTCGACCATGCGGATTCGAAGATCCTTATCGTCGACCGCGAGTTTTCTGGCGTCGTGAAGGAGGCGCTGAAGCTCACCAGGGTGAAGCCTCTCATCATCGATTTCGACGATCCCGAATATGCCGATGATGCCCCCTACCCCAAGGGCGAGCACATCGGTTCACTCGACTATGAAGAGTTCATGGCGACCGGCGACGATGGCTTCGATTGGCAGCAGCCGGACGATGAGTGGGACGCGATCTCGCTGAACTACACGTCGGGCACCACCGGCAATCCCAAG
>CAYZQP010000277.1:939-4979 GCA_964480545.1 uncultured Mesorhizobium sp. | reverse complement strand
GATTATCTGGCGATACCGGAAGCCAGATAATCCCTGAGCCAGGTCTCCAAGAAGGCGAGAACGTCCTCGCGACCGATACGCGCAATGCACGCATCGACGGCCTTGTACCAGGTTGGCCCCGGAACACTGTCCTTCACCTTCTCGAACAGGCTGAAAAGCTCACCCTGCGGATCGCGGCCGTCAAAGGTAAAGGCCTGAAGTGCAGGAATAGCCGGTGAACCGTAGCTGCGTGGCAAGGCCGCCATAAAGGCCTCTCCACGCGCGTGCATCTCGTGGGCCAGCTCGACTGGAATGGTGGTGATGGTGTTGTAACTTTCGCCGCTAATGCGGCCACTGATGTGGTTGGTGTGGTTCTCAGGGAAACCGGGCTCGCCCTTGGTGTTGCGCAGCCACCAGCCGAAATCCAGAACACCTGGGCCATCGCTGCGGCCAAAGCGTGCCGCAAAAGCTGTCCGGTCGACCATCCACGGTTCGGTACGGCTGCGGTCCTCGATGTAAGCCATGAAGGCGCGATGAATATCCAGCGCCTCGATGACGGCGTCGCGCCAGAACCCGGCATGCGCCGGGCTTGCCGGTTTGCTGGTAAATGAAACGACCGCAGGCGCCTCATGACCCTGCATCCGCTGAAAGAAGCTGTCCTGCGCTGCCTCGCCGGCGATGGCGCGCAACTGCTTCAGGATGGGCGAATCCTGGGTCTCCGGCCCGTCACTTTTGCGGTGGTCCGGAACATCCTTGATCAGGGCGATAAGCTGGCGCGCCGTTTCGCGATCTGCGGCCGTCAGAACAAGCCCCTTGCGCACAGCGGCCTCGAGGTCGCGGATCGCGTTAAGCTTCGAGCGGTACTCGGACCCGGCGGTGCCCTTCAGGTCCTTGTCGCAGTCCCGCGTCGCGAGCATCTCCAGCACCGTCGCAGCACGCGGCTGGTTGAACTCGAAACCCGCCTCCAGCAGTTCGCGCAGCACCCATTCGGACGTTTCGCCCAGTGGAGTACTTGCAATCAGTCGATAGCTGAAACCCTCCGGCCATTTCCTCGTCCAGAGTTGCGCGGCCCGCAGACGCACCAGGCAATCAAACCAGGCGGCACGTTCGGCAGGCTTCAGTGGCTTGACTTCAATAATCTTGCCTTTGCGTGCACCGGACCTGGCGGCAAGATTGTCGAGAAACTCGACTGAGCCAGGTAGATTTGCGAGCAATGCCTCAGCCACCGCGAAGTCATCTTTCAACTGTGCCTTAGGGTTGGATTGATCACGCTTCTCGTTGTGTGCCTCGACAATACGCTGGATTTCCGGGCTGAGGCCTGACGGCGCGGGATGTCGTGGCCCGCTCGGCTGCTGTGCGGCCTGGGCCGTGGAATCGGTTCTGCTGCCCCAGGGCGAATTGCTGCGCGGTGGCTCTTGCGGTTGAGACTGGTCGGACGGCTTTTGCGCCTCCTCGACAGCCTTGATAGCCTGCTGGATCAGAGCGCCAGCAATTGCGCCAAAGATAGAGCGCGCCATATCAGCCTCCGACCAGCGGCAGCAGCCGCACAAACTTGATTGTGGTGTCAGGCTTCAGCCTGATTTCTTCGTCCAGGCTGTTCACCTGCTTGCCATCGGCAATGACGATGTAGCCGCGCTTGCTAAATCCCAGATGCGCCAGCCGCACGGCATCGTCCTGATCCTTCGCCAGATACTGGCCCGTCAGATAGACCATCTCGTTTGCTGTGAGCTGCTTGTCGCCGACCTCGGGGTGAACGCGCTGGTATTCGATCCGTACGCGCTCGGCGATCAGGTCACGCACGGTGCAAGGCACACCGGCCTTCCAGTCGAGCACGGTTTTATGCACGGGCGCTCGTGCGCCGTGCTGGTCCTCGATCACAATGCTGGTCATTTCCACCCCCGGAATGCGCGCCGAAGTTAGGGTGGAAACAGTTTACGGACAATCAAGCCCGCCGGACATCTTCTTTGGCAAGGTATAGATTCTGCTAATGCTCGATTGAAGAGTTGATCCCTGTCACCCTGTTCTTCGATCGGACGCATCCTTTACTTGCCACGTCGGGCGTCGAACGCTCGATGCTGCAATCCGATAGCCAGAACAATGGCGGCCAGAAACACAAGCGGAAAGCCGCTCGGTGGCATGATCGCAGCACATAGTCCCGACCAGGCTGCAAGCACCCAGCCAAAGGCGGGCGGCAATGCCCAGCGCCTGTGATCGGCCAGCACCACGATCCAGCCGATCAGGATCAGCGCGATGCCGAGGCTGCCCAGGCTTTGCCAGAACACGCCGCCCGACAGCGCAAGATCGATGGGCTGCGAACGCAGTGGCTGCCAATGGTCAAACGTCCAGAGATTTCGGCCAAACCAGCGAGACAACTCGCCCGGAATGTCTGCACCAAGCATCAGCATGTGCAGAATGCCGAGAACAATGAAAGCAATGCCAGAAAAGCGGATCATCTGCGCGTTCCTTTTCCATACGCATCCGTATGGTAACAGTGCGGCTAGCTAATTTCCATACGGTAGCGTATGTTCGCGCATGGCCAAATCGACACAGCAGAATGCAAAAGAAGATAGCGGCAGACTGAGCCGTGCGGACTGGCTGTCTGCGGCCCTTGCAATGCTTGTCGAGAGCGGCGTGACCGCTGTTCGCGTCGAGCCGCTGGCGCTGCGGCTTGGGGTCACAAAAGGTTCATTCTATTGGCATTTCAGAGATCGCGCTGCCCTGCTCTCCGCTCTGCTCGATTGGTGGGAAGCTGAGTGCACCGCAAAACTGATCGAGGAAATCAGTGACGTCCCCTCTCCGGCGGTGCGGCTGCGCACGCTGGCGCGGTTGGCTCTGTCCGAGACCTGGCAGGGCATCGACAATGCTCGAGCCGAAATGGCGATGCAGGCCTGGGCCGCGCAGGATGCAGCGGTAGCCGTACGCCTGAGCCAAATCGATTCGGCCAGAACGGACTACCTGCACTCGCTTCTTTCCGAGCTTGGCTTTGCCGAAGAGCGCGCGACACTCCTGGCCACTGCCATCTATCAGGGGCTCATCGGCGTCTACGCTGCGCGCGCCTACAACCCGCAACTCGCCTCCTACCAGGCCTTCATGGCGCTGGTCGAGCTGATCCTGGCGGAGACGCGCTGGAACCGCTGATCAGCTGCGCGGCTTCAGGCTCTCCGGATCGTAGAGCGGCGCGTAGCCAACACCTGCCACCTCCACCGGGTAGCGCTCGGCGAAATATTCGATCTCGAAGCGATTGCCCTTCACCGCCTTGTCGTGCGGCAGGTAGGCCAACATGATCGTCTTGCCGATTGTCGGGCCATAGGCCATCGACGTGGTGAAGGAGCGGCGGCCCAGACTGTCGATCAGCGTCTCGCCGGTGGCCGGATCGAGGATCGGCGACGCGCCAATCGGGTAGCGCTTCACGCCCTTCGAGTCGGTGTTGGCCTCCAGTGTCAGCGTACACAGGATCGCTGGCTGATGCGCGCGGGCGCGGTGCTCGATGTTCTTCGCCTTGCCGCGGAAATCAGCCTCTTTCACCTTCGGGCGCTGCAGATCGGTCTCGATCAGATTGTACTCGGTCAGCAGATCCGCGTTCTGCAGCCGCAGGCTCTTTTCCATGCGGCGCGAGTTTGCGTAGGTCTCGACACCGAACGCCATCACGCCGGTTGAACGCAGCGCGTCCCAGACGGCGAGCCCGTCCTCGTAGCGCATACGCAGTTCCCAGCCCTGCTCGCCTACATAGGAGATGCGGAAAGCGGTGACATCCTTGCCGCCGATACGGATCAGCTTGATCGCCGCAAAAGGAAAATTCTCCGGCTCGAGGCCCGCCGGATCTTCCACGACTTTCTGCAAAGTCGCGCGCGCATTCGGGCCCCAGATGCCGATGGTGACGAATTTTTCGCTGACATCGGTGATGGCGACATCAAAGCCTTTGTCCTCGGCCACGCGCTTCGTGTAGTGGAAGTCGCGCGGACCAGCATCGGCACCGTCAATCACCCGGATACGATCCGCCATGCGGATCATCGTCAGGTCGGCGCGCACCATGCCCTCGTCGTCGAGGAAATGCGTATAGA
>CAYZQP010000277.1:0-929 GCA_964480545.1 uncultured Mesorhizobium sp. | reverse complement strand
CATCTATACGCATTTCCTCGACGACGAGGGCATGCGTATAGATGCACTTGCCGATATTGGCGTCGCCGCCGATCTTCGCCGCTGCCAGCCACTCCATCAGTGCGACGTGATCCGGCCCTTCCACATCGAACATGTAGAAATGGCTGAGGTTTACAATGCCGCAATCCTCGGTCATCGCCAGATGCGCGGCATTCGAGACGCGCCAGAAATGTCTGGCGTCCCACTCTGCCTCGCGCACCGGCACGCGGTCGCCATACTTTTCCAGCAGGTGCTCGTTGGCCGCATAGCCATGTGCGCGCTCCCAGCCGCCGAGCTCCATGAAGTAGCCGCCGAGCTCGACCTCGCGCTCATAGAAGGGCGAACGCTTGATGTTGCGCCCGGTCGCGTAGGGCTCGCGCGGATGCACCGCCGGCGTATAGACCTTTTGCGCCGCCTCGCCGCAGCGCCCGGCGATGAAATCCTCTTTCATCTGGTGCGGATAGAAGCGGGCGAAGTCGATCGAGTTGTGGTCGAACTCGGTGCGGCCATCGGTCATCCAGTCGGCAATCAACTTGCCAAAGCCCGGACCGTCCTTGACCCAGACGCCAACCGCATACCACAGCCCCCGCACCTTCTGGCTCTCGCCACAGGAGGCACCGCCGGCAGCCGACACCTGCAGCAAGCCATTGAAGGAATGGCTCTCGTTGTAACCAAGCTCGCCGAGGATCGGCGTCAGTTCCATCGCGCGTTCCAGCGGCTCGATGATCTGCTCCATGTCGAGGTCGCGCTGCGACGGCGACAGCCGCGACTCTTCCTTTGTCAGCAGGTCGCGCGGATGCACGAGGCGCGGATTGTGCTCCTCGTAATAGCCCCACTCGATCTGGCCGCCTTCTGTGGTCTTCGGGTCGCCTGTATCGCGCATATAGGCCGAGTTGCCCTGATCGCGCAGC
>CAYZQP010000276.1:0-5095 GCA_964480545.1 uncultured Mesorhizobium sp. | reverse complement strand
CCTGCCCGGCTACTTCGTGCCGCAGGGCGTGTCGGCCGACCTGATCGCCACCAAGTATGGCTTCTCGCGTGATGACGTCGATGCCTACTCGGTCGAGAGCCACAAGCGTTCGGCCAACTCCTGGGAGAAGGGCTACTTCAAGAACTCGGTCGTGCCGGTCAAGGACATCAACGGCCTGACGATCCTGGATCACGACGAGACCATCCGCCCGGATGCCAACATGCAGTCGCTCGCAGCGCTGAACCCGTCCTTCATCATGCCGGGCGAAATGGGCGGCTTCGACGCCGTTGCCGTGCAGCGCTACCCGGAGCTCGAAGAGATCAACCACGTCCATCACGCCGGCAACTCGTCGGGCATCGTTGATGGTGCGGCCGCTGTGCTGCTCGGCTCAAAGAAGGCCGGCAAGACCATGGGCCTGAAGCCGCGAGCACGCATCAAGGCCTTCGCCAATATCGGCTCCGAGCCGGCGATCATGCTGACCGGCCCGGTCGACGTGACAGAGAAGCTGCTGAAGCGCGCAAAGATGACGCTGAAGGACATCGATCTGTTCGAACTGAACGAGGCTTTCGCCTCGGTCGTGCTGCGCTACATGCAGGCTTTCGACATTCCGCACGACAAGATCAACGTCAACGGCGGCGCAATTGCCATGGGCCATCCGCTCGGCGCCACCGGCGCCATCGTCTTCGGCACCGTGCTTGATGAGCTTGAGCGCCGCAACCTGAACACTGCTCTGGTCACACTGTGCATCGGTGCCGGCATGGGCACCGCGACCATCATCGAGCGCGTCTGATCGGGAGAGAAGAAAATGACCTACAAGAACTTCACATTTGAAACCGATTCCGACGGCATCGCGCTTATCACCTGGGATATGCCGGGCAAGTCGATGAACGTCATCGACGAGAGCGTTATTGAGGAGCTGGACAAGATCGTTGATCGCGTCACCGGCGATCCGGCGACCAAGGGCGCTGTCTTCACCTCCGGCAAGGACTCCTTCTCCGGCGGCGCGGACCTGAAGATGCTGCAGAAGCAGCTCACGCGCTTCCGCCAGATCGTCAAGAAGGACCCGGTCAAGGCCAATCAGGAATTGTTTGACGGCACCGGCATCATGCACAAGGTGTTCCGCAAGCTGGAAACCTCTGGCAAGCCGTGGGTTTCGGCCATCAACGGCACCTGCATGGGCGGCGCGTTTGAACTGTCGCTGGCCTGCCATGCCCGTGTCGCCGCAGACTCCGACAAGGTCAAGATCGCGCTTCCCGAAGTGAAGGTCGGCATCTTCCCGGGTGCCGGCGGCACCCAGCGCGTGCCGCGTCTGGCTGATCCGCAGTCGGCTCTGCAGATGCTGACCACAGGCCAGACCCTGTCACCGAAAAAGGCCAAGGGCATGAACCTGGTGACCCAGGTGGTCGAGCCCGGCCAGTTGATCGCGGCTTCGAAGCAGTTGATCAAGGACGGCCTCAAGGGCGTACAGCCGTGGGACGAGAAGGGCTTCAAGCTCCCCGGCGGGCCGGTTTATTCGGCTGCTGGTGCGAACCTCTGGCCGCCGGCAATCGCCATCCTGCGTCGCGAGACCTTCGGCAACTACCCGGGCGCAATGGCTATCCTGAAATGCGTCTATGAAGGCCTGCTAGTGCCGTTCGACACCGCTCTGCGCATCGAACAGCGCTACTTCACCGACATCATGAAGACGAAGGAAGCAGCGGCAATGATTCGCTCGCTCTTTGTCTCGCTGCAGGAGCTGAACAAGGGCGCACGTCGTCCGGAAGGCGTGCCGGAATCGAAGCTGAAGAAGGTGGCCATTCTCGGCGGCGGCGGCTTCATGGGCGCTGGCATCGGCTATGTCACCGCCAAGGCTGGCATCCCGGTTGTGCTGCTGGACCGCGATGCAGAGTCCGCTGCGAAGGGCCGCGCGCATTCCGAAAGCCTCATGAATGAGGCGATCAAGAAGGGCCGCGCCACCGAAGCGGAGAAGGAAAAGCTCCTGTCGCTGATCACCACGACCGCCGACTACAAGGATATCGAAGGCTCGGATCTGGTCATCGAGGCCGTGTTCGAGGATTCGGAAGTGAAGAAGGGCGCGACCGAAAAGGCCGAGGCCGTTCTGAAGTCGTCGGCGATCTTCGCGTCGAACACCTCGACCATTCCGATCACCTCGCTGGCCAAGGCTTCGGTGCGTCCGAAGAACTTTGTCGGCATCCACTTCTTCTCGCCCGTCGACAAGATGATGCTGGTTGAGGTCATCGTCGGCAAGAAAACCGGCGACAAGGCGATTGCCACCGCCATCGACTATGTCCGCGCGATCAAGAAGACGCCGATCCTGGTCAACGACACACGCGGCTTCTACGTGAACCGTTGCGTGCTGCGTTACATGTCTGAAGCCAACAAGATGCTGATCGAAGGCGTCCCGGCTGCAATGATCGAAAACTCGGCCAAGGCCGCCGGCATGCCGGTTGGTCCGCTGGCTCTGACTGACGAGACCGCCATCGATCTCGCCCAGAAGATCATGAAGCAGACGATCAAGGATATCGGCGACAAGGCCATCGATCCGCGCCAGTACGAGCTCATCAACACGATGGTCGACAAGTTTGATCGCCGTGGCCGCAAGAACGGCAAGGGCTTCTACGACTATCCGGCAAAGCCCGCGAAGAAGAAGCTGTGGCCGGGCCTCAAGGATCTCTATCCGCAGCTGGCACCGGAGCAGGTTAATGTTGAAGAGCTGAAGAAGCGCTTCCTCACCACGGTTGCGCTGGAAGCTGCCCGCATCATGGCGGAAGGCATCCTGACCGACCCGCGTGAGGCCGATGTCGGCTCGATCCTGGCGTTCGGCTTTGCGCCATATACCGGCGGTGCGCTGTCCTACATCGACTTCATGGGCGTGAAGAACTTCGTCGACCAGGCGAAAGCCCTGCAGAAGAAGTTCGGCGCAGACTTCAAGCCGCCGAAGCTGCTGCTCGAAATGGCCGAGAAGGGCGAAACCTTCTATGAGCGTTTCGACCCCTACACCAAGGACGACAAGAAGGCTGCGGCCTGATTGAACACGAAGCGGCGGCCACGAGCCGCCGCTTCTCGTTTGGGCCTGGCCCTGCACGATCGAGAGTTTGTAATGTACGTCTGGGCACGCTTCATTCACATGCTGGCGACGGCGAAAAGCCGTGGCCCTTACACACCCGGCGACGCGAGCCGGTTGTGGTTCCGCTGCATGCCGTCGGATGTTGATTTCAACCTGCACATGAACAACGCGAAGTACCCTATGCTGGCCGATGTCGGCCGTATCGATATTTTCAAGCGCTCGGGCATGCTGGACACCGGCCGCAAGCTCGGCTGGGCACCCATCATGGGCGGCGTGCAATGCGTGTTCATCCGTGAGATCAAGCTCTGGCGGCGCTTCCAGTTGATCTCCACCATCGAGACCTGGGAGGGTGCGGTGGTGCTTGGACGCCATCGGTTCGTATTTGAGGATGGCGAGACAGCGGCCTTCCTGATGACCACGGCTGGCGTCTATGACCGCAAGGGCAAGCGCTTCATGCCGATTGAGGAGGTAATGGAGGCAGTCGGTATGAGTGCCGAGCAGCGCCCGCCAAATGAGGCAGAGCGCGCCTTCATGACGTCGCACCAGTTGCTGCGGGAGCTCGGCAAGAACGGCGGCTAATCTCGCCGCTATTCAGCTTGCCGGGTACTGAACGACCTCGAATACAGCAAACGTTAACCGCCATTTCTTCTGGTTAACGGAGTTTTAACTGCTGCGTGATTCCGTGCGGTTACAAACGGGGGATTCGCACATGGTGCAACCAGTTCAGCAGCAAGTACAACTTCGGCCAACACCTGCATTTATAGGTGCTGCCTGGGCAGTTCTCATCGCCGGTATTCTTGCCTACCTTTACGGTCTCTGGAACGCGACCATGCAGCTGAACGAGAAGGGCTATTACTTCACCCTTCTGCTGTTCGGCCTGTTTGCAGCTGTCTCGCTGCAGAAGACCGTGCGTGACCGCCTCGACGGCTGGCCCGTCACCAACATCTATTTCGGCCTCTGCTGGGTCGCCTGTGGTGCCGCAGTTCTCCTGCTGGCAATCGGTCTCTGGAACGCCACGCTCCTGCCGTCCGAAAAGGGCTTCTACGCGATGGCCTTCATCGTCGCGATGTTCGCGGCGGTTACCGTTCAGAAGAACATCCGTGACCTGCAGGCACTCGGCATCGATACCTCTGTCATACCGGCCTCGTCCGAGGATGGGGAAAAGTCCGGTCGCAAGTTCTGGAGCTGACACACACTCTGATGTGTGAAAAAGCGGCGGGCCTTTGCCCGCCCTTTTTTATGGAAACCGGCGCGTGAGGGTGGACAATCCCTGAGCCCGCATATACGTTGAGGCATATTTTCCTTAAGGGGCGCATAATGCTCTCACACGAACGGGTCTGGGCCGCCATAGATGCCCTTGCCGAGAAGAAGGGATATTCGGCTTCCGGTCTGGCGAAGAAGGCAGGGCTTGATTCCACTGCCTTCAACAAATCCAAGCGCGCCTCCGTCGATGGTCGTCCGCGTTGGCCGTCGACTGAATCGCTTTCCAAGATCATGATTGCGACCAACTCCACACTGGATGAGTTCATGTCGCTCCTGGGTGACGGCAAGCCGTCCCGCTCCGTGCGCCGCAAGACGTCGGTCCCGCTGGTTGGTTTCGCCCAGGCTGGTGCTGGCGGGTTCTTCGATGATGCCGGTTTCCCTGTCGGCCAGGGCTTTGACCTGGTTGATATTCCTGCCGGCGCTGAGGAGGGGTCCTATGCGTTGAAGGTGCAGGGCGATTCCATGCTTCCGCTCTACCGGGATGGCGATGTGCTCGTCGTGCGTCCCGAATCTACCGTGCGCAAGGGCGACCGGGTTGTTGTGAAGACTGGCGCTGGCGAGGTCATGGCAAAAGTCCTGTCGCGCCGCACGGCCGGCGAACTGGAACTGCAATCGCTCAATCCCGAGCACCCTCTGCGCAAATTCAAGACCAGCGAGGTCGAGTGGGTGGCGCGTATCGTCTGGGCGAGCCAGTAGGTGCGCATCCATGCCGCATTGGTGGCATTGGCAGGTCTGGGTCTCCTTGGGGCAGGAATCCTCGCCGTC
>CAYZQP010000275.1:687-5123 GCA_964480545.1 uncultured Mesorhizobium sp. | reverse complement strand
CGAGATCGTCACCGACCGACTGGATGAAGCAGGCATGCGGCTGCGGATGCTCATAGGCCGACTTGGACTTGGTCAGCTTGCCGGTGAAGGGATCGACATAATAGTGACCCTGGCCGGGGCCATCGATGCCATAGGCCCAGTGCAGGCCGGTGTTGAACCACTGTGGGCTGTTCGGTGCGACGCGCTGGGTGGCGAGCATGTAGGACAGCTCGTCCATGAAGGCCTGAGCGTCTTCCTCAGTGTTGAAATAGCCGCCCTTCCAGCCCCAGTAGGTCCAGGTGCCGGCGAGACGGGTGAAGACCTGACGCGCATCGCTCTCGGAAACATAGCGCTCGCCCTCGGGCAGCGCTTCGAGCGCGGCTTCATCAGCAACCGAACGCCAGAGGAACGACGGGACCGAATTTTCCTCTACCTTCTTCAGCTTGGCAGGGACGCCAGCCTTGCGGAAATATTTTTGCGCCAGGACGTCGGTCGCGACCTGGGAGAACTGCGCGGGAACGTCGATATCGGCTGCACGAAACACAACTGAGCCATCCGGATTCTTGATCTCGGAAGTGGCTTTACGGAACTCGATCTCGGCATAGGCCGACTGGCCAGCCCGGGTGAATCGACGTTCGATCTGCATGTCAGTCAGTCCCTTTGAATATGTCTATATATAGCGCCTTTTCCACAAGCCCGCAGGCAAATTTCAAAGCGCAAGGTCCGCCATTCCGGGCCCATTGCTGCGCCCGGTTCTCCTCCCGCAATTTCCCGTCAGTTTGCCTCGGGCCACTACGCAAAAACATGCCTTCAGCCACAATGCGACGAGCCCTTGCGGGTTCCGCTGTCACTCGATGAGTGTGATTCCCTTGGTAGAGGGAGGTACACTGTATCTAGTGGCACCATAGGGCGCAAACACTAAATATAGTGTTAACAGATGATTTATTCCAGTCGGCAAATCCCCTATGTCCAAGTCGCAACGGAAAATCCTTGCAACCTGTGACCACCCCGTCCACAGCTCGCTAAACGCTGGTATTTACTTAGAAAATGCCCGGCTTCCCAAGCGTCGGACACGCTCGCTACGTGAGCGCATGGCCCATAGAAAGCGACTCGCCCTGACCCGTCAAGGGAGAGTTTTGTAAACTTGTGTGACACGCTAGATGTTGTGTGCCGGCTATGTGGAAAACGGGGAGAATCGCGCCGCGAAAGGTTAACAAAACCCATAAAGTGAGGTGCAAAAGCATGACGCAGCGTCAGTCAGGTTCTAACGAAGCCCTGATAGGCTTGTGCTTATGTTCAGGTCCTTTGCAGCGTCTGCCGGCTCATTCCTTGCCAACCGTCCTGTGGCTCCATACGCCCTGGTGCTGCTGGGTGTAGAAGCGCTCTGCATTGCATATTACGGCCTGTTTGAACCCGAGCGATTGCCGTTCGAATTGCTGTTCACCGGTCTGGTGACGATGATCGTCGCGTTCCCGACGATTGCGCTGATGCGCCGCCAGCACAGGATCGTGTCCGGTCTGCGGGCAACCCTCGAGCAGGCAAGCGGCACCGACGCCGCAACAGGCCTGCCGAACCGCCAGGGATTGACCAGAGTGCTCGATGAACTGGTTTCGGTTACGCCGGCGAATGTGAGCGCCGGGTCGTTTGCGCGCATAGATATCGACAGATTGAAGCAGATCAACATGCGTCATGGCCGTGAAACCGGTGACCGGCTTGTAGAGCTTCTTGGCATGACGATACGGGCTTCTGTGCGGAGTTGCGATCTTGTGGCGCGACTGGGCGGTGGCGAGTTCGGGGTGTTTCTGACCGGTGCGTCGCTGGAACAGGCAGGCGAGGCAGTCGCCCGGGTCAAGGAAGCGATAGATGCGGCGCGGCGTCAGGCAGATTTGCCGGAGGCGTCGGTGTCGATCGGCATTGCCGCGCATCGTGCGGGCGAGGAGCCGGCAATCGCAATGCGTGAGGCTGACGAAAGCCTGGTGGCAGCGCAGGCGGCCGGTCAGGATTGCGTGGTTATCGAGCTCAGGAAGTACCGGGCAGGGTAGTCTCGACAGCAGGGGAGTAACCTTGCCGCATGAGCAGCCTCAGGCGGCGTCGGTTTTCCTCAACTGACCAAACGCATTCAGAAGTAGCGCAAGTCCGGGCTCGCTGACCAGCTTTGCTGCCACCTCCAGCGGAAACCATCGGCGCTCGCGCTCTGCCTGCTCCTTCCAGCGGGTGGAGGCTTCCTGAACCTTCAGCGGATAGACCGTTACCTCGCATGGCACGGTGCGGCCCACCCGCCGGATCTTTTCGTAGAAATAGCTTCCGATGGCCTCCCGTGCGATTCTGCCTTTGAGCCCGGCCTCCTCTCGCGCCTCGCGCTCTGCTGCCCCCCAGGCCTGCTCGCCTTTATCGATCCAGCCTTTCGGCAGGATCCAGCGACCGGTGTCGCGGCTGGTGATCAGCATAATCTCGAGTTTTCCGCCGGCCATGCGCCAGGGCAATGCCGCAACCTGCTGCCGGCAATCGCTATTGCCAAACAGCCGGGGCGCCTGGTGCCGTATATCTCTGGAAGAATCGCTCATCGAATCAGTAGTTTGACCGAGAAGTGTGACGTGCAGAAAACAGCTGTCAAACAATGAGGATAAAGCGGGATGGCTTGCAAAGGACTACCGGTGCGCGCAATCTGCACAGAGGAGATCTCTTCATGACAAAGACATTGTTATTGGCACTGGGCCTGTCGACGGCGCTGGGAAATGCGGCAATGGCCGCGGACACCAGCCTGACAGTCATGGTTTTCAACGTCTGGGGCGGGGGCGCAAATGACAACAAGCCGATTGATGAAACGGTCGCGGCAATAAAGGCGGCCGGGCCGGACATTGTCATCGTTGCAGAAGCGCGAACGGAAGGCAGTTCGTGTACGGCAGATTCCTGTCCGGCCGAGGGCGAGTCCGTAGCGCCGAAGCTCGGAGCGGCGCTGGGTTTCAATCATTATGACCAGATGAAGCCGGGTCCGGCGACCTGGGCCAACGCGGTGCTATCCCGCTACCCGATCGTGAAGCCGCTGGACGATGACCTTGGCGTCGCCATCGATGTCAACGGCAAGACGGTGCATGTCTACAGTCTCCACCTGACCGATTTTCCCTATCAGCCCTATCAA
Organism: uncultured Mesorhizobium sp.; assembly: GCA_964480545.1. GTDB lineage: Bacteria > Pseudomonadota > Alphaproteobacteria > Rhizobiales > Rhizobiaceae > Mesorhizobium_G. The sequence goes on along the minus strand of CAYZQP010000275.1, from coordinate 2,005 downwards.
CTTCTCAACATCGAATATGGCAAGGCGCCCTTCCTGAAGACAGCAGAGGAGGCGATCAAATCTGCCGACGATGCGCGCGGCAAGGCTCTGGCGGCGGTGATTGCGAAGGCGGATGCCGAAAAGGCAGATGCGGTGATCCTCGGCGGGGACTTCAACGAACCTTCCCACAAGGACTGGACTGCGGAAGCGGTCGCCGCGAAGCTGCAGCCGCTGGCTGTCATGTGGCCTGCGACAACACAACTGGAAAAGGCCGGGTTTGTTGACCTCTACCGCGCGGTCAATCCCGACCCTGTGGCCAAGCCTGGTTTCACCTGGACGCCGACCAGCGAGGCAAGTGATCCCGAAGATCACCATGACCGCATCGACTTCCTGTTTGCCCGCGCCCCGAACCTGAAGGTGCTGAGCGCCGAGATGGTGGGCGAGAAGGCACCGGAAGCCGACATTGTGGTTACGCCCTGGCCGTCGGATCATCGCGCGGTGGTGTCGAAGATCGAGTTCTGAGGCCGTTACGGGCGGGCGGCGGAACAAATAGCGACGTCGCGCTGTTCTCATTTCTGCAACTGGAAGCGGGCAGGCGCGCAAGGCCGCCTGAGCCACCGTGCCGGGGAGCCCGACCACCGGTGCCCATACCGGCCGGGCGTCCTTCTCAGCCGTCGTGGTCGTCAGAGATCGGCTTCTGGTAGGTAAAGCCCATGTCCCAGGGGAAATAGATCCAGGTATCCTGACTGACCTCGGTGACGAATGTGTCGACCAGTGGCCGGCCCTTGGGCTTGGCATAGACGGTTGCGAAATGCGCCTTCGGCAGCATGGCGCGCACAATGGCTGCGGTTTTGCCGGTGTCGGTCAGGTCGTCAATGATCAGCACGCCTTCGCCGTCATTCTCGAGGAGCTTCGGCGACACATCCTTGAGGATCTGCATTTCGCCTTGCGAGGTGTAGTCGTGATAGGAGGCGACAGAAACTGTTTCGATGACGCGAATGCCGAGTTCGCGCGAGATGATTGCCGCCGGCACCAGTCCGCCGCGCGTGATGCAGACAATTGCGGTCCACTTGCCCGGCCCGCCGATGCCGGCGAGCCGCCAGGCCAGCGCCCGCGCATCGCGATGAAACTGATCCCACGATACGGGAAAGGCTTTTTCGGGCAAGGACATGGCAGCGGCTCCGGCGGACTGCAGCCCGATTAGCGAAGAATCACCGGGATTGGCAAGACTGCCCCGCCTGCCAGCCGGGCCGGTCGCGGGTAACGACCCGGCCGCCCTTCTTTCGCGCATGGACGCTGCGGCTGCACGAGGTGACCTCGCGACTGCGCTGGAGGCGCG
>CAYZQP010000275.1:0-677 GCA_964480545.1 uncultured Mesorhizobium sp. | reverse complement strand
CCGGTCGCGGGGCAAAACCCTTCAGGCTGAGATACTCTTGGCGAGCCGCCCGACCGGGTAAACACCGGTCAATGGGCCATCAGGGTCGTCACCGGGCTGTTGTTCAAGATCTGGCGTGTCACGCCACCGAACAGGAACTCTCTCAGCCAGGAATGGCTGTATGCGCCGATGACCAGCAGATCCGCGCCTTCCGATGCGACCCTGTTGGCGAGCGCTTCCTCAACGGGGATGTCGCCAGTGGCTTCGTGCACGAGATTTGCCTCGATACCATGCCGGCGCAGTGTCTCCACGATCACGGTGCCTGAGTCGGTCTCTGCGGGGTTGCTTGCCAGTTCAACCAGTTCCACCGTCCTTGCCCGTTCAAGAAACGGCAAGGCGGCGAATGCAGCGCTGGAAGATTGTTTCGAGCCATTCCATCCAATGATCACATGATCGAACGCTTCCCGGCACTCGCCTGGCACGACCAGCACAGGCCGGCCGCCCTCGTGCAACAGATTGTCGATCTCGGACGAGTCGGATTCAGCCGGCTGTGCGGCGATTACCAGGTCAACCGATCGCGCAAGTCCGACCACCGAGCCGAAACCGGTATCGGGATTGCCCCAGGCCGCCGAGACGCCGGAAGCGGCAGTCCTGTCGCTGAAGGAGCCTGCGATGTTGCGCGTCCGCTCCATACTCTG
>CAYZQP010000274.1:0-5137 GCA_964480545.1 uncultured Mesorhizobium sp. | reverse complement strand
CGTCGCCGCCTGCGAGATCACCGGCGATGACGCGGTGCACCCGGGCTATGGCTTCCTGTCGGAGAACACCAAGTTCGCGGATATCCTGGCGGCGCACAAAATCCCCTTCATTGGCCCGTCAGGCGACCACATCCGCATTATGGGCGACAAGATCGAGGCCAAGCGCACTGCCAAGCGCCTCGGTATCCCTTGCGTACCCGGTTCCGAAGGCGCGATCAGCGAAGAACGGGAAGCCAAGCGCGTGGCCAGCGAGATTGGCTACCCTGTGATTATCAAGGCTGCCGCAGGTGGCGGCGGGCGCGGCATGAAGGTGGCGCGCAGCGAGGAAGACCTGGAGGTCGCGCTTGCAACCGCCAGGAGCGAAGCTGGAGCGGCCTTCGGTGATGACTCGGTGTATATCGAGAAGTATCTGGAGAAGCCGCGCCATATCGAAATCCAGGTGTTTGGCGACGGCAAGGGCAAGGGCGTGCATCTCGGCGAGCGTGATTGCTCGCTCCAGCGTCGCCATCAGAAAGTCTGGGAAGAGGCGCTTTCGCCGGCACTCAACGCAGATCAACGCAGCCGCATTGGCGATATCTGCGCAACTGCGGTCGCCGATCTGGGCTATTCTGGCGCGGGAACGATCGAATTCCTCTACGAAAATGGCGAGTTCTATTTCATCGAAATGAACACCCGGCTGCAGGTGGAGCACCCCGTGACGGAAGCCATCACCGATCTGGATCTGGTGCATGAACAGATTCGCGTTGCCTCCGGCGGCGGATTGTCGGTGACGCAGAAGGACATCCAGTTCAACGGCCATGCCATTGAATGCCGGATCAACGCCGAAGACCCGCGGACTTTCGCCCCGTCGCCCGGCACAATCTCGCATTTCCACACGCCTGGCGGCCTGGGCATCCGCGTCGATTCCGGCGTCTATTCCGGCTACAAGATCCCGCCCTATTATGATTCTCTGATTGGCAAGCTGATCGTCCACGGACGCAACCGTGTCGAGTGCATGATGCGCCTGCGCCGCGCGCTGGACGAGTTTGTGGTTGACGGCATCAAGACGACGCTGCCGCTGTTCCGCGACCTCGTCGGGAATTCAGATATCGCCAACGGCGCCTACGATATCCACTGGCTGGAGAAGTATCTGGCCGCCAAGGAAGGCTGAGGTCTTCGCGATGGCCAGACCGCGTGCGCCCGGCCATCGCATTCCGCCGGAACTGCTGCTGCGCGCCTATTCCTCGGGCCTGTTCCCGATGGCCGAGAGTGCTGACGACCCGGAAGTGTTCTGGGTCCAGCCTGAAACACGCGGCATTGTTCCGCTCGACGATTTTCATGTTCCGAAAAGCCTCGCCAAGGTGGTCCGCCAGGGCCGTTTCGAAGTGCGGCGCAACTCGGCCTTCGAAGACGTCATCGCCGGTTGTGCAGAGGCGGTCGATGATCGCCCGTCCACATGGATCAACGAGACCATCCGCGAGGCATATGGCGCGCTGCATCGAATGGGCAACGCGCACAGCGTCGAAGCCTGGCGAGACGGACGGCTTGTCGGCGGCCTGTACGGGGTGAGCCTTGGGCGTGCGTTTTTCGGCGAGAGCATGTTTTCGCGCGAAACCGATGCCTCCAAAGTGTGCCTGGTGCATCTGGTCGAGCATCTGAATGCGAGCGGCTTCATCCTGCTGGACACGCAGTTCACGACCGACCACCTGAAGCGGTTCGGGGCGATTGATGTGCCGCGCAACCAATATGAGCGTTTGCTTGCGGAAGCGATGAGTGGCGAACCCGGACGATTCTGATTGCAGCTCTGAGTGATCAGTCCTTGCTGCGCTCGCTGCGCAGCTTTGCCCAATAGTCGAGCCGCTTCCTGATCTCGCGCTCAAAGCCGCGTTCGGGCGGGTCATAGAAGGTCTGCCGCCCCATCTTCTCCGGGAAGTAATCCTGGCCGGAGAAGGCATCAGGCTCGTCATGGTCATACTGGTAGCCCGCACCATAGGCTTCATCCTTCATCAGCCTGGTTGGTGCATTGAGGATATGCTTGGGCGGCAGCAGCGAGCCGTGCTCCTTCGCCGCGCGCATCGATGCCTTGAAGGCAACATAACCGGCATTCGATTTCGGCGCGGTCGCCAGGTAGATGCAGGCCTGCGCAAAGGCGAGTTCGCCCTCGGGGGACCCGAGATAGTCGTAGGCATCCTTTGCGGCATTGGCGATGACGAGCGCCTGCGGGTCAGCCAGACCGATATCCTCGACCGCCATGCGCACCAGCCGGCGCCCGAGATAGAGCGGGTCCTCGCCGGCGTCGAACATTCGCGCGAGGTAATAGAGCGCGGCATCGGGGTCGGAGCCCCTGACCGATTTGTGCAGCGCCGATATCAAATTGTAGTGGCCGTCCTGGCCCTTGTCATAGATGGGCGCGCGGCGCTGGAGAACTGCCTGCAAGGCTTCGGCTGAAAAGGTCTCGTCCGGCTTTGCGGCGCGCCAGGCCTCCTCGGCAAGTGTCAGGGAGGCGCGGCCATCACCGTCGGCCATGCGCACCAGCGAGGCGCGTGCCTCCGGGTCAAGCGGCAGCGGTTTGCCCTCGGTCTGCTCGGCGCGTTCCAGCAGGCGCTCGATCGAGCCTTCCTCCAGCGACTTGAAGGTCAGCACCCGCGCCCGCGACAGAAGTGCTGCATTCAGTTCGAAGGACGGGTTCTCCGTGGTCGCACCGACGAGGATGATTGTGCCGTCCTCCATGACGGGCAGAAATCCATCCTGCTGGGCCCGATTGAAGCGGTGGATCTCGTCGACAAAGAGCAGCGTCTGGCGGCCATTGGCGCGGCGCAGCTTTGCCGTTTCAAACACTTTCTTCAGGTCTGCGACACCACTGAAGATCGCCGATATCTGTTCGAATGCCAACGAACTCTCGCCGGCCAGGAGACGTGCTACGGTTGTTTTTCCGGTGCCCGGAGGCCCCCAGAAAATCATGGAGCCGAGCGAGCCTGAGCGGATCATCCGGGTCAGCGCTCCATCCTCACCCGTCAGGTGCTCCTGACCGACAACCTCGGCCAGATTTCGGGGACGCAACCGGTCTGCCAGCGGGCGGCCGGTCACCGGCTGTTCGGGACGATCAGGCTCGAAGAGGTCAGCCATGCCCTGCCCTAGAAGCGCAGCGTCTGGCGGATGGTTTGCCCGCCACGCTGGATGGTGAAGCGCCACCACCGGCTCGGTTCGTTGACGGCGGCCTGCAATTCCGCGCCTGTGGTGATCTCTGCCCCGTTGATTTCGCGCACAACATCGCCCGGGCGCAGGCCTGACCGCGCAGCAGGCGAGCCACGGTCAAGGTCAACAATGACAACGCCCTTAACACTGGTCGGCATGCGCATCCTCTGCGCCAGACGCGGCGACAATTCGCTCACCTGAGCGCCCGCAAACGGATTGCGGCCCGAGATGGTGAGTTGCTGTGCGCCGCTGCCCTCAGGCGCGCGGATCAGGGTAACGGGGATCCTGGTCTCGGCGCCCTGTCGCAGCAGGGTCAGATTGACTGTACTATCGACGGGCTGCGTTGCCAGCCGGTAACCCAGCGCATCCATATGCTCGATGTTCGCGCCGTTGACCTTGAGGATCACATCGCCGGCCTTGATGCCTGCCCTGGCAGCCGGGCCATCACTTTCGACGTTGGCCACCAGAGCGCCAAGGGGGCGCGGCACGCCGAGCGCCTCGGCGATCTGTGCCGTTACGGGTTCAAAGCTTGCGCCGATATAGGGGCGCTCGAACACATCCGAGCCATTCCTGGCGGCAAGCGCCACCGCCCTGACCATGTTGGACGGGATGGCAAAGCCGATACCAATCGAGCCTCCACCGCGGCTGAAGATTGCTGTGTTGATGCCGACCAGTTCGCCCGCCATGTTGATCAGCGCGCCGCCCGAGTTGCCGGGATTGATGGCCGCGTCAGTCTGGATGAAGAAGCCGAAATCCGAGACACCGACATGCGTGCGTGCCAGCGCCGATACGATGCCGCTGGTGGTCGTCTGCCCGACGCCGAACGGATTACCAATGGCGAGTACGAGATCGCCGATCTCGATGGCGTCCGAATCGCCGATGGCCAGCGCTGGAAGCTGCTCTGGCGTGTCGATCTTCAGCACCGCGAGGTCGACGCTCTCTTCCTTCAACAGGATCTTGCTTTCGAACTCGCGTCCGTCGGCCAGCGCAACCTTGATCTGATCCGCATCGCGCACGACGTGGTAGTTGGTGATCACAATGCCCGAAGCGTCGATGATGACGCCCGAGCCAAGCGACGAACGAGCCCGCGGCGGAGCCATCTGGCCGAAAAACTGTTCGAAGAACGGGTCGCCGGCAAATGGCGAGCGCTGCTGGCGTTGCTGCTGTGAAGCGTACACGTTCACGACTGCCGGTGCCGTCTGTTTGACCAGTGGTGCAAATGACAGCTGCATCTCGGCGCGGCCAAACGGGGTGCGCTTGTCTGGTGTCGCATCCTGGCTGCCGCGCAGCAGGTCGGTCAATGCGTTCTGTGCTACTGCAGCCTGCGGTGCCCAGCCATCCGCTACCATCACAATGGCTGCGATCAGGAGCACCGGAATGGCCTGACGTAGGTTTCTCATACGGAATCTCCCGAAAGCGCCGTCAATGTCGTGGATGATTGCGGAAAAGGGAAGGCATCCGCCGCCTGAAGCCTGACATAGTCAGCAAAAAGGGCGGCCCGAAGACCGCCCTTTCCGATTTCGATTTGATCGTCGATTACTCGATGATAGCGGCGACGACGCCTGCACCGCCGCAGATCGCTTTCGCGATCTGCTTGATTCACCAGTGGGTTGGAGTCAACGGGGTCGGTCAATCATCATTCGATGATTGCCGCAACGACCCCTGCTCCAACCGTACGGCCGCCTTCGCGGATAGCGAAGCGCAGCTTCTCTTCCATCGCGACCGGAACGATCAGTTCCACGTCAACCGACACGTTGTCGCCAGGCATGACCATTTCGGTGCCTTCCGGCAGCGTCACGATGCCGGTCACGTCCGTCGTGCGGAAGTAGAACTGCGGACGGTAGTTGGTGAAGAACGGCGTGTGACGGCCACCCTCGTCCTTGGTGAGGATGTAAGCCTCGGCCTTGAACTTCTTGTGCGGCTTGATCGAGCCGGGCTTGGCCAGAACCTGACCACGCTCGAC
>CAYZQP010000273.1:2393-5146 GCA_964480545.1 uncultured Mesorhizobium sp. | reverse complement strand
CCGTCCGCCACCCGCAAATCGGCGAGATGTTTGATTTGACGCCCAGTGGCGAGTACCGGCCGAAGCTCACGCGACACAATTGACCAAACGAAAACGGGGCCCGTGAGGCCCCGTTTATAGTCTGGAAACTCAGGCTCAGTTGGAAGCCTTCGCCTTGTCCTGCTCTTCCTTGAATTTCCTTGCGAATTCCTCGTTGTTGGATTTCACGAATTCTTCGAGCTTCTTCTGGCGATCTTCAATGTCTTCCTGCTTTACGGGCGGCCCGTCATAAGCACCGGTAAAGCCTGTGAGCGAAACCTTGATCGGGTTCGGCTTGTTCTGGAAATTGACCGAGGTGAGCGTCAGGCCAGTTCCCTTCTTGAGTGCGCCGACCAGCGCGTCGTTCAGCACGACTTCGGCTACGCAGCGGTCAGGGAAGCAGATCATATAGTCGATCTTCTGGGTCTTCCCGTTGTCGATCTGCATCCCGATGCCGGGTGGGACCAGACGGCCGCTCGGCACGGTCACCTGAAACACCTTGCGGTTCACCTTGCCCTTGAGCTCGATGAGGCTGACGCCGGTAACAAGCTGCCCGGTGTCGGCGGTCGTGATATTCTGCACGTTGCAAACATCAACGTCCTGCTGCTTGGAACAAGCCTTGAACCATCCCTGGGGAATCTGCGGCTGGGCCGCTTGCTGGGCCAGTGCCGGGGCTACGAAGAGCATGGCGGTTGCGGCCGATAATCCGAATGCGGTTTTCAATGCACGGGTCATAGTCCCTGCTCCCCTGAAAGGTTCCGAAATTTTATGGCGCTAACTGTTGGCCAAATAAGGCAACAGCATGACTGCGACTGGGGTCGCCCTCTACACTGCGCGGCCAGTGAAATCCAGCCCGGTCACGTCGATTTGCAATAGGTTGAGTGCGGCCAAATTTGCGCCATCGCCTGCCTGCCATGATAGATATGCAGGCGAATCGTATGGGCGGAATGATGATATTTGATCGGCGTGAGCTCTGGACGGCCCTGATTGCCGGGCTGCTGATGGCCTCACCCACGCTGGCCCAGCCGGCACACGGCATTGCCATGCACGGAGATCCCGCGCTCGGCGCTGAATTCACCCACCTGCCCTATGCCAACCCTGACGCCCCGAAAGGCGGACGCATGAACTATGCGTGGTTCGGCACCTTCAACAGCGTCAATCCATTCATCGTGCAGGGCACGGCCTCGCGTGGAACGACCGACACGATCTTCGGCGACCTCGTGTTCGACCGGCTGATGTTCCAGTCTGCGGATGAGCCCTTCACCATGTACCCGCTGATTGCCAAATCGGTGGAGACGGACGATGCCCGCAGCTTTGTCGAGTTCACGCTCGATGAGCGGGCGAAATTCTCCGACGGCCAGCCGGTGACGGTCGATGATGTGATCTTCACCTTCGAGGTGCTGAAGGAAAAAGGCTATCCGCGCTTCAAGGTCTCGCTCGACAAGATCGCGAAGATCGAAAAGGTGGGCGAGCGCGGCATTCGGTTGACATTCAAGGAACCGGATCGCGAACTGCCGCTGATCCTCGCGCGCTTCCACATCCTGCCGAAGCACGCCAACGATCCGGAGACGTTCGACCGCTCGACCCTGAAGCCGATGGTGGGCAGCGGCCCATACGTGATGGCGGACATACGCCCGGGCTCGAGCATCACCTTCAGGCGCAATCCTGATTACTGGGCGAAAGACATTCCGACCAAGCGCGGTCAGGACAATTATGATGAAATCAAGGTGACCTATTACTCGGACGAGAACGCCATGTTCGAGGCGTTCCGCAAGGGGCTGGTCGACGTGTTCATCGATGCGAATGCCGGACGTTGGAAGGATCAGTACAATTTCCCGGCGGTGACGCGCGGCGACATCATCAAGCAGGAGTTCAAGGACCAGCGCCCGTCAGGCATGTATGGCGTGGTGATGAACACGCGCCGGCCGATCTTCGGCAATGCGGGTTTCCGTGCTGGCCTTGCGCAAACTTTCGATTTCGAGTGGGCGAACCGTAATCTCCTGTCATCAGCCAATACGCGCACGCAAAGCTTCTTCGACAATTCCGAACTGTCGTCGCATGGCCGTCCGGCCAGTGAAGCGGAACGCGCTCTGCTCGCGCCATTCAAGGATGCCGTGACACCAGACGTGCTCGAGAAGGGCTGGAACGCGCCTGTGTCCGATGGCTCCGGGCGCGACCGCGAGTTTCTGCGCCAGGGCTTTGAGACGATGAAGGCTGCCGGCTACAAGCTCGAAGACGGGCGCATGGTCAGCCCCGATGGCAGGCCGGTGATCTTCGAACTCATGCTGCGCGGCAGCGACGGCGAAGGCATCGCCATGGCCTGGAAGCAGACCTTGGCACGCATCGGCATCGAACTGGTGCTGCGCTCTGTGGACACCACGCAATATGTCGCGCGCCAGAACAGCCGCGACTATGATGCAATGATCTTCACCTATGCAGGCACGCTGTCACCGGGCATCGAGCAGATTTCGCGCTGGGGCTCATCTACCCGCGACACGAGCGGCAGCTTCAACTTTGCCGGCGTCGCCAATCCGGCGGTCGATGCGATGATTTCGGCCATGCTTGCAGCGCGTTCGCGAGAGGATTTTGTGACAGCCGTGCGTGCCTATGACCGGGTTCTGCTGTCTGGCGCCTATGTGGTTCCGCTTTACTTCAAGCCGGACCAGTGGATTGCACGCTGGAAACATGTCCAGCACCCGGAGCGCACGCCGATCACGGGCCCACAACTGCCAACC
>CAYZQP010000273.1:0-2383 GCA_964480545.1 uncultured Mesorhizobium sp. | reverse complement strand
TGCCACACGCGATTACCATCGATGTGATCTCCGATGTCGTGTGCCCCTGGTGCTTTATCGGCAAGCAGCGGCTGGACACGGCGTTGGCCACCCTGCCCGACATTCAGGCGACTGTGCGCTGGCGACCCTATCAGCTTGACCCGACGATTCCGCCAGAGGGGCTTGATCGCAAGGCCTACATGCTTGGCAAGTTCGGCTCCGAGCAGAAGCTGAAGGAAATCCACGACCGCATTACGCCGCTGGGCGAAGTGGCGGGGATCACGTTCGACTTCGATGCAATTACGGTCGCGCCGAACACGCTTGATGCGCACCGGCTGATCCGTTGGGCGCAGAACGCCGGACCCGATGCTCAATCTCGCGTGGTGACGGAACTGTTCGCCGACTATTTCGAGCGTGGCCGCAACGTTGGCGATCACGGCGTATTGCTGGAGGCTGCCAAGGCTGCAGGCATGGATGTCTCAATCGTTGAGCCGCTGCTGGCCAGTGATGCCGATGCTGACTCTGTCCGCGCCGAGATCGCGCAGGCGCAACGTATGGGCGTCACCGGCGTGCCGTGCTTCCTGCTGGCGGAAAAATACGCCGTCATGGGCGCACAGGACGTTGGCACTCTGGCAGACGCAATCCGGCAGGTGGCCGAGCAGGAAGCTGCTGCCTGAGCGCCTTCCCGCAGGGCCGTTTCAGGTCTATATTGGTGATATGACCGAGCTGTTCAAAAAGGCCGTCGAGGCCGCCGGCAAGCTCCCCGACGATCTGCAGGACGAGATCGCACGCACCATGCTGGCCATGGCCGAGTGGGAAAACACTGAAGAGATTTACGTTCTTAGCACCGAGGAGAAGGCAAGCTTGGCCAAATCTCTTGAGCAGTCTAAGCGCGGTGAATATCTGACCGACGACGAGGTCGCCGCTATGTGGAACGAAGACCTGTGAAGGTTCGCTACACAGACGCAGCACGTTCTGACATTCGAAACATCGTTCATTTCATTGCAAAATCATCACCTGCTGGTGCCAAGCAGGTCCGGGCACGGTTGCGCGAGATCGCCGAAAACCTGGAGCGAAATCCGCGAACCGGACAGATTACGGAAGTGCCGGGCCTGCGCCGGATTGTGTCATCGCCGTTTCCGTATATCATTTTCTATGAACTCAAGCCCGCAGAAGTCGTCATCATCGGCGTCAGGCACGGCGCGCGTGACCCTGAAACGATGCCTGACGCACCCTAACCCGCCTTCTCCACCAGCCTCGCCAGTTGCGTCATCACCACGGCGGAACCGACGAGGCGCTTTTCCGGCGTCGGCCAGTCACGGATAAAGACCACGCTCTGGTCTGGCCGGATCTTCGCCGCCACGCCCTGCTCGCCGATGAATTTGACCAGCCCGACCGGGTTGGCGAACTCGCGCTTGCGGAAATGGATGACGACGCCCTTGGGCCCCGCGTCCAGCCTCTCGACATTGGCCTGACGGCAGAGCGCCTTGATGAACACGATCTTCAGGAGATGCTCGACCTCCTGCGGCAACGGGCCAAAGCGGTCGATCAGTTCCGCGCCGAAGCCGTCGATCTCCTCGGCGGTTTTGAGGTCACCGAGGCGGCGGTAGAGAGCGAGTCGTAGCTGCAGATCCGGCACATACTCGTCGGGGATCATGACTGCAGTGCCGACCGTGATCTGCGGCGACCAACCGGAATCCAGCTGCTCGCCGGAGTTCTTGACTTCGGCCACGGCCTCCTCAAGCATCTGCTGATAGAGCTCGAATCCGACCTCCTTGATGTGGCCGGACTGTTCTTCGCCGAGTAGATTGCCAGCGCCTCTGATATCGAGATCGTGGCTGGCCAACTGGAAGCCGGCGCCAAGCGTATCCAGCGACTGCAGCACCTTCAGGCGGCGGTCGGCGGTGTCGGTCAGTTTCTTCTGCGCCGGCAGTGTGAACAGCGCATAGGCGCGCAGCTTCGAGCGCCCCACCCGCCCGCGCAACTGGTAGAGCTGCGCCAGGCCGAACATGTCGGCGCGGTGCACGATCAGCGTGTTGGCCGTCGGGATGTCGAGGCCCGACTCTACGATCGTGGTCGACAGCAACACGTCGTACTGGCCGTCGTAGAATGCGTTCATGATGTCGTCCAGCTCGCCCGGCGGGAGCTGGCCGTGAGCGGTGGCGACCTTGAGCTCGGGCACTTCGGCCGCCAGGAATTCCTTGATATCGGCGAGATCGGAGATGCGCGGGACGACGTAGAAGCTCTGGCCGCCGCGATAGCGCTCGCGCAGCAGCGTCTCGCGGATCACCAGCGGATCGAAGGGCGAGATGAAGGTGCGCACCGCCATGCGGTCGACCGGCGGCGTGGCGATCAGCGAAAGCTCGCGCACGCCGGTCAGTGCAAGTTGCAGCGTGCGCGGGAT
>CAYZQP010000272.1:0-5152 GCA_964480545.1 uncultured Mesorhizobium sp. | reverse complement strand
GGATGAAGACGAGGATGCAGCCCGCGACGATACCTGGTTTGACCAGTGGAACGATGATCCGCCACAGCACCGCCCAGCGCGAGGCGTAGAGATCGTAGCCCGCCTCAACCACACGGAAATCCAGACGCTCGATGGAGGCATAGAGCGGCAGCACCATCAGCGGCAGATAGACGTAAGTCATGCCGAGCCCGACCGCGAAGTCGGTGTAGATCATCTGGATCGGTGCGCTGATGATACCGAGCTTCAGCAGCACCGTGTTGATGATGCCCTCGTTGCGGATCACCTCCTGCAGCGCGAAGGTGCGGATCAACAGGTTCGTCCAGAACGGGATGGTCACCAGGAAGACCCAGACTTCGCGCGTACGCTCGGGCCTCGTGGCGATGAAATAGGCGGTTGGAAAGCCGATGATCAGCGTCAGCAACGTGGTGATGAGCGACAGCTTCACCGAGCGCAGGAAGATGGAGATATTGGCATCCGCCAGCGACAAGGTGTTGTCAAAAATGTCGCGCTGGAACAGCACGCCAACCCAGGCATCGGTCGAGAATTTCCACTCAACCCCGCCGAAATTGCCCGGCGTGAGAAAGGAATAGACCAGCACGATCAGCAGAGGGCCTACAGCTGCACAAAGCACGATGAGGATTGCCGGCGCTGACAGCAGCCAGTGTACCCGTGTCTGTTCGCGGCTGCCCTCGGTCATACGGCGTCCCTCAGGATTTGCGCACTGCCATTGGCGATGATGATCGATGCATCCGCGCCCGGCTGAATGGAGGTCTGTTCGTTGCGCTCGTTCTGCTGCCGGACGGTGAAAGCCGTGCCGTCCGAAAGGCGGAGCTGGATATGCGTGTCCGTGCCGAGATAGACGACGTTCTCGACCGTCGCGGCCAGCCCTTCGCCCTGCTTGCCGAGGCTGGCATGCTCGGGGCGGACCACAATCGACACATCATCTGCTGGCTGGAAACTGTCTGGCAGCGTCGCCAGCACCTCCGCGCCACACTGAAGACGAACCAGCGCCGAGCTCGAATCCCGCCGGATGACGGTTGCTGCCAGAAAGTTGGACTCGCCGATGAAATCAGCGACGAAACGGTTTGCCGGACGGTCGTAGATTTCGCGCGGACTGCCGACCTGCAGCATCTTGCCTGCGGACATAACGGCGATGCGGTCGCTCATCGCCAGCGCCTCTTCCTGGTCATGCGTGACGAAGATGAAGGTGATGCCGGTCTCGTGCTGAAGCCGCTTCAGGTCGATCTGCATCTCCTTGCGCAGCTTGTAGTCGAGCGCCGAGAGGGGCTCATCGAGCAAAAGTACCTGCGGCATCGGGGCAAGTGCGCGGGCGAGCGCCACGCGCTGCGCCTGCCCGCCGGATATCTGGCTCGTGCGGCGTGCGCTCAGCTTCTCCATGCGCACGAGCTTCAGCATCTCTGCGACCCGCGCCTCGATCTCGGCCTTCGGTTTGCGCAACATTTGAAGGCCGAACGCGATGTTTTCGCCGACGGTCATATGCGGGAACAGCGCGTAAGACTGGAACACCGTGTTGACCGGCCGCTTGTTGGGCGGCAACTGCGCGATGTCGCGGCCATGCAGCAGAATTTCGCCTTCGCTCGGATGGTTGAACCCGGCGATCAGCCGCAGCAGCGTGGTCTTGCCGCAACCGGACGGTCCCAGCAGCGTGAAGAACTCATTTTGCCGGATCGAGAGCGAAACATTGTCGAGCGCGGTTACGGCGGACTCGCCGTTGCCATAGCGCTTGGCGATGCCTCTGACGTCGATGGCGATGGGGGTGCTGTCAGTCATTTCGCATCCTCCCCTTGCGCCTGGTTCGCGGCTGCTTTTGCGAGTGAATTTTCGGCCAGCCGGGCGCGCATCCATTGCAGTTGGAAGCCGACCGTGTCGTTCATTGCCGGGTCGTGATCGAGACCAGGAAAGACCTTGAAGTTGATGTCCTGTCCATGCGCCCGGCCCGCGCGCACACTGTCTTCAATGCCGGCGATGGGCACGGCCGTATCGGCTTCCCCGGCTATGACTAGGATCGGCCCGTGGGCCTGTGACGAGCCTGCTGCTGTCTCCAGATAGAAGCGGCGCACCCATTCGTTCTGGTTCCAGCCGGGCCGCAGCATCGCGACGTCATCCACGTCCGCATAGGTCGCCAGACCGTAGAGCCAGCAGCCCTCCGAGCAGACAGCGTCATAGTGCGTCATGCCCGTTTCGGAGAGCATCGAGGCGGGGTCGAATTGCGGGAAGCGCGTGGCGATGGCAAAGGCGTGCCAGGCAAAATAGTAGCCCGCGCCTTTCGCCTCTTCTGGGTAAACCAATAGCCGTGGCAGGTGTGTTGCCGCACCTGCCGCCACCGCGCCCTTATAGTGAGGGTCGCGTATCCCGTCCTGCGCCTCGGCAACGGTCCAGGCCGCGAGCCCGCCCTGGGAGTGGCCACAGGCGAACCAGTCACGCCCGAGTTCTGCTACGGCGGCCTGCGCTGCGGGAACCGAGTGGATGACGTCATTGGCTTGCGCGACGCGGTCCATGTACGGATGACGTCCGCTTGAGCCCAGACCGTGATAATCCGTGGCGACGACCGCAAAACCAGCGTGCACCATCTCGTGCAGCACGCTGCCATAATAGAGGTTCTTCATCAGCGATGGCGCACACTGGCGCGCGACGCCGCTGGTGCCGTGCGCCCAGGCGATGATTGGCCAGCCACCGACCGGCGCACGCAATGCAGGGACTAGCACAAAGGCTGAGGCGATGACCGCATCGCCATTACGGCTGGTCGAACGGTAGAGGATGCGCACGGCGCGAATGTCCGTCGGCAGATCGTAGTCGCCAACCAGTGCGACGCGGATCAGTTCTCCGGCGCGGAAGCTCGAGGCAGGGGCATCGCAATCATAGAAGCTTGAGACGGAAAGCTCGTTGGCACGCTCGATCCTGATCGCCTCGGCGAGCGACGGAATATCGAAATCTGCTCCGGACTGCCCGCCGTCAGTGTTTGCCAACACCATTAGAAGCTCCACCTCGATTTTTATGTCCCGCTTTTCCGCGAGATCATTCTTCCCTTTCGTCATTAATGCGAATAATATTCGCATTAGTCAACAGGCATTGCAATTGAACGCGCCGGATTTCAGAAATGGTCCGGGCGTCGGGCGGGAACGGAATTGATGGCAGAGCAGGAAAAGAAGACCCGCCGGGCGCGCGTCGAGCCGCGCAAGCGGCCGCAGCAGAAGCGGTCTGCGATCATGGTCGAGCGGATTCTGAGTTCGGCCCTGCAGATCGTTCAGGCTGAAGGCGTCGAGGGGGCATCGACGATTTCCATCGCCGAACATGCCGGGCTGTCCGTCGGTTCGATCTACCAGTATTTTCCAAACAAGGACGCGATTGTCCTGGAGCTGGCGCGGCGGTGGCTATCGGAGTTCCCGGAAGGCATCTCAACGGCGCAAAATGATCCCTCGCCAATGAGTTGGGAGGAGTTCGCGCAGCAGATACACGCGTTTGTTCAACGGCTTGGCGGCCTCTACAAGGCGCATAGCGCGCTCATTCCCATCGTGAATTCCATGTACACGAAGGCCGGTCTGGAGGAGATTGTCCGCACCCACGACGCGCAGATTGTCAGCATGCATGCGCAGTGGCTGAAGGCGATAAACCCGGCGCTGGATGATGCCTCTGCGGACCGTCTCGGACTGCTCATGCTTGATATGGGGCACGCCTGCCTGTCGGCTGCTGTGCGCAGTTCAAAGTCACAGTTTGAGCCGATGCTGAAGGACATCGAAACGATGCATCTCGAGTTGCTGCGGCCTTATCTGGCATCGCGCCTTGCCTGAAATCACCTTGATTGAGTTACCTGCCAGTACTGGAGCGATCAAACCGGGAGACATTCTTTTCTAGGCAAATCGGCCCTGACGGGCTAGAGGGGCGCAGATTTCTGGCTCACGGGGTACCCATGTCCAAGTATGACGTTCTTTGCATCGGCAATGCCATTGTCGACATCATCGCGCAGGCCGACGAGAAGTTCCTGGTCGACAATGGCATTATCAAAGGCGCCATGAACCTGATCGATATGGAACGGGCCGTCAGCCTCTACTCAAAGATGGGGCCGGCAATCGAGGCCTCGGGGGGTAGTGCAGGCAACACCTGTGCCGGTATTGCCTCGTTTGGCGGAAAAGCCGCCTATTTCGGCAAGGTCAGCCAGGATCAGCTGGGTGAGATTTTCACACACGACATCCAGTCTATTGGCGTTGCCTACGACACCAGGCCGCTGATCGGCAATCCGCCAACGGCGCGCTCGATGATCTTCGTCACACCAGACGGCGAACGCTCGATGAACACCTATCTCGGCGCTTGCGTCGAGCTTGGTCCCGAGGATGTCGAGGAAGAGAAGGCTGCCGGTGCCAAGGTCACCTATTTTGAAGGCTATCTCTGGGATCCGCCCCGCGCCAAGGATGCCATCCGCCTCACCGCAAAGCATGCACATGCGGCTGGACGCGAGGTCTCGATGACGCTGTCAGATTCTTTCTGCGTCGGGCGTTACCGCGACGAGTTCCTTGACCTGATGCGCTCGCGCACGGTCGATATCGTTTTCGCCAACTCCCACGAGATCAAATCGCTCTACGAGACCTCATCCTTTGATGAGGCACTGGAACTGTTGCGCAAGGACTGCCGCATCGGCTGCGTCACGCGCTCAAGCAAAGGCTCTGTGATTATACACGGCAATGAAACGTTCGAAATCGCCCCTCTGCCAGTGAGGGAAGTCGTCGACACGACTGGCGCGGGCGACCTGTATGCGGCGGGCGTTTTGTATGGCTATACGCAAGGCCTCGATCTCAAGCGCTGCGGCGATCTGGGTTCGCTTGCAGCGGGCCTGGTTATTCAGCAAATCGGACCGCGCCCCCGGCAAAACCTTGCTGAAGAGGCGCGTCAGGCCGGACTAATCTGAGTTTCCCACCCAAACGGGTGATTGCCGCCTCTGATCGACACCATACACTCAATCCATCCGGGCGGGTGTATGGCGTTCGGCATGGAACTTTTGAGAGTACAGCAACAGTTGATCGGGGAGTTTGCCGTGGCTGGCTGGTAGCCGGGCGTGGCGGGGTTCTGATCTACCCGGTGGCGGCAGCACACCGTCACCGGGCTCGATTTGCCCATACACCGGTCCGGGTGATGCCCT